>JAUIAC010000032.1 GCA_030425545.1 bacterium | reverse complement strand
GGGCTGCAGCGCCCGCTCGACGAGGTCATCCGCACCAAGGGCACCAGCGCGGCCACGCCGACGCGCCCGGTCGACCTGCTCGTCTTTCGCAAGCGCGCCGACGGGGTCGAGCACATGGCCAACGGCGCCCAGGCCCGCGCGGGCGACCTGGTGCAGCTCGGCTACAACGCCCGCCGCCCGGCGTGGGTGGCGATCTGCTCGGTCGACGGGCGGGGCCAGGTCACCTGGCACCACCCCGACGGGGTCGACACCGAGTCGCCGCGGGCCAAGGCGCTGCGGGTCCAACCCGGTCAGGCGGTCATGCTCGACCACAGCTACGAGCTGGACGACGCGCCGGCCTTCGAGCGCTTCTTCCTGGTCATGAGCGACGAGCCCTTCGCGCTCAGGCCGCTGGAGATCGCCGCCCACGCGGTGACCGCCAGCAAGGACCCGGCCCGCGCCAAGCTCGCGCTGCCCGCCGGGCTCACGCAGACTTCCTTTGTGGTGAAGAAGGCGCCAGCCCGCGCCCATGGGAGCACCCGATGACCCCCGACTCACGTCTCTCTCGCGCTCGTGCCTTGCTCCTGGCCAGCGTCGTCGCCCTGGGACTCATCGCGTCCCCTGCCCAGGCCAAGGAGGTGGTCCGCCGCTTCGCGCTGGTCGTGGGCGCCAACAGCGGCGGCGGCGAGCGGGTCACGCTGCGCTACGCCAACAGCGACGCCAAGCGCTTCGCGCACGTGGTGGGAGCCTACGGCGGCGTCCAGCGCGGCGACCTGGTCACGCTCTACGAGGCGACGCCGGCCAAGATCCGCACCGTCTTGGAGACGCTGCGCGGCCGCATCGCCAAGGCGCGCGCGCGCCACCGCCGCGTGGAGCTGGTGTTCTACTACTCGGGTCACAGCGACGAGCGCGGCCTGCTGCCCGGTGGCGAGCGGCTCGACTGGGCCGAGCTCCGCACGCGCCTGGCCGCCCTGGGCGCCGACGTGCGCATCGCCATCCTCGACTCGTGCGCCAGCGGCGCGATGATCCGGACCAAGGGGGGCAAGCGCCGCGCGCCCTTCCTCTTCGACGCGTCGTCGCAGGTGAAGGGCCACGCCTACCTCACCTCCAGCAGCGCCAACGAGGTCGCTCAGGAGTCCGACCGCATCCAGGCCTCGTACTTCACGCACCACCTGGTCACCGGCCTCCGGGGCGCGGCCGACGTCGACGGCGATCGCCGCGTGACGCTCTCGGAGGCCTACCAGTACGCCTTTCACCGCACGCTCGCGCGGACGGAGCGCACCGCCAAGGGGCCGCAGCACGCGAACTACGACTTCGAGCTGGCAGGCTCGGGCGACATCGTGCTCACCGGCCTCAGCCAGAGCGCGTCGGTGCTCGTCTTCGGCAAGCCCACGGTGGGTCGCTTCTTCATCCGCGACCGGGTCGGGCAGCTGGTGGCCGAGCTCGAGAAGGTGCCGGGTCGCAGGGTGGAGATCGGGCTCGAGCCCGGCGACTACCGACTCAACCTCCACCAGCGCGGGCGCGTCTACACCACCACCGTGCGCCTGAGCGGGCGGGTCAACGTCGACGTGGGCACCTTCCACGAGGCCAGCCGCGTCGCCACCCGCAGCCGCGGCGGCGCCCCTGGAGGGCCCGACGTGGTGCACCAGGCGCCGCCGCCAGCTCAGCCAACATCGGGCAAGCAGGTCGCCTTCGACATCGGGTTTGCGCCCTTCGTCTCCTTTCGCGGGGTCACCTTCGACGCTGAGGTCCGGCGCATGTCGCTCTACCTCATCGGCGGCGTCCACCGTGTGACGCGTGGGCTCGCCGCCGCCTCGGTCTTCAACATCGCGACCACCGAGGCCGCGGGCATGCAAGGCGCCGGCGCGCTCAACGTGTCGCTCGGCAACATGCACGGCGTGCAGGCCGCCGGCGCGCTCAACCTCGCCGCAGGGGAGGTCGACGGCGGCCAGTTCGCCGGGGCCGTCAACGTCTCGCACGCCATCCGCGGCGTACAGGCGGCCGGCGCGCTCAACCTCAGCGGCACCGTGCGAGGCGCCCAGCTCGCAGGCGCGGTGAACCTGGGCGGCGTCGTGCACGGCCTGCAGGTGGCGGGCGCGGCCAACGTCGCCTCCGACCTCCGCGGGGTCCAAGCGGGCGTGGTGAACGTGGCCGGCACGTCCACGGGCACGCAGTTCGGCGTGTTCAACGTCAGCTCGGGGGGCTCGGGGGACGCGTACGGGCTCTTCAGCTTCATCCGCAATGGCTACAACCACCTCGAGCTGTGGACCAGCGACACGGGCATCGCCAACGTCGGCCTGAAGTTCGGTGGCCAGCACATGTACACGCTGCTCATGGCCGGCTACAGCACCCGCGGCGACGACAAGACGGAGTTCGGCATCGGCTGGGGCGGCCACGTCGATCTGACCGACCGGCTCTACCTCGACTTCGACGGCCTGGCGGGCACCTTCTGGGACAGCGCCAACCCCGAGCGTGTCAACGACATGCTGGTCCGCAGCCGCGTGATGGTCGGCTTCCGCGTGTTCAACCGCCTGGCGGTCTTCGGCGGCGTCAAGGCCAACTGGGCCATCGCCTTCGACCACCGTGAGCCGCGCGAGACCCTGTGCTGCAGCCGGACCGTCACCTCGGAGACCCAACAGACCCAGGTCAACCTCAGCCCCGGCGCCTTCCTCGGTGTGCAGCTGTAGCGTGGGCGCCGCGCTGGCCTATGGCAGGCCGTTGAGCGTCCGCACCACGGAGAAGAGCCCGCCGAGGTCGTAGTGGTCCACCGCCAGGAGGGTCGGAGGCCGCTTGTGCAGGGCCGCGCAGCGCTGAGCGCGCGTGAGCAAGACGTCGGCCGCGTTGGCCTGCTCCGACCAGAAGGGGGTGGGCAGCACCTCCGCGACCCAGTGGTTCACCAGGAAGAGGGGCGCCCCCTCGGTCCCGCGAAAGCGACGGCACGAGTCGTCGTCACCGCCGGACTTCTGCAGCGCGGCCATGGTCTTGAACGCGTAGGGCGTGTCGAACCCGACGCTGTTGAAGCCCAGCATCCAGGCCGGCGTGCCGCCCTTGCCCTGCACGGTGACGAGCAGGCGCGTGTTGGCGTCGATCAAGGCGTCCAATGTAGGAAACGGGGTGCCCACCTTGTGGGTGATCACGTAGGGCAGCAGCCCGCTCGCCTTCATCTCCTGGGCGAAGTCGGCCGCGGGGAGCGCGTCTTCGACGACGAAGATCAGCACCTCGTTCGGGTGCTTCGCCAGGAAGTCCGCGAACACCCCGAGCGCGTCGACCAGCCGAATGCTGCCGAGCACGCACGGGCCGTGGCACAGCCACGAGGTGGTCGACGGGTCGTCGGGGTTACTCCACTTGTGGGTGTCGATGAGGAAGCCTCGCACGCCGTCGTTCAGCTGCGTCGCCAGGCCCTTGTTCTGGTTGGCGAAGGCCCAGCCCTCGTCGCTGTTGCTCATGCTGTTGTGCGTCGCGGGAAACACGACCTGATCCAGGCGTCGGCCACACAGCTTGGGGTGGCCGTTGCAGGCGCGCTGCGTCGACGCGTCTGCGCCCGCGCCGTCCTGCCCCACGCCGTCCTGAACCGCGCCGTCCTGAATCGCGCCGTCCTGAATCGCGCCGTCGTGCCCTGCGGCGCCCCGGCCGTCGCCACCCTCGCCACCGCCGTCCGCGCTGTGGACCTGTCCGTCGCCGCCCGAGGCGCTGTCGCCATCACCGGTCGCAGCAGCGTCGGCGCAACCCGAGACGCCCGCGCCAGCGATCCCAGCGCCGGCCAACGCCAGGGCCGCGAGCAGCCCCCACCGCCGGCCGCGCGCGGCGAGTCGGCGGCTGTGGCGGCGGCGCAGGCCTCCCGCCGCTGCGCCAGAGATCTCGCCCGTCCGCACCGTCGTGTGGCGCAGTGGCCCTGCTCGTCTCCACGCTCTCATCGATGTTCACCCCTTGGCTTCACGACCGCTGTCGACGCACCCGAAACGCAGACTGCCAGCCCACCGGGGAAGAATCACGCACCCCACCCGACCCCGTCCCGAGCGCGTTCCCCGCGCGCAGGACTCGACACATAGGGCGCTGTCGCAGAAACTCGCGCCTCCACACGCGCATCGAGGCATTCAGTGACAGCGCCCGGGCAACCGACGGACGACGACCCCCTCGTCGGACACAAGCTGGACGAGCGGTACCTGCTGCAGGCCGTCATTGGCCGCGGCGCGTCGGGCGTGGTGTATCGCGGGCTGCAGCTGCCGCTCGAGCGTCCGGTGGCGATCAAAACCCTGTCGCAGTCGCTCGAGGACACGCTGGACTGGGTCCGCCGCTTCCGCCGTGAGGCGCGCGTGCTCTCGCAGCTGGCGCATCCCAACTCCGTGCGGCTCATCGACTTTGGCCACACGGCCGACGGCATGGTCTTCCTGGTGATGGAGCTGCTCGAGGGGTACGACCTCTTTCGACACCTCCAGCGCCACGGCGCGCTGCAGCTCGGGGCGGCGGTCGACATCGCCAGGCAGGCCCTGGGCGCTCTCCACGAGGCGCACGACAAGGGCATCATCCACCGAGATCTGAAGCCGTCGAACCTCTTTCTGTGTCGCACGGAGTGGTCTGCCCACCACGTGAAGATCATCGACTACGGCCTCGCCAAGGGCGGCACGACGGTAGGCGGCGACAGCTTGACCGGCAGCGGCACGCTGGTGGGGACGCCGCAGTACATGGCGCCGGAGCAGTGCCTGGGGCAGAAGGTGAACCACGCCACCGACCTCTACGCGGTGGGCGTGATCCTCTTCGAGATGCTGGCGGGGCGACCGCCCTTCGAAGGGCGGCAGCCGATGGACCTGCTGTCCATGCACGTCAACGCGTCGGTGCCGCACATCGGCCGGCTGCGCCCGGACCTCCCCGACCCGGACGCAGTGCAGAACGTGCTGGAGCTGCTGCTCGCCAAGCGGCAGGACCAGCGGCCCACCTCGGCGCGTGAGGCCGTCGGGCTCCTGGACCGGCTGGTCGCGGGGCTGCCAGACGGTCACGGCGCTGCGGTCGCGAACTTTGGTCAGACCGGGGCCGTTCACGAGACCACCGCCGTCGACCGGCCCGCGGCGGTCGACGTCGACGAGCACACCGCCCTCGCGATCCCGGCGATGCCGGACGACGACGACGACGAGCCCGTGTCGCCGCCCGAGCTGCGCCCGGAGATCGCGGCCTTGAGCGCCGCGAGTCAGGAGCTGCTGGACCTGGGAGCGCAAGCGGCGCAGGCCCACCATCCCGCCGGGTTGAGCGCGGTCCTGCGGGGACGGACCACCCAGCCCCGGCCCGGCGGGCTCTCGCCCCGCGCGTTGACCACGCCCGTGGTGGGCGACATCCCTGCGCTGGCGTCCCTGTCGGCCCAGCGGTCCGCGAGCTCGCCGCCGCCACCTGGGGTCGACGGGCCACCGCCGCCCGTGCCGCCGACGCCCTGGTCCGCCGAGCCGGACGCACCACCGCCGCCCGTGCCGCAGACGCCCTGGTCCGCCGAGCCGGACGCACCACCGCCGCCCGTGCCGCAGACGCCCTGGTCCGCCGAGCCGGACGCACCACCGCCGGTGCCGCAGACGCCCTGGTCCTCGGGTGCCCACCGGCCACCGCCGCCCGTGCCGGGGGCGTTCTCAGCCTTCGATCCGGCCGCGCTGCCCTCCGCCGCGCCGCCCTCCGCTGCGCCACCTGCCTCCGCGTCGCCTTCCTCGGCGCCGCCTTCCTCGGCGCCTCCCTCCTCTGCGCCGCCCGCCTCTGCGCCGCCCTCCTCTGGGCCGCCGTTGCCTGCGTCACCCGCGCCCGCCGCGCCGCGCCGCCGGCGCCCCTCTCGGCCCTCGTCGGCCATCCGCCGACGGTCGTCTGCCAGCCACGGCAACGCGCGCTCGGTCGCCGATCGCCGCATGCCGCGGCGGAGTGTGCCGGTCACCGATCTGTGGAGCCGCCTGCGCGTCGAGTTTCGCTCGCTCAGCGACACCCACGCGGCGGATCTCGACGGCTACGTGCGTGTGACCCCCACCAGCCCCGCGCGCCCGGTGACCTTTCGCCGCGATCGGGGCATGTGGGTCGGCCGCGTCGCCGTGGACCGCCCGGAGCTCGACGGCGTCGAGCTGGTGCTCCAGTTCACGGCGCCGGCGGGCACGCCCTACCAGCTGCGGGTCTGGACCAGCCGTCCCAGCCCGCACGTGGTGGTCGACAAGCGCGACGAGGCCCAGTCCGGGGTCACACAGCTGCGGGTGCACCTCGACGGCAGCTGACGCCAGCGCCGCTCACCCCTCGGCAGACGGACGCGCCGCGACCCGCTCCACCTCACGCCGCGCGGCCGGCGACGCGATGAGCACCAGCGCCATCCCAGGTTCGAGCACGTCGTGGTCCTCCGGGTTGTAACGCCAAGAGCCGTCGAGCTCTCGCAGCGCCACCACCAGCACGTCGTGATTGCTGCGCGCGTCGAGGGTCGACAGCGGCTTGCCGTCGAGCGCTGAGCCGGCCTCCACGACCACGTCTTCGACCCGCAGCCGGCGGTCCTTGTCCCGCAGCATGACGTCCAGAAAGGACACCGTGTTCGGCCGCACCAGCTCGCTGACCATGCGCAGCCCGCCGATGAGGTTGGGCGAGACCACCGCGTCGGCGCCGGCCTTGCGCAGCTTGTCGCCCACCTTCTTGTCGATGCAGCGCGCGACGATGCGCAGCTCGGGGTTGAGCAGGCGCGCAGACACCGTGACGATGAGGTTGTCCTTGTCGTTGGACACGGCGGCCACCAGCCCCTCGGCGTGGGCGACGCCCGCGGCGATGAGGCACTCGTCTTCTGTCGCGTCCCCCAGCACCACGGGGAACTCCTGCCCGGCCACCGCCACCAGCTGCTCCACCCGCTCCGGGTCGTGCTCGATCAGCACGAAAGGCCGCTCGGTCTCCACCAGCTCGAGCAGCGCGGCCTCGCCCGTGTGGCCCCCTCCACAGAGCACCGTGTGGCCGCGCAGGGCGTCGATTTTCCGTTTCATGCGAAAGCTCCACAGGATCTTCTCGAGGCTGCCTTCCACCATGAAGGCCGTGAGGTTGGACACGAAGTACACGAAGGTGCCGACGCCCACGAGCAGCAGCGCCATGGTGAACGCGCGGCCACCGGGCGCGTGCGTGAGGTCGATGATCTCACCGTAGCCCACGGTCGTGAGCGTGATCACGGTCATGTAGAGCGCGTCGAGCAGCGAGGTCTGCTCGCCCCCGACGACGAGGTAGCCCACGGTGCCGACGCAGAAGAGCAGCACGATGCTCAGGGCCGTGCGGATCAAGGGGACGCGAGCGTCTGCGCGGCGGGGATTCCGGCTCAGGGGACCTCCAAGAAGCGCAGAGCCCAAGATCTACGCAGCGACGGGCTACGCCAGCAGGCTAGGCGACGCAGCGGCGCCCGTGGCGAATATCCTCCGGCCAGCTGGCGCGCGCGTCAGGGAGTCGAGCCCTGTGTGGATCGGCGCGCACACGGGTAGCGCGTCGCAAAAGCCGCGCGGGCCCGGTTGGCGTTGTCGGGCGTCGCGTCACGCCCCCACGCGACCTGGACCAAGCCCTCGATCAGCCCACAGGGATCGTCCTTGGCGAGCACCCCCGGCGTCAGGAGCAGGCGCTCCCGAGGCGGGCGGGCCTGAAGTGCCGCGACGACCCTGCCGTCGATCGGCGCCGGCAGCCGCCGCTTGATCCACACGCCCATCATCAGGTGCCACAGCCCCTCCTGACTCTGGCCAGCCTTGGCCAACGCGTCCCCCAGGTTGTGGTGCACGCGCCAGGCGAGCGGCTCGACGGAGACGGCGTGCTGCCAGAGCGCCCGCGGCGAGCGCCACGGACGCTGGGCCTGCCAGGTCCACGCGCTGGCGGCGACGAGCACGGCGACGACGACGCCTCGGCGCACGCCAGCCCGGTCGGCGAAGGCGCGGTGCACCGCCGACACCACGGCCACGCACGCGACAGCGCAGCTGCCATAGAGCAGCCGCTCGGCGAACTCGGTCGGGCCCACGACGAGCAGGTGGCTCTGCACGACCGCAGGGCCGAACCAGAGCGCGCACCACAGGGCCAGCTGCTTGCGGCCGTCCAACAGCGCCCGCGCGCCGGCCCAGAGGCCTACGATCAACGCCAGCAGACCCAGGGTCGCAGCGCCGAGCAAGCCCGACACGTCCGCGCTGTAGCTGCCGTAGCCGTGGTTGGCGGCGACGTCCACCGGCGCCAGGGTGACCCGCAGGCTGCGCCACAGGATGGCGAGGCCGGTCACCACCCGCTGGCCCGGATCCAGGGCGACGACGACGTTGTCCGTGGCGTCCTCGGCGTGGCCCCCGTGCGCCAACCACTGCATCGCCGCGACGGCGACGATCACCGCCGCGACCCCGCCGACCACGGTGGCCTTCTGGCGGCGCGGCGCAGCGGAGGCCAAGACCCACGCCACCCCCGCCAGGCCGTAGAGCACGGCGCTCTCCTTGAAGAGCGCCCCGACGCCGACCAGGGCGACCCCCAAGGCCGCGGCGCGCCCCTGCTCGGGCCGGGAGACCCAGAGCCACAGCGCCGCGAAGCCAAAGGCGCCAGCGAAGACGTCGCCCTGCCCCACGATCCCGCCGAGGGCCTCCGCGTGGACCGGATGCACCGCGAAGAGCGCCGCGGCGCCGAGCGCGACGGCCGCCGGCAAGAGCGTGCGCAGCAGCGCCAGCAAGGCCGCCGTCGCCAGGAGATGCCCCAACACGGCCAGGGCGCGCAGCGGCAGCGGCGCACCCTCGCCCAGGGCCCAGAGCCCACGCCAGAGCAGGGGCAGCGCGGGGCGCCACGACACCTTGGACGGGTTGCCCAGCCGATGCCCCCAGAAGTCGCGGCGGAGGGCCTCGCCCACGCCGACGTCGCCCTGCACCACGGGGCTGGCGAGCACCGCGTGTCGGTCGTCGTACACGTAGTCGCCGTCCACGGTGAGGCTGGCCGCCAGGAGCGCCAGCACCAGCGGAAGCGCCCACCACCAGCGGGGGACACGGGCCGACGCGGCCGGGCTGGGACGCGTAGCCGGGGGAGGGGTCGGCGCCGCGGGCGCGTTGGTGGGTGGCGACATGGTCACACAGCAACAGTAGACGAGGCCCGACGCCGGGTCACGACCCCACGCGCAGCTCTCTTTGGTCGGGAGGTGACACCTGGAGCGCGCAGCGGTGTTTCAAGGGTGTGAGAGGACGCAGGCGGCCGTGAAACACGCCGCACAAGGAGGCCCCCATGACACACCCCATCTCCAAGATCGCGGCGCTGATTGCGCTGACGGCGGTCGCCACCCTCAGCGGCTGCGACGGCCGCCAGGGCAGCGGATTCTGGGACGAAGACACCCGCGAGGTGACCCAGTTCAACCGACTCGACATCACCGGCGCGGTGGCGGTGTTCGTCGAGGTCGACCCCAACGCGCCGCCTTCCGTGGTCGTCTCCGGTGACGACAACCTGGTGGGGAGCATCACCACGCGGGTGAAGAACGGCACGCTGGAGATCTCGTCCGACGACTGGATCGACGCCACCCTGCCCCTGGAGGTGTGGGTGAAGACGCGCAACCTCCGCGGCGTGTCGGGCTCGGGCGCCGTCGAAGTGACGGCCTGGAACATCGCGAGCAAGCGGCTCGACGTGGACACCTCGGGCGCGGCCCTGATCCGCCTAGCGGGCAAGGTCAACGACCTGCGCGTGGACACCTCGGGCGCCGCCGACGTGCGCACAAAGGCGCTCCACGCCGACGACGTGCGCATCGACACCTCGGGCGCCAGCGACGTCAACGTGTGTGTCTGGGAGAGCCTGAGCGTCGAGGCCTCGGGGGCGAGCGACGTGAGCTACTACGGCGAGCCCAAGTCCGTGAACACCGACATCAGCGGCGCCGGCGACGTGACGCACAAGTCCAAGACCTGCGCCGACTTCACCCCGCCTGTGCGCAAGACCTTCGACAAGGGCGACTGCAGCTGCCCCGGCAAGGGCGGCAACGACTTCGTGGACGACCACCACGGCTCCCACGGCGCCGGCTCGGGCAACGACGGCGGCGGCAGCGCCGGCTCGAACAACGGCGGCGCGGGCAGTGACGGTGGCAGCGCCGGATCAAACAGCGGCGGCGCGAACGGCGGAGGCACCGACGGCGGCAGCGCCGGCTCGAACGGCAGCGGCGCAAACGGCGGCTCTACGGGCACCGACGGCGGCAGCGCCGGCTCGAACGGCAGCGGCGCAAATGGCGGCTCTACGGGCACCGACGGCGGCAACACCGGCTCGAACAGCGGCGGCAGCGGCACTGGCACCGACGGCGGCGGCGCCGGCTCGAACAGCGGCGGCTCGGGCTCCGGTGGCGACAACAGCTACCAGCCCGGCGGGAGCAGCTCCGGGTCCCACGACGACGACGACTGCGACGACTGAGCCAACCCACGCGACCCACCGCGTTCCCGCCCGGCGCCCTTCAGGTCACCCTGGAGGGCGCTGTGGCTTGTGGGGCGCGCCGCGCTATGGGGCGGCGCTCTCGGCCCCGCGCTGGAGCTCGGCGGGCGCCCTCAGCGAACGAGCGCGCCCAGCGAGGGCGAGCGCGCGGTGATCTGCGCCGCGTCGAGGTCCTCGAAGAGCGCGCCCAGCCAGGCCACAAAGTCTCGGACGAAGCGGCGAATGCCTCGCGGCGGGACCCCGGACAGCTGCAGCATGCGCCGCAACGAGAGCAGGTTCATGGCCAGAGGCCGCCCGTTCGCGTCAGTGGCCTCGGCGCTCGCGCCCCCGAAACGCCCCCGGGGGTAGGCCCGCAGCGTCCGGGTCTCTAGCAGGCGACCCAGCTCCGGATCCGCCGTCGCGAGGCGCTGAAACAGCGACGCGTCGTCACGGCGGATGACGAGGAGCAGGTCGCTGCAGACGCGCTGCACGGCGTCGAGGGTCATGTGGTAGCGACGCGCGATCCGGGCGATGAGCTGGTTCATGGGGCGACCTCGTCGACGGGGTGCGGCAGGTGACATGACATGAGTGTCACGTTTCCCCCGCCGGGTGCGCTTCGAGTGCAACCTGTGGGCCAACCCCACACTTCTTGACGATTTGCGCCCGTAATCACGGCGTTTTTGCGGTTCAACCCGGCGACCGTGCCTGCGTCCGCTTGATCGTGCGCCCCTGAGACACGCCTGGATCTCCGCCTCGTTCGGACCCGAACGCCACACCGAGCCGGCGCGCGCACCTGATGTCCGCGCGTCGCGTCGGGCTGCGTCCCATGGGACGTGGTCGTCGCTCAGCCCGCTCGCCAGGGCGCACCCGGGCGCGGCACCGCCATCGCCAGCTTCTGCAGAATCCAGTACCACCGCACCATGCCGGGCGCGAGCATGGGCTTGCCGGTGTTCAAGAAGGCCACCGCCAGCTCTCGGACCGGGTCGGCGTACACGACCACCCCGGTGAAGCCGAGGTGGCCAAAGGCGCCCCGGGTGTTCAGCCCGAAGAGCGAGAAGCGCATGCCCCCCATCATCACCCCCAGGCCGTAGCGCATGGGGAAGCCGAAGGTGCCGTCCAGCTGGACCGGCGTCACGTCGGTGACCGCGGCGCGCACCGTAGCCGGCTGCAGCACCTGGGTGCCGTCGCCCGCACGCCCTCCGTCGAGCAGCAGCTGGAGAAAGGCGCACACCTGTCGCCCCGTGCCGCAGATGTTGGCCGAGGGCAGGACCGCCGTGAGGAACTCGGGTGTGTTGGTCAGGCCGACGGCGGTGTCGAGGTCGAGGCCGATGGTGCGCTCGAAGATCTGGGACATCAGCCGCGGGGCGGGCACGCCGGTGTAGGCGTGCTTGGCCACGTCTGCCACGCGCTCCGGCGCGACGCCGTAGGTCAGCCCGTCGAGCCCGGCTGGCCCGATGAGTCGGCCTCGCATCAGCGCCTGCAGCGAGCTCCCGGTGGCCTCCTCCAGGATCCGCTGAAGGACCACCCAGCTGGTCACGGGATGATAGGCAATCACCCGACCTGGCTCAGACTTCGGCTCGATCGCAAACACGGCGTCCCACGGTACGTCGCCGGTCTTGAGGATCGCGTGGGGGTCGATGCCTTGCGGCATGTCTGGGATGCCTGCGGTGTGGTTCAGCAGGTGGCGCAGCCGGATCCGATCCTTGCCGGCCTGCGCGAAGCCTGGGAGGTAGTGGGCGACCCGCTCGTCGAGATCGATGAGGCCGTCTTCGGCCACGGCATGGACCAGCATCGCCGTCAGGATCTTCGACGCCGAGAAGAGGTTGAAGGGCGTCTCCGGAGTCACCACGGGCCCCGGCGCCTCGCCGGGCGTGTGCTCTACGTGGCCCACGGTGCGGTCCAGCACGCAGCGTCCGCGATGGAAGACGGTCAGGCCGACCGCTGGGTGCAGCCCGCCCTCGTACATGCGCACGCACTCGTCCCAGACGGGCTCCAGGTTCAGGCCGGCCTGCTCCTCGGCGCCCCGTCGCACAACCGCGCGGGCGTCGTCGACCGGGAGCGTGGTCTCGAAACGAGCGAGCCAGCGCTCGGGGGCCCGCACAGCGGCCCGCAGCCCCCGCCGCACCGCGCTCACGAGCGCGCACCCTCAGCCTGCTTGGAGTCTCCGTCGGCAGAGCCACCCGGGTCGCCGGCCGACGGCGCAGGGACGCCGGCCCGCTCAGCGGCCACCTTGAGCGCCTTCTTGGCCGCCCGTTGCGCCACCGCCAGTCGCCACAGCGCCACGCACACGGCCGTGAATCCGGCAGCCTCGGCGCCGATGAGCATCAGCGCCGTGGGCCCGGGCACGCCCTCCACCGCGACGCTGAGCAGCCGGCCGGACAGCAGGCCCAACGTGAGCATCCCCGACGCAACCAGACCCTGGATAAACCAAACATGTCGAGATGCTGCGATACCATGCAGCAGGCCAAGCATCACGGACATGCCGCCGTACATCGCCCGGATCTCGAGGCGTCCGAGCGGGCTGTCCGGCCGCAGGTCGACGCTGTCAGCGACCGCCCGCGGATCGGCCAATGCCCACAGCCCAATCACCAACCAAACCATGCCCGTAAGGCCCAATACGACACGTGCCAGATGATGCGCCGGCATCGGCGCCTTGGCTGGCTTGACGCCGGTGCTCGCGACCTCGTTGGTGACGTCTTTGCCCATGGCTCACTCCTGCGATGCAGCGCGCTGATGCGCTGCCGCATCATGCGGCCTTCACGCGGCGCTGTCAGCAGCCGCCGCCGACCGGAGGCGCGGCGGTCGGCCCAGCGGGGTCGTAGCGCCGACCGCCGTCAGGAGGCGTCGTAGCGGATCAGCACCTCGTCGAGCGGCTTCCGCGTGATGACGGGGACCTCGCAGTCGCGAGCTGGGTAGCCGACCGGCAGCAGCAAATAGGCGCGCTCGTGGCGAGGGCGACCGAGGATCTCGGACAGAAAGGCCATGGGGCTGGGGGTGTGGGTCAAGGTCGCCAGCCCGCAGCGGTGCAGCGCGGCGATGAAGAAGCCCGCTGCGATGCCGACCGACTCGCTGATGTAGTAATGCTTGCCGCCCGTCGGGCTGCGGTTCTGAGCGAAGAGCACCACGATCGCGGGGGCCTCCTCGAGGAAGGGCTTGTTGGCGTCCGTGCCGAGGTGCGCGAGGTCGTTGAGCCAAGACGTCGACGCGCGCCCGCCGTAGAAGGCGCGCTCTTCCGCCTCGGCGGCCTCGCGGATCCGCCGCTTGAGCGCCGGATCCGTGACCACGCAGAAGGTCCACGGCTGCTTGTTGGCGCCCGAAGGCGCTGTCGCCGCAGCGCGGATGCAGGCGTCGAGGACGTCGAGCGGGATGGGCTCGGTCGAGAACGCGCGCACAGAGCGTCGCGAGCTCAGGTGCTGCACCAGGTCCTGCGCGCGCCGCCGCATCTCGCCCACGTCGAGCCGCTCAAAGGCGAGCGGAGACATGGCCGGCGCGGTCGTCGGGGGCGGGATGTGCGGCGACGACGCGCGCCTCGGACGGGGCGCGTCGTGGTCTACGCCAGCGTCGGCGGCGTCAGCGTCGGCGGCGCCAGCGTCGGCGGCGCCAGCGTCGGCGGTGTCAGCGTCGGCGGTGTCTGGGTCGGGCGGGCGGCTAGGCGGATGCGCCGTCCCTACGTCGTCGGGCTCGTCGGACATGGGGGTCTCTCCAACGGGAATGGGGGAGTGCGGCCGTCGCGCAGCCTGGGAGACACGCGCGGCCGTCTGAGCGCGGCCGTCTGAGCGCGGCCCGGACACAGCCGCGAGCAGACGGTCATGGGTCGAACAAACGCCGAGGCGGAGGGGGTCCCCGCCCGACTCTTGGCGACTGGTGGTGCGTTTCACGCTCGCCCCGGGAGGGTAGCAAGGGCGCGCGTTGGACGCACCTGCAGCGGGCCAGGGCCGGGCTAAGGTCTGGAGAGCACGCACACCACGGGCTTGTGGTCGAAGTAGGTCGCGGACGTCACCGACGGGAGGTCCGGGGCGATGCCCGCGGTTCGGCACGGGCCGTCGTAGCGGTCCGAGAGCACGTGGTCGATGTTCACCACGCCGCCGTAGGTCGGGGTCACCTCGTCGCCGAGGTCGGTGACGAAGTGGAGCGGGCGCCCAGAGGCCGCCGCGTCCTCCGGCGACGCCGCCGCAAAGCTGGCCAGGGTCTGCGCGCTCCTGTCGACGGACAGGAAGCGGTGCGGGTCGGTGTTGAAGTCGCCCAGGACCACGTGGGCGGCGCCGTTGAGCCCTGGCGCGCCGTCGGCCATGGCCTCGACGATGCCGAGGAACTGCGCCTGCCGGCACGCCTGGTCGTCGGCCTTGAGGCCCGAGGAGCCGTGTACGTGGACCACGGTCAGCGGAGGGCCGACCACGCGGTCGATCACAAAGCGCGCGACGCGGCTGCCCGAGCCGCAGCCCGCCACCGGGTGACCGACGCCCGCGGAGAGGCAGTGGTCCTGCGCGCAGCCCCGCACCTGCCCCCATGCGCGGCGGACGCCGACGCACTTGTCGTCCTTGCCCGGATGGCACACGACCTGATAGCCCGCGCCAAGGACCGCGTTGGCCACCGAGGGGTCGCCTGCCGACCAGCTGGCGCAGACGAAGCCGGCGCGGGCCTCCGCGGGCACCTCCGCGCAGTCGGGCGAGTGGAAGATCTCCTGGAAGCCGACGAGATCGACCGGCGCACCGGCGGCCGCCCGCGCGGCGAACCAGGCCCGGGTCGCGTCGACCGCGGGCTGCCACGCGAGGCCGTCGCCGTAGTGGGTGTCGGACAGCTCCGCCATGGCGCTGGTGTAGCCGTCGTCCGGCGGCGCGTCGTGGCCGAGCCCCTGGGTGGTGCCCGTGTTGAAGGTGACCACGACAAAGGGAAGCGCGGGCTTGGCGAGCGCGCTGGCTCCGTCGGGACAGGTCGCGCCGGGGCAGGTCGCGCCGGGGCAGCCTGCGACAACGGCCGCCATGCAGACCGCCGCCGCCCGCCAAGCGGCCCGTCGCAGCGGGCTACGGGCCCCGCGGCCACCCTCCCTCGCACCGCTGACGACTTCGGATGCCATGGTCCGCCTCGCGCCGCAGCGTCCCCTGCGTCCCCTGCGTCCTCGCAGGCCAACAGCATTGGGCCGAACGTGACCTGCGCGCAAGGCGACCACCCTTCCCGCAGGACGCCCGCTGACCTACGGTGGCGGCTCCCCGCGCGACGGAGTCTCCATGTCCATGCCACGCCCAGCGCCGCGCCTGCCGCGCGCCACCACCCTCTGCCTCGCGCTCGCCCTCGCGCTGCCAGCCTGCGCGCGCAAGGCGCCGGACGCGCCACCGAAGCCAGCCAAGCCACGCCCCGCCAAGGCGACACCCGCGAAGGCGGCCCCAGCCAAGACCACCGCAGCGCCCACGGCCGCGGACGCCCTGGCCTTCCTCGAGGAGACCGAGCGCGCGCTCCTCGACCTCTGGATTCACCGCGAGCGCACCGAGTGGGTCAAGGCCACCCACATCACCCACGACACCGAGATCCTGGCCGCGCGGGCCGAAGAGCAGGTCATGGCCTTCGTGGCCAAAGCGGCCAGCCGCGCGACCGAGTTCAAGGGCGTGAAGCTGCCCGCAGACGCCGCGCGCAAGCTGAAGCTGCTGCGCACCGCACAGACGCTCCCCAGCCCGCCAGACCCCTCGGATCGCAAGGCCCTGGCCAAGCTCGCCACGGAGATGGGGGCGGAGTACGGCAAGCGCAAGGTGGTGGTGAAGGCTGGCGACGGCAGCAAGATCCCCCAGGGCACGTACACGCTCGGCAAGCTGTCGACCCTGCTCCAGACCAGCCCGGACCCCGAGGTACAGAAGGAGGCCTGGCAGCGGTGGCGCGCGGCGGGCGGCGTCGAGGCGGGTGAGCGCTACACGCGCTTCGTCGCGCTGGCCAACAAGGGCGCGAAGTCCATGGGGTTCAGCGACCTGGGCGAGCTGTGGCGGAGCGGGTACGACATGCCGCCGGACGCGTTCGCCGCGGAGGTCGACCGGCTGTGGTCCCAGGTGGCGCCGCTCTACAAGGACCTGCACTGCTACGCGCGGACGCAGCTGCGCAAGAAGTACGGCGACGCCGTGCCCGCCAAGGGGCCGCTGCCCGCGTGGCTCATGGGCAACATGTGGGCACAGGACTGGCTCTACCGCATGGACCTGCTGCGTCCGGAGCCGAGCGCGGGCAAGACGCGCACGCTCACGGACGTGCTGGTGGAGAAGAAGACCTCCCCAGAGCAGATGATGCGCTACGGCGAGGCCTTCTTCGTGTCGCTCGGGCTCGACAAGCTGCCCGACACGTTCTGGCAGCGGTCGATGCTCGCGCGCCCGAAAGACCGCGAGGTGGTGTGTCACGCCAGCGCATGGGACGTGGACTGGCAAGACGACCTGCGGGTCAAGATGTGCGTCGAGATCAACGAAGAGGACTTCGTCACGGTCCACCACGAGCTCGGCCACAACTACTACCAGCGCGCCTACAAGTCGCAGCCGACGCTCTTCACCAACAGCGCCAACGACGGCTTCCACGAAGCCCTCGGCGACACCATCGCCCTGTCGGTGACCCCGGCCTATCTCAAGCAGATCGGCCTCGACCCAGCGGCGGCCGACCCCAAGGCGAAGCGCTCGGAGCTCAACTTCTTGATGCAGCGGGCAGTGGAGAAGGTGGCCTTCCTGCCCTTTGGCCTGCTGGTCGACAAGTTCCGCTGGCAGGTCTTCGCCGGTGAGGTGAAGCCGGCCGACTACAACGCGGCGTGGTGGAAGCTGCGGCTCCAGTACCAGGGCGTCGCCCCGCCCGGCGACCGCAGCAAGGTCGCGACCTTCGACGCCGGCGGCAAGTACCACGTCGCCGCGTCGGTGCCCTACATGCGCTACTTTCTCGCGCACATCCTGCAGTTCCAGCTGCACCGCGCGCTATGCAAGGTGGCCGGGCACACGGGGCCGCTCCACACCTGCTCGATCTACGGCAACAAGGAGGCGGGCGCCCGGCTGAACGCAATGATGAAGATGGGCCTCAGCCGCCCCTGGCCCGAGGCGCTCAAGGCGGCCACGGGCGAGACCCGCATGGACGCGAGCGCGGTGCTGGCCTACTTCGCGCCGCTGCACACCTGGCTCAAGGCCCAGAACAAGGGCCAGACCTGCGGCTGGTAGGCGCCGAGCGCGTCCCGCGGCGGCGTTGTGCGATGATCCGGCGAGGCGTGCCCCAGCGGCCCGCCCGCCAAGAACGAGAGGAGACGACCATGGTCGAGCCCGTCGATCGGCCCGCTTGGGGCTGGGTAGAGGTGTATGTGGAGCCGCACGACGCGCTGCCGGACGGCGCGTCGATGCGCTTCAAGGCCAACGACGCGCCCCGCCCGGTGACCCGCGTGCACTACGAGAGCGACGACGGCGACGACGGCGTGTGGGAGGTCCGCGCGCCGACCGAGGAGGGCATCCCGAAGCCGGCGATGACCTGTCTGACCGACGACTCGGGCGCCGGACAGTCGGCCCTGGTGTACGGCGGAGATCTGGGCTTGCGGCTGACCCAGGGCGACCTGGAGATCGCTGAGCCCTGGCTCCTGCTGGATCCGAATGATGTGAATCTGTAGGAGATTCGGGCGTGCCGACGACCCGAGGCTCCGCGTCGTCGGCTCCGGGCGCTCCGCTGCATCTATGCTGGCAGCAAGCGCTTTTTGCGAGAACTTCGCCGCGCGAACGACTGGAAGTGGCCGCCATCTATCGGCACAGCCCTCTCGGCAAGGCTCCTAACTAGCCCAAAATCGCGCTTGATATCCCCCTCCGCGCCTTCGTATGCTCTGCCCCGTGTCGACAAAATACGCGGGATCCCCCCACGTGCGTCGCCGCTCCGCGTCCTGGCCAAGGCGCGACTTGGAGCCACCATGCGAACCCCCCGCACCAGTCTCGGCATTCCGACCTCCGCCCGCCCGCGCCGCGCTTGGCGTGACGCCACACGGCAGCTCGCCCTGGTCTGGGCCCTCGCCCTGCCCGGCCTGGCGCTCAGCGGATGCTTCGAAGATCCCAACGACGGCGGCACCGAGGGTGTGGCGGGCATCGACTCGCTCGGCGGCGGCGGCGACACCAGCGAGCCGCCCTGCGTGGGCGAGCTCGGCTGCCCGTGCTTCGACGACAGCGAGTGCACGTCGGGCTACTGCAAGGACGGCGTCTGCGCGGAGCCCTGTGACGGCAACTGCCCCGAGGACCACACGTGCAAGAACGTCGGCCGCGGCGGCAAGAAGATCTTCGAGTGCATCAAGAACATCGACATCCCCGACTGCGTCACGGAGACAGACGGTGAGGTCTGCGACGGCAAGGACAACGACTGCGACGGCGTGACCGACGAGGCCACGTGTGACGACGACAACCCCTGCACCCTCGACGACTGCGACCCGGAGAAGGGCGCGGCGGGCGAAGAGGGCTGCTCGCACACCAACCTGACCACCGGCTGTAGCGACGGCAACCCGTGCACCTCGGGCGACACGTGCAGCGGCGGGGTCTGCACCAGCGGCGGCCCCAAAGACTGCGACGACGACAGCGTGTGCACCCAGGACAGCTGCGACCCCAACGCGGGCGGCTGCGTCAACGCCAAGCTCGAGGGCGCCTGCGACGACGGCGACGCGTGTACCAACGGCGACATGTGCACCGACGGCAAGTGCGTCGGCGTGGCGCCGGACTGCGACGACGGCAACGTGTGCACCACCGACTTCTGCAAGTCGGACGCCGGCTGCCAGCACGACAACAACAGCGAGGCCTGCGACGACGGGGCGCCCTGCACCACGGGCGACCAGTGCAAGGACGGCGCCTGCGAGAAGGGCTTCCCCACCGTGTGCGACGACGGCAACCCCTGCACCAAGGACGTGTGTGACCCGAAGCTGGTGACCGACCTGTCCAAGGGCTGCACGTCGACCAACGTGGCCGACCTGTGCGAGGACGGCGACGCCTGCACGCTCGGCGACGCCTGCAAGGGCGGCGTGTGCAAGAGCGGCGGCCCCAAGGACTGTGACGACGGCAACGCCTGCACCACCGACACCTGCGACAAGGAGACCGGCGAGTGCAAGTTCGACCACAGCAGCACCGGCGACGCCTGCGACGACGGCAACCCCTGCACGAACGACGACCTGTGTGAGAAGGGCGGGCTCTGCATCGGCAAGGCGAAGAGCTGCGACGACAACAAGCTCTGCACCATCGACAAGTGCGACACCAACCTCGGCACCTGCTTCCACGAGAACAACACCGGACAGTCCTGCGAGGACGGCAACGCGTGCACCCTGGGCGACACGTGCGTCGGCGGCGGCTGCAAGTCGGGCGCTGGCAAGCTCTGCAGCGACAGCCTGCCCTGCACCAACGACAGCTGCGACACCAAGACCGGCAAGTGCGTCTTCGTCCCCAACAAGGACGTGTGCGACGACGGCAACCCCTGCACCACCAAGGACGCCTGCGACGGCGGCGACTGCAAGGGCGGCCCGCTGAAGAACTGCAGCGACGGCAACGTGTGCACGCTCAACAGCTGCGACACCGCCAGCGGCTCGTGCGAGACCAAGAACGCGGCCGACAACGTGGTGTGCAACGACGCCAACCTGTGCACCCAGGGCGACGCCTGCAAGAAGGGCGTGTGCACCTCGGGCCCCTCGCTCTACTGCGACGACGGCAACCCCTGCACCAACGACAGCTGCGACCCCAAGAGCGGCAAGTGCGTCAACACGGCCAACACGGCGACCTGTGACGACGGCAACGACTGCACGGTGTCGGACGTGTGCGCGGCGGGACAGTGCACCTCGGGCAAGAACACCTGCGAGTGCGAGACCGACAGCCAGTGCGCCGGCAAGGAAGACGGCAACGCCTGCAACGGCACGCTCTTCTGCGACAAGACCAGCAACACCTGCAAGGTCGACAGCAACACGGTGGTCATCTGCGACGCGTCGAAGAACACGGCCTGCACGACCTTTGCGTGCAGCCCCAAGTCGGGCAAGTGCGAGGGCGTGGCCAAGCCCAACGGCTCTGCGTGCGAGGCCGACGAGTCGGTGTGCACCCAGGGCGACGTGTGCAGCGAGGGCGTGTGCAAGCCCGGCAAGCAGACCGTGTGCAAGGACAGCAACCCCTGCACCACCGACGCCTGTGACCCGGTCAAGGGTTGCACCTTCGCGTTCAACACCGCGCCCTGCTTCGACGGCGACCTGTGCACGAAGAACGACGCCTGCAAGGCCGGGTCCTGCCAGAAGGGCACGGTCAACAAGAGCTGCAACGACAACGACGTGTGCACCAGCGACGTGTGCAACCCCAAGACCGGCAACTGCGCGTTCCTGCCCCTGAGCGGGCCGAGCTGCAACGACGGCAACGCCTGCACCAGCGGTGACACCTGCGAAGACGGCGGCTGCAAGCCCGGCTCGGCGACCAAGTGCGACGACGGCAACCCCTGCACGCTCGACGTGTGCGACACCAAGACGGGCAAGTGCGGCGCCAAGCCGGCCTTCGACGGGCTCGGCTGCGACGACGGCCAGAAGTGCACCAAGGGCGACACGTGCAAGGGCGGCACCTGCCAGGCGGGCGAGGTGCCCAACTGCGACGACGGCAGCCCATGCACCAAGGGCGTGTGCGTCCCGACCACGGGCGCGTGCAAGCAGATCGCGACGGCCAACGGCAAGTCGTGCAACGACGGCAACGCCTGCACGCTGACCGACGTGTGCAAGAACGGCTACTGCCTCGCGAGCGGCAGCAAGCTGTGCGACGACGGCAACGAGTGCACCACCGACGCCTGCAACAAGGCCAAGGGCATCTGCGAGTACCTGCCCTTGGCCAAGGGCGCGCAGTGCAGCGACGGCAACCTGTGCAGCCTCGACGACGCGTGCGACGGGGCCGGCGCCTGCAAGGCGACCAAGCTCGCGCAGTGCGACGACAAGAACCCCTGCACCGTCGACACCTGCGACAAGAAGACGGGCAAGTGCCTGTACAAGGCCGCGCCGCCGAGCCCGCTGATCAAGTGCGACGACGGCAACGCGTGCACCTACGACAAGGCCATCTACTACAAGTACAAGGACTTCACCGACAAGTGCTACCAGGGCAAGTGCGTGGGCCAGCCGCGCAGCTGCAACGACGGCAACGTGTGCACCAAGGACAGCTGCGACCCGAAGTCGGGCTGCAAGCACAAGTTCCTCGGCCCGGTGTCGTGCAACGACGGCAACGCCTGCACCGTGGGCGACAGCTGCAAGTCGGGCTCGTGCAAGGGCACCGGCAAGACCTGCAACGACGGCAACTGGTGCACCAGCAACGTGTGCGACCCGAAGAAGGGCTGCATCTTCCCCAACAACAAGAACAGCTGTAACGACGGCAGCGTGTGCACCACCAGCGACAAGTGCCAGAACGGCAAGTGCAGCGGCACCGGCAAGCTGGACTGCGACGACGGCAAGCCGTGCACCGACGACCCCTGCGACGCCACCAAGGGCTGCTACCACGTCAACGACAACAGCAACCCCTGCAGCGACGGCGAGCCCTGCACCAGCGGCGACAACTGCAAGAACGGCAGCTGCGTCGGCGCTGGGCCCACGGACTGCGACGACAAGGAGGTCTGCACCGTCGACAAGTGCGAGCAGGGCAAGGGCTGCGTCCACACCAACGACGGCGCCAAGCCCTGCGACGACGGCAACAAGTGCACCGCGGTGGACGTCTGCGCGGGTGGCAAGTGCACCTCGTCGGGCGGCCTCGACTGCAACGACGGCAACGTCTGCACCGTCGACGCGTGCGACCCGACCAAGGGCTGCGTGTCGACGCCGCACACGGGCGCCTGCGACGACGACAACGCCTGCACCGAGAACGACAAGTGCAAGAACCTCGCGTGCGTCGCCGGCCCCGAGGCCAAGTGCGCCGACGAGACCAACTGCACCGAAGACAAGTGCGACGCCAAGACCGGCTGCGTCTACGAGCCCGCCACGGGCACGAGCACGGCGTCGCTCTCGGTGCGCTCGGACTTCCAGACGCAGACGTGGACCTGGTTCAAGACCGAGCAGGGCAAGCAGGCCCCGGCGGACCTCCAGTCGGCGGTGGTGACCAGCGCCGGCACGGCGACGTGGAGCGCCAACATCCCCGGCGCCAAGTGGATCTGGCGCGACGCCAAGGTGGCCGACGCGACCAAGGACCAGGTGGTGTGGTTCGAGCGCGGCTTCTCGATTCCGCCGAGCGCCAAGGGCGTCAAGGGCGCGCTGAAGGTGGCGGGCGACGACAGCTACAGCTGCGCCGTGAACGGCAAGACCATGGTCAGCCACGACGCGGCGGCCGGCAACGGCGCAGCGGCGGCCAAGAGCGCCGACGTGACCGCGGCGCTGGTGGTGGGCAGCAACACGGTGCGCTGCAAGGTGACCAGCGTGGGCAAGGCGGGCAGCACGGCGGAGTCGAACCCGGCGGGCCTGCTCTTCGGCCTCGACGTGAGCTTCGGCATCGACCAGCTCGGCTGCGACGACGGCAACGCCTGCACCGGGCTCGACGTGTGCGACAAGGGCAAGTGCGTCGGCCTCAACGGTGTGCAGTGCAACGACGACAACCCGTGCACGGCGGACACCTGTGACCCGGCCAAGGGCTGCGTGTTCCAGCACAACAACGGCGCGGCCTGCTCCGACGGCGACGCGTGCACGTCGGGCGACATCTGCAACGGCGGCAAGTGCACCGTGGCGCAGACCACCAACTGCGACGACGGCAGCGCGTGCACCAAGGACACCTGCGACACCAACATCGGCTGCGTCAACACCGCCGAAAAGCCGGGGGTGGCGATGTCGCTGACCGGGGTCAGCAGCACCAAGACGCTGGCGACCAACACCTTCAAGACCGAGGGTGGCAAGCTGGTGCCCACCAACCTGAAGCCCGCCGAGGCCACCTACGACAAGTTCGCCGAGTGGACCCACATCGCGGGCGCGACGTGGATCTGGCACGAGAAGATCGTCTCTGACGCGACCAAGGACGAGACGGTGTGGGTGCAGCAGACCTTCGAGGTGCCGGCCGTGGCTGAGGAGCTGGGCGGCACGCTCGAGCTCGCGGCAGACGAGGCCTACACCTGCCGGCTGAACGGGCTGCTCATCGGCAAGTCGGTGGCGGCCAAGCCGTGGACGCAGACGGTCAAGCTGCCGCTGGGCACCGCGGTGAAGAAGGGCACCAACACCCTGCTCTGCGAGGTGTTCAACAAGGGCAAGCCGGGCAGCAACCTGCTCAACAACCCGGCCGGCATCACCTTCAAGTACACGGTGACCTGGCAGGACAAGGGCCAGAGCAAGCCGTGCAACGACGGCAACGCCTGCACCAAGAGCGACGGCTGCAACAAGGACGGCCTGTGCGTCAGCGGCCCGCCGGTGAGCTGCGACGACGACAACGCCTGCACCATCGACAGCTGCGACAACGTCAAGGGCTGCCTGCACGTGGTCAATGACAAGGCCGCGTGCAACGACGGCAGCATCTGCACCAGCGGCGACGCCTGCGTGGCCGGCAAGTGTGTGGGCAAGACCCAGCTGGCCTGCGACGACAACAACCCGTGCACGACCAACGGCTGCGACAAGACGCAGGGCTGTGTCTACCCGCCTGTGAGCGGCACGCCCAAGTGCAGCGACGGCGGCGTGTGCCTCACCGACACGGTGTGCAGCGGCGGCAAGTGCGTCGGCAAGCAGAAGGACTGCAACGACGGCAAGGCGTGCACCGACGACAGCTGCGACGCCAAGCTGGGCTGCGTCAACGCGCCGGACGACACCAACCTGTGCGACGACGACGACACCTGCACGGCCAACGACCACTGCAAGAACGGCCAGTGCCTGGGCAAGCTCACGGCGCCCTGCGACGACGGCAACGAGTGCACCAAGGACGCCTGCGACGTGAACAAGGGCTGCGTGCACACCGACGCCACGGGCACCGTGTGCGAGGACGGCAACGTGTGCACCCTGCAGGACATCTGTCAGGGCGGCGTGTGCAAGGCGGGCGGGCTGAAGGACTGCTTCGACACCGAGCAGTGCACGGTGGACTCGTGCGACGCGAAGACGGGCAAGTGCACCTTCTCGCCGCTGAGCGACGGCGCGTGCGACGACGGCAACCTGTGCACGCTCAACGACCAGTGCCTGAGCGGCAAGTGCATCGCCGGCAAGGCGCCGCCCTGTGGTGACGGCGACCCGTGCACCGTGGACAACTGCGATCCAAAGAGCGGCAAGTGCATCCACGACGCGGCGCAGGAGTCGAGCAGCTGCAACGACGGCAACCTGTGCACGCAGAGCAGCAAGTGCGTGCAGGGCAAGTGCCTCGGGGTCAGCAAGGACTGTGACGACAACTCGCCGTGCACGGCAGACAGCTGCGCGCCCTCGACCGGCAAGTGCGCGCACGCGCCGGTGAACGACGGCACCAGCTGCGGCCAGGGTGGCGCCTGCAAGAAGGGCGTCTGCCTGCAGCCCTGACGAGACAGCCTAGGCAAGCCCGCGGCGTCCGCGGCTCCTTGGAGCCCGGGCGCCGCGGCCGTTTTGGCTGTGGGCATGGACGCCTGGCGGCGGCCTGACCAGCGCGTGCGCTCAGGAGATGAGCGCTCTGGCGGTATGCGAGTTGAGCAAAAGCGCGCCCGCCGCCGGTGCGCCGGCAGCAGCGCGAAGGGTCAGTGGGCGACCATGTGGTGCGGCGCGACGACGCCCTCTTCCCAGTCGATGCGCTCACTGGCGTCGGCGTCGGTCAGCCACGCCATGATCGGCGTCATGTCGACATCAGCCGGGACATCGACACAGAGCAGCTGTGGGATGTAGGTGTCCTGCACGACGGCGCCGAAGGAGCGCACCGTCTCGGCGACGGCGTCGACGTCGTCGAGCTCGGCGACGATGACACGCAAGGTGCTGTGACCGCCGTGCCGTACGTGGCGCACGAACTCGAGCGGGCCGCCCTGCCCTCGCTCTGCACAGATGTCGTCGCCGCGGGCCAACCCCAGCACGTGAATCGGCACGTTGGTGACCTTGTAGACGTCGGCCTCGCCGCGGACCGGGACACACCAGATGGGCTCGACCGGCGTCGGCGGCCAGCCGTCGTCTTGGTGGACCGTGAACTGGACTTCGACGGCGTCGTCGCGGGTGCTCTTCATGACTGCGTGCCTCCAGCAGACCGGCGGTATCGCATGGCCGTGAGCCACGCGCCAGCGCTCCCGTGCCGCGCATTGCCAGCGCGGCTGCGATTCGGGATAGTCGCGACGTCCCACACGCACGCCACGCCGGCCCCGCTCGCACACGGTCGCGAGCCACGGGATCGTCCGGCCGCGACAGGAGCCTCCATGCGCGCCGCAACCCCGACTCGCCCCTCTGCGCTCGCCGCCCTGCTCTGCGCCGCGGCGCTGGCCCCTGGGTGCGTCAGCATCTCCAGCGTGCAGACAGCCCGCACGCTGCGCCCCGGCCAGGTCCAGGTCCAGGGCGGCGCGGGCTCCGTCACCCTCACCGAGGCCTCGCGCTCCAGCTCCTTCGATCAGAACGGCAATGAGATCCAGGGCGCGCTCACCGAGAGCTCGGTCCCCGTGCCCGAGATCGAGTTCGGCGCGCGCTTCGGCATCACCGACTACGTCGACGCTGGGCTCAAGGTCAGCCTGCCGAGCAGCGTCATGGCCGACGTGAAGCTGCAGCTCGTGGACACGCCCAACTTCGCCGTGGCGGTCGGCGCGGGCCTCGGGTACCAGAGCTTCTCGTTCCTCGACGTCGACATGAGCGTCGTCGACCTCTTTGTGCCGGTCTACCTGTCGTACGACGTGTCGAAGTGGATCGCCCTGTACGCGTCGCCCAAGTACTACGCGCGCATCGCGTCGGGCAGCTCACAGACCAGCAGCTCCAACGCCAGCGACTACTGGCACATGTTCGGCGCCACAGCCGGCGTCCGGGTCGGCCACGACTTCGGGCTCTTCATCGAGGCCACCCGCCTTCACGTGCTCAACGCCTCCGCGGACATGGACGGGCTCCGCGGCCTCGCCCAGGTACACGTGGCCTTCTTCTTCAACGTCGGCGGCACGCCAGAGCGCAGGGCTCCGCCGCCGCCGCGCTACGGACCGACTCCGGCCGCGCAGCCCCTGCCGCCCGCCGCGGCGCCACAGCCGGCGCCACAGCCGGCCCCCGCCGCGCAGCCGCCTGGCGCCGCGCCCTCCGGTCAGCCAGGCCGCTGAGACGCGACCCTCGGGCCGACCAAACGCCGCCCCACGAACCACAAACGACCCAGCAGGGCAGCCCGAGCCTGCCGGCCCAGGATTGCCATGACCGCGCCGACCGCACCTCGCCACCACAGCATCGACTACGTCGAGATCCCGGTCACCGACATGGGCGCCGCGCGGCGCTTCTACGCAGCCGCCTTCGGCTGGACCTACAACGACTACGGCCCCGCCTACACGGGCATCATCCGCGAGGGCGGCGAGGCCGGCGGCCTCTGCGTCGACGCCGAGCGCGCAGGCGTGCGAGGGGGCCCCCTGGTGATCCTGGTCTCAGACGACCTCGACGCCACGCTGGCGGCCGTGACCGCCGCAGGCGGCTCCGTCGTCACGCCGCCCTTCGACTTTCCCGGCGGGCGTCGCTTTCACTTCGCGGACCCGAGCGGCAACGAGCTGGCCGTGTGGTCGCTGCCCACAGCGGACACCGCGCCCGGAAGCTGATCCGGCGGGTCCGAGCCCCTCTCTAGGCGACTAAAAACACTGGCCGGCGGGGACGCAGACGTTGCCGTTCGGCTTGCCGCAGCACACCTCGGCGTCGGCGCAGTCGCTCTTCTTCGCGCAAGGCTTGGTCGACGTCGCGCAGTCCTTCGGGCAGGTCTTCTCGGTCTCTCCCGCGGTGGCCGCGCAGACCCCGTCGCCACACACGGGCTGTGGCTTCTGGCAGTCCTTGGGGCAGCTCTGAGCGGTCTCGCCCTGCTCGCACTGGCCGTTGCCGCACGTGGGCGTGTTGTTGCTGCCGCACACCGCCACCTTGTCCGGGCAGCAGTCGCCGGCCTTCTCGCAGACGTTGTCACACCAGCAGCCGCCCGTGCCCTGCCCGCTGCAGCCGCTGCCCTTGCAGGTCAGGTCCGCGGCCTTACAGTCGGCCGGGCAGGTCTTCGTGTCCTCCTGCGGGAACTGGCACTTGCCGTCACCGCAGGTGGTGCTCGGACCGCAGTCCTTCGGGCAGCTCTTCGGCCCCTCGCCCGGCTCACACTGGCCGTTGCCGCACACCGGGCCGCTGCAGTCCTTCGGACAGGAGCTCGGGCTCTCGCCCTGCTCGCACTTGCCGTCGCCGCAGGTCGGCCCCGTGCTGCCCCCG
Source organism: bacterium (assembly GCA_030425545.1). Classification (GTDB taxonomy): domain Bacteria; phylum Myxococcota_A; class UBA9042; order UBA9042; family UBA9042; genus UBA9042. The sequence continues at coordinate 6,232 of JAUIAC010000032.1, read as the reverse complement.
GACAGGCACCCCTTCTGCTGCGCGCACTGCGCGAGCGGGCCAAAGGTGTTCCAAGCCCCCTGGTTCTTGAACGCGCACGACTGCAGGCAGCCCGTGTCTTTGCAACCGGCCATGCAGTCGAGCGCCTTCTTGCACGCCGCGTCGCCCTCGCACTTCTTGTAGCTGTCGCTGCACTTGTTCTTGGCGCAGGTCATCAGGTCCTGGATGCCGCCGCAGTCCTTCGGGCAGGTCAGCTGGTTCTCCTGCGGTCCCTGGCACTTGCCGTCCCCGCACACCGGCTTGGTCTGCTGGCAGTCCTTGGGGCACATGAACGCGTTCTCGCCCTGCTCGCACTTGCCGTTGCCGCACACCGGGCCGGGAGGCTGGCAGTCCGAGGGGCACGTCTTCTGCTCCCCGTCCTCGCACTGGCCGTCGCCGCACACAGGCCCCGGGCTACCGCCGCCGCAGCCGTTCTTCTCCGCGCACTGCGCCAGCACCAGGAACGACTTGGGCGGGTTGTCGCCAAAGGCGTCGCCGCACTTCTCGTAGCAGTCGTCGTCGCCTGGCTTGCACTGGGTGAAGCAGCTCAGCAGCTTGCCGCAGGTGGCGTTGTCCTGGCACTGCGCGTACTCCTTGGGGCACTTCGCCTTGGCGCACGAGATGGGGTCCACGTCGCTGCAGTCCTTGGGGCAGCTCTTGGCGCTCTCGCCGTCTTCGCACTTGCCGTTGCCACACACCGCCGAGCTGCCGCCGCCACACACCGCCTTGTAGTCCTTGCAGCAGTCGCCGAACTGGCTGCACTGCTTGTCGCAGGCGCACGCGTTGTTGCCGTTGAACTTGCCGCACTTGCCGACGCACGAGTCCGAGGCCTGCTGGCAGTCCTTGGGGCAGGTCTTGGCGTTCTCCTGGGGTCCCTCACACTTGCCGTTGCCGCACACGGGGCCCTGGCTGCCGCAGTCCTTCGGGCAGCTGTCGAGCGTCTCGCCGAGCTCACACTTACCGTTGCCGCAGACCACGGGCTTGGCGCAGTCCTGCGGGCACGACGTCGCCGACTCACCGGCGCTGCAGCCGCCGTCGCCACACGTGGGCTTGGGCGTGTCGAAGCACTGGCTGCTGCTGCCGCACTGCAGCACACGCTTCACCGGCTTGCCCGGCTCGCCGCCCTGCTGCAGGCAGCTCTGAACGCACGCGAGGCCGTCGCACTTGCTGGCGCAGGCCAAGAAGCTGACGCACGCCTTGTCGGCCTCGCACTGGGTCGTCTGGGCGCTGCACTTGCTCTTCAGACAGGCCACAGGGCCACCGGTCGGGGTGCCCTTGCAGTCCAGCGGGCAGGACGCCTGCGACTCACCAGGATCGCAGGTGCCGTCGCCGCAGAGACCGCCGCCGCCGTCGCTGTCCGTCACGGCTCCGCCGTCGGTCACGGCGCCGCTGTCGGACGCCGTGGTGTCCGTCGTCGTGTCGCCGCCCGCGCCGCCAACGGTCGGTCCGCCGGCGGTCTGGTCCGTGCCGCACGCGGCGGCCAGGGTGAGCATCGACAGAAGCGCGAGTCGTTGGAGCATGGTGGTTCCCTCTTGTCGTTCGTCAGGCCGTCCCGCGTGCAACGTACGGGGGGCCGGCGGGCGCCACAAGGGCGGCGCAATGGTTCGACACCTGAGCCGGCGGCCTACGCAACGTTCGCGTGTCGGCCCGTGTCGGCCCGTGTCGGCCCGCTCCGCCCGCGCTCGGAGCTGGGCGTCACGGTGGCGGCGGCTGCCATGGCAGGTCGCAGCGGCGAGAGCCGCGCGACGCGTCGGCCGCGTCAGGTGGTCTTCTTCAGCATCGCGAGGATCGGCGGCACCCGCATGTCAGCGACATCTTTCGTCACCCCGAGGTCGTGGAGCAGCGTGCGGTAGATGTGCTCCGGCTTGATGACCTCGCCGTTGCTGTTGTCGCTCTCGCCGGTCTGCAGGTTCGTCTTGGTCGGCGCCAAGGCCACGTCGCCGCTCGCGCCGATGACCTGACCGCCCTTGATGCCCGCGCCGGCCACAAAGCAGGCGTTGGTGAGGGCGTGGTCGCGGCCGCCCCGCTGGTTGAGCAGCGAGGTGCGGCTGAACTCCGAGAAGCCGACGATGGTGGTGTGGTCCAGCCACGTCCCACCCCCCGGGTAGGGGCGGCTCTGGAGGTCCTCGATCATGCGGGCGACCGTGTTGAAGCCGGCCTGCTGCTGGGGCCCGTGCGTCGTCGCCCAGTCGTCGAAGTGCGCGTCCAGCAGCGGGAACTGGATGCTGCACACCCGGCTGATGCCGCTGGTGATCGCCGTCACCGCCATAGCGGCCTGGGCCTCGGACTTGGCCAACGCGGCGCTGCCGTAGGCGCCGATGCCGTAGTGGGCGCGCAGCTTGGCCATGGCCGGGGTCTTCGCCTGGAAGTTGAAGGTCTGGTCCAAGCCCCCACCCACCATGCCGCGGGCCTTCTGGCGAGACACCTCAGCCCCCTGCCAGGCCTTGGACGCCTTGGCCTGCGGACAGGTGGCGGACTGCGCCAGGGTCAGGTTGATCAGCTGCTCCACGCTCGAGGGCATGGCGCTCGCGTCGGCCTTCAGCGAACGCAGCAGGTCGGGCACGCTGCCCACCTTCAGCCCGGTGGCAAAGTTGGGCTGGTCGACGTTGTAGCTCTCCACCCGTACCGCGAGGTTCGGGATGATGTCGGACTTGCCCAGCATGCTCGCCAGCCAGGTCGCGCCCGAGGAGCCGCGCGCGAGCAGCCCGCTCGGCGGCTTGCCCGTGAGGAAGCGACGCCGGCCCACCTCGTGCGTGAGGGTGTCCATGCTCATGCCGCGAACCACGGCCACCTTGTCGTAGTGCTTGGCGAGATCCCCGATGTAGCAGCCGAAGAGCTCCGACTTGCCCGCGGCGTTCTTGACCAGCGTGGGCTTGCCGCCGTTGGGCGCGTCGTCGAGCTTCTCGTAGCCGGGCTCGATGTGGGTCACGGACAGGTTGCCCGCGTGGAACTTGACCGGGTCTCTGGGATCGAGCGCCAGGAGCGTGTCCCAGCCACCGGCGAAGTAGCAGAAGATGTAGTAGCGATCCTTCGCCGCAGGCGACGAGCCCGCCTCCTTGCCGGCCGCCCATGCGAGCTGCTCGAAGGGGCCGGGCGCGGCGGTGAGGGCCGCGGCGCCGGCCCCGACGAGGGCCGAGCGCTGGAGAAAGTCACGGCGGCTGAAGCCTTTGCTGTGTCGACTCATGTCGGGTGTCCTCCGTGTCTGCGGAGCGCGCTGGGTGGCGCGCCCGTGCCACGCGCGTGCGCTAGTAGGTGTAGAAGTGCGGGTGCAACACCAACGCCACGCACACTGCGCGCCACCCTTGGTCGGGCTTGTTCTTGCTCACCTTGGTCGCGGTCTCGAAGAGGAAGCGCCAAGGCTCCAGCTCGCTGGCCTTCGGGTCCACGCTGCGGCTGTGGAAGCGCAGCATGAGCGCGGCGAGGTTGGCGTCGACGCCGGCGGGGTTGCTCTGACGCGTGTCCTTGAGGCCGACCTTGGACATCAGCACCCGCTTGGACGCCGTGGGCTGCGCCGCGTCCTTGGCGGCCAGCTTCTTGCACGCGGACTGCGCGGCGTCGTTGAGGAACTTCTGAAAGAGCGCGCCCGGCTCGAGGTCCTCGTTGGTGACGTCGGTGTAGTTGGGCTTGCCGAGGGTCAGCGAGAGCGCCGCGAACTCGCTCGCGCCCTTGGAGTTGGTCCAGCCGATGCCACCGGTGGCTGCCAGGAGGGCGGCCTCGAGCTGGTCGAGGTTCATGCGCCGGCGCACGCGGGTGGGCGGCGGCAGCGTCGGTGCGGCGTCGACCGCCACCCCTCCGGCCAGGCCACCGCTCTGAGACTCCGGCTCGTCGAGCGGCTCGAGGTCGACCGACGCGCCCGTGCCGAGCCCGCCCGTGCGCGGTGTGGGGTTGTCCCGCGGCCCGTTGGGACGCGCTTGCGGCGCCGGATCCACGACCGGCCGCTGCGTGCGCTCGCCGGCGCCCTGCCGCGGCGTCTCGTCCACCGGCGCCTGGTCGGCCGCCTTGCGCTCCGCTGGGTTCTCCAGGCCCGTCCCGGGGTCGGACACCTCGGTGGGCACCTGCTGCACGTCTGTGGCCTCTTTGGCGCACGCGCTTATGCAGCACACCAGGGCAGCCGCGCTGCAGCCGCGAACGATGAGGGCGGTCGCCCTGTTCCACGCGTTCATCGGACCCTCCGGTACGTGTCGCTCAGGACCACGTCGCGAATCAGCGAGCGGTAGCGGTAGCCGCCCTTGACGAAGTCCAGCGCCAGCTCGTCCGCCCACGGCAGCTCGGCCTGAGTCAGCTCACGACCGAGGAGCCAGGCCGCCGTGGTGCGCGCGACGCACCGGGGTAGCCGGTTGTCGGCCACGGCCGCGAGGGCCATGAGCCGAGGCCCGTGGGCCACGTGGTGCTTGTGCTCGGGACGGCGGAACACGAAGGCGTTCATCATGCCGAAGAAGGCCTTCTCCGAGTCGGAGAGCGCCTTGGTCATGTAGTAGCGGTTGCACTCCGTGCTGCAGAGCTGACCGGTCTTCGCGCAGGTCTCGCAGTCGGCGCGGAACTCGGGAAAGTCGGTCTTGTTGAGGTAGCCAGCGCCGCTCTCGACCCAGCGTCCCCAGAACGCCGCCACAGGCTCGAGCAGGCCGTGGCAGTACTTGCAGCCAGAGCGCTTCTGCAGGTCGGGCTCGGACACGGCGGCCACCCCGGCCACGTCGATGCCGGTGTCGGGCGCCGTGAAGGGCTGGCAGAGGAAGGTCGAGTAAAAGAGCGACGCACGCGCTCGGTTGGTCTGGTAGCGCAGCAGGAAGGCCGGGTGGGTCAACAAGCCCGCGTGCTCGGCCCCGAGCTCGATCTTCACCCACTTGTCTTTGTCGGTGTAGGCGAGCTTCGGCAGCTTCGCGACGTCGAGCGGCGCCGGCTCCATGCGGATGCGGGTCTGGTGCAGCTGGTGCTGGTAGAAGAACACGATGGGCCCGTTGACCCACATCGTCTTGTTGGTGAACAGGTCCGTGTAGGGCCGGTCGTCCTTGATGATCTCGGCGACCGAGCGCTCCATGCTCGAGGCGAAGGCCCGCATCATCTCCGTGCTGGTGGCGCCGTAGTGGCACCAGCGCAGCTGAGGACCGCAGCCGCAGTAGGGGTCGTAGTAGGTGCCCGCCTGGCCGCAGACCTTGCCCGTCGGCGAGGCCACAGTCGCCTGGGCGTCGTGGCCGCAGACCTTGATCTTCGTGTTGGGAGCCCAGTAGGGCGACACCAGGACGTAGCCCTCGCGCTTGGTGCCGTCGGCCTGCTCTTCGAAGACCAGGTGGCCGTCGGCGTCCCAAGTGGCGGGCTTGTTGAGACACGGCACCCGGTCGCCGCGCACGTAGAAGGCGACGTTGCCGCCGCCGCGCCAGTAGAGCTGGCCCGACTTCCGGAGGTAGGTCTGGTTCTGCGGCGCGCGCACGTTGGTGATGTTGTTCCACAGCAGGTCGCGGTGCCGCCGAACCGCCTGCGAGGCGAACGCGGTCGAGGCGAGCCAGGCGTCCACGGTGCTCGCCGGCACGTCGGGCTCACTCGCCACCGCCTGCAGCTCCGACACCGACGGGATGGTGCCCCGCAGGTCCAGGCTGAGCGCCCGCAAGAAGGTGAACCGGTCGAGCTTGGGTGCGTCCACGGGGCACGCCTGCTGCGCGCTGCTCATCGGCGGCGCGGCGTGGGCGCTCGCGGCGAGCGAGACGACGGCGAGCGCCAAGGCGACCCGTCGCCAGCGTCCGAGAGAGGGGGTCATGGTGACTCCTTGAAACCGTCCTTCTTCCAGGTCTTGATCAGCGCGATCTCACCAGGAGTCAGGGGTTGGTTTGGCGGCAAGGGCATCGCGCCGCTCGTCACGTTCTTCAGGATCTTATCGTACCGCTTCTTCCACTCCGCAGGAACATGGAGTTTTGTGTTTACCCCGTCTTCGCCGTGACAGAGCTTGCAGGCCTTGACGTAGATCGGCTTCACGTCGGCGTCCCAAGTGACTGGCGGCTTGGCCACCGGCGGTGTCGTCTGCAGGCGGAGAAGCGCGCCTTTGGCGTCGAGCCCCGCGAGGCGGCCCGCAGGATCCAGATGCCAGCTCGTCACCTGAGGTGCGCCGGTGACCGGGTGCAGGTCCTCGGCCTCCCAGCGCATGAGCCCCTTCGCGCCGAGCATCCAGAAGGCCGCGTCGCCCGGCCGACCCCACTCCTGCGTCACGGGATCGTCGAGCACATGG
>JAUIAC010000454.1 GCA_030425545.1 bacterium | reverse complement strand
GGCTCGACGTGGGCGATGTCACCGAGGCCGACGCGAGCTGGGAGGGGGCGCGCGCCTTCAAGCCCGTGGACCTCGACGAGACCGAGGGGCAGCTCGGGGCGGGTGAGCTCTCGGGCGACGCGGTGACCCACCTCTCGGCCATGCGCTGGAGCGGCGAGGTGGTGGCGGTGGACGAGACCGCTGGCTCCCTCTGGATCGCGGTCGAGCCCGGCGCCGACGCCCCGACCACCGGCGGCTTCCTGACGATGCCATTCGACTTCTTACGGGGGCTGGATCAGTGCCTCGGACACACCGACCGTGGCTGGCGGCAGGCGCTGGCGCGCGGGCTCCACGCCGCGCTGGTGGGGCCCGACCCGCAGGCCGCGCCGCAGGAGCGCTGGCTCGACGGGCCCTGGTCGGCGCTCTGGGGGCCCCCCGGCACGGGCAAGACCTGGACCCTGGGCCGCGACGTGGCGCGGCTGGTGGGCCGCGGCGAGCGCGTGCTGGTGGTGTCGACCACCAACCGGGCGACGGACGGCGCCGCGCTCGAGATCGGCCGGGCGCTGCGCGAGCTGGAGTCGGGCGCCGCTGCGTCGCGGCGGGCGCGGCGAGCCCTCGACGACGGCCAGGTGCGGCGTGTGGGCTGGGGCGCTGACATCCACCGCTACGAGTCCGACGGGCTGGTGGCGCTGCTCGATCCCAAGGGCATCGACGCGCGGCGCGAGCTCGCGCGGGTGGTGCGCGCCCGCGCCCGGGCCCGTGACGCCTCGGAGCGCGCCCGCTGGGGCCTGGCGCTGGGCGAGCTGCGCGCCAACGTGACCCAGGAGCTGCGCCGGGCCTTTGGCCAACGGGGGCCGCGCGTGGTGGTCGCGACCTCCTTCGCCGCGGTGCGTGCGCTCTCGGACCCCGAGCTGCGCGGCTGGCTGGAGGTCAACGGCGGCAGCTTCGACCGCGTCCTGGTCGACGAGGCGGGCCTGGTCAGCCGCGCCACAGCGGCCTGCCTGAGCCTGTGGGCCCGCAGAGGGGTGGCGCTGGTGGGCGATCCGCGGCAGCTCGCGCCCATCGCGCGACAGAGCCGCGTGCTCGCGCCGGGCCGCGCCCGCTGGGTGGCCGAGAGCGGGCTGGCCTTCCTCGGCGACGCGCCGCCGCCGCCGGGCGTGCTGCAGCTCACCGCGCAGCACCGCATGCACCCCGAGATCCGCGCCGCGGTCAGCGCGTACCAGTACGACGACAAGCTCACCGACGCGCCCGGGGTCGCCGAGCGGGAGGAGCCGCTGCGCGACGCCGCCCTGGCCGACCAGCCGCGGGCCCTGTGGCTGGTGCTCGACGCCTGCGAGCGGGACCCCATCCGCCGCCGCGCCACCCGCGGGCCTGCCCACCGCAGCTGGGAGCGCCACGCGTCCTTGCAGGTGCTGCGGACCCTGGTGAGCCACCTGCCCCAGGCCGCCGCGGGCACCGGCCTGGTCATCAGCCCCTTCCGCGCTCAGGCCAAGGCCGCCAGCGAGCTCCTCGACCGGGCCGGGCTCGACCACTGGCGCGCGTCGACCGTGCACGCGCAGCAGGGCGCCGAGGCCGAGACCGTGGTCTTCGACACCGTGCGCGCGGCGTCCACCGCCTGGCCGTTGCACGAGTGGCGGCGGCTGGTCAACGTGGCGCTCAGCCGCGGCCGGGGCCAGGTCTTCGTCGTGGCGACGCGGGACGAGATGGCGCAGCCCTGGCTCGCCCCGCTCGCGCCCCTGCTCAGCCCACGCGCGGTCAAGGCGGGCTCGCAGGGGCTGACCTTGTCCCCCGTGGGCGGGCTCGCCCTCGACGACCTGGGCAGCGCCACCTCTCCCGGCCTGCACGGCGCGCCGGACGCCGACCCGACGACCCTGGGCGGGCAGCTCGCGACCCGCGCCCGCATGCGACCCCTCACCAGCGCCGCTCAGGAGCGCCTGTGCCAGCTCCGACTCGACGGCGGCCCCAGGCTGGTGCGCGGCGTCGCGGGCAGCGGCAAGACCTGGATCCTGGCCTCTTGGGTGGCGCGCACGCTCGCGGACCCCAAGCTCGCGCACCTCGACCGGGTGTGGGTGGTCTTTGGAAACTACGGGCTCAAACCTCTGTTGCTGGCCCACATCTACACCGCCTGGCGGCAGCTGCACCCCGACACGCCGCTGCCCGCCCACCGGCTCGCGCTGCTGCACGTGCACGGCCTGCTCGGCACGCTGCTGCGGGAGCAGGGCCAGGACGCCGAGGGCTTCGACTACGGCGGCCACGCGCGGCGCTGGCTGGCGGCCCAGGGCGCACAGCGGCCGGAGCCGCGGTGCGACGCGCTCTTCATCGACGAGGCCCAGGACATGGGGCCCGACGTGCTGCGCGTGCTCTTCTCCCTGGTGCGGCCCTGGGACCTGGACGCGCCAGGCCGCCGCGCGGTGCACGTGTTCTACGACAACGACCAGAACGTCTTTGGCCGCGCGACCCCGGTGTGGAAGGACCTCGGCCTCGACGTGCGTGGCCGCGCCGCGGTGCTCGACACCAGCTTTCGGTCGACCCGCCCCATCGTCGAGTTCGCCCGCAACCTGCGCTACCAGCTCGCGCCGCCGCGCGACGACGCGGACCATCAGGAGCTGGTGAAGCGGGGCCTGGTCACCGTGTCGCAGCGCCTGGGCCGGCGCTGGTGGGAGGCGCGCTTCGCCGAGGTCGACGGCCCGGCCCCCACTGTGCGCACCTTCGCAAGCCGCGACGAGGAGCTGGCGTGGTTGGCGGAGAACCTGCGCCGCTGGCTGGGGCCGCAGCGGGTTCGCCCAGAGGACGTGGTGGTGCTGGTCAACGGTGCCGAGGCCCGGCAGCGGGTGGTGGCGACGCTGCAGCGCGCGGTGCGGGACCTGCCCGGAGTGGCGGTGGCGGAGCAGCGCAGCCGCAGCGTGGCGCGGGAGGCGGGGGTGCTTCGGGTGAGCACGGCCCACAGCTTCAAGGGCCACGAGGCCGAGGTGGCGGTGGTCGCTTGCGCCGACACCTTCGTGGCGGGGCGCTCCAGCGGCGGCGAGCCCGAGGTCCTGGTGGCGCCGCTCTACGTGGCGCTGACGCGTGCTCGGAGCATGTTGGTGGTGAGCGGGCTGACGCAGCCCCGGAGCCACGCCGCCACAAAGGTCATACGGTCTATAACGAGCTGCGCCCAGCAACAGCGCCGCGCGCCCAACGTGCAGCGAGAGCTGCCGCGGCTGCGGCTGCTGGAGCTCCTGGCCGAGCGGCTCGGAGACCCGGCGTTGCTGCCTTGGCTGCGCGACCTCGAGGAGCGCCTGACGCTGTCCGTCGAGCCGGTCTGGCGGGACGACGGGCGCCTGCTCTGCGCCCCCGTGCTGCAGCTGCGGCAGGGGCGCTCGCGGTGGGTGGTGTTTCGCGGCGCGGGGCCCTCGCGCGAGGTCCGCGCCGCGCTGGACACCTTGGGCGTCGGCCTGCTCACCCCCGGTCAGCAGCCGGGCGACCAGCTCGGGCTGGCGATCTAGCCAGCGATGTAGCCGGACGCCGTAGGGCGCCGGCAGGGAGAGGCTATGGACACGCGTCGGATCCCCGGAGCCTGGGCACGCGCGCTGCTGCTCGTCACCCTGGCGCTGCCGCTCTCAGCCTGCGGTGGCAAGCAGCTCAACGCCGCCATGACCTGGGACAAGCAGGAGCGCACCTGGCTGACCAAGCTGCCCAAAGAGGGCGCGAAGGGCCGCCCGCTCGTGCTGGTGCTGCACGGCGGTCGCGGCAAGGCCAAGGGCATGCGCTGGGTGACGCGGGGGCGCTGGGACGCCCTGGCCGACGAGCGCGGCTTCACCGTGGTCTACCCCCAGGGGCTGGGCAAGAGCTGGAACGACGGCCGCACCGACGGCCTGGGCTACGCCACGCGGCACAAGGTCGACGACGTGGGTTTCTTGCGGGCCTTGATTCAGCGGCTGGTGCGCGAGCGCGGTGTGGACGCGCGGCGGGTCTTTGTCGCCGGCATCTCCAACGGCGGCTTCATGGCGCAGCGCATGGCCTGCGAGGCGGCGGGCACCGGCCCGGGCAGCGTGGCCGGCGTGGTCAGCGTCACGGCGCAGCTCTCGGTGTCGCTGCACGGCACCTGTCGTCCCGCGGCGCCCGTGGCGGTGGCGCTGGTCAACGGCAGCGCCGACCCGCTCGTGCCCTACGGCGGCGGCGACGTGCAGGTCTTCGGCAAGAAGCGCGGCGCCATCGTCAGCACCGACAAGACCCTGGCCTTCTGGCACAAGCACAACCGCTGCGCGATCTTGCCCCAGGCCACGCGCCACGGGTCCGAAGACGAGGACGACACCACCTACGCCCAGGAGCGCCGCTGGAGCGACTGCGGGGGCTTGCCGGTGGTGGGGGTCAAGGTCGTCGGCGGCGGCCACACCTGGCCCCAAGGCCGGCAGTACCTGCCCGAGGCGCTGGTGGGCAAGGTCACCACCGCGCCAGTGGGCGTGGACTGGATGTGGGCCTTCTTCGACGCGGTCGGTCGGCGGCGGACGAAGGCGAAGGTGCGCGACCCTGCGCCGCGGTGAGGTGACGTGTCGCCATTGCGGCCTCGTCCGGCGCCCCAGATCCTTGCGCGCCGCCCGCGCGACCGCCATCGTCTGCGTCACCCCAAGCAGGAGTGCCCCGTGCGTGCAGCCCAGCGACCCCAGCCGCGACGCCCCCACCAGCAGGCGCCGAGCGCAGCGACCCAGGCCACGAGCGCGGCCGGTCTGGGCGCCCAGCGCGCCGCCGTGAAGCCCGGCCAGCAGCCCGGCTACGAGGCCCAGCGCGCGGCCCTGCGCCCCAAGCCCGCCGACCC
>JAUIAC010000453.1 GCA_030425545.1 bacterium | reverse complement strand
AGGCTGCCGGGCAGAGCAGCCGCGCGACCGTACGCTTCGAGCCGCGTGACGTGGGGGCCGAGGGGGACATGAGCCACGCATGTCGCCGAGCCCACGGCGGCTTGGCCCAGCCAGGCCTCGGCGGCCCCGCGACTTGCACCCGACCTCGACAGATCCTAGCTTTGTGGTCCGATGAGAGCCTCCGCCGCCATCTTCGCCGCTGTCCTGTTCGCCCAGTCCCTTGGGTTGTCGGCGCCGTGCATGTGCGACGTGGCCACCCAGCCCAGCGCGGCGTCCGCTGAGGCGAGCGACCACAGCTGCTGTCACGGCGGCGACTCCGGTGCCACCGACGACGCGGGCGACGAGCGCGCCGCGGGCGTGGCTGGGACCATCGAGCGCAGCTGCGGCGACGGCTGCCAGTGCGACGCGTCGCTCAGCCCGGCTGTGCTGCCGAAGTTCTCGGTGGCCCAGGCTACCCAGCTCGCGTGCGGCGTCGCCGTCCTGGCGCCGCCTCGCTTGGAGGCGCCCCGGTGGAGGGCGCCTGTCGCCCCACACGGCAGCCCGCCGATAGCGCCGCCCATCGCCGCTGCTCGGCGACTGGCGCGCCTTCAGATCTGGCGCTGCTGATCCAGACGAGTCCAGTGTTCAGGTCGCCTGCCGTCGCCTCTCGGCGATCGGCTGGGCCGATTTGACGACGCGCGGCCCCGGGCCTGCGTCCACAACAGACTCAGAGGATCGTCATGATTGCCCTCCCCACGCAGCGCGCCGCGCTGCTGTGGCTCGCCGCTGCGTTGGCGCCCTCAACGGCGCTGGCGGCAGAGCCCATGGACCTCGCCGCGCTGCTCACGCGCGCGGCAGCCCACAACCCGGAGATGAAGGCGGCCCGCGCCCGCTGGCAGGCGGCCAAACACCGCTCGGTGGCCGTGCGCAAGTGGCCCGAGCCGGTGGTGTCCGGGGGCGTGTTCGTGCGACCGGTCGAGACGCGCGTCGGTCCCCAGCGCGCGCGGGTCGGGGTGCGCGTGCCCATCCCCTGGCCCGACAAGGTGCGCCTGCAGGGCGACGCCGCGCTCGCTCAGGCGACCGTGGTGCGCCGCCGCGTCGACGCCCGGCTCGCGCGCCTCGAGGCTGAGATCCGGCGTCCGTGGGTCCAGCGCAGCTGGCTGCTGCAGGTCGCCACGCTCTACGAGGCCCAGCGCACGCTGCTGGTGAACTTGGAGCCCTCGCTGCTCGCGCGCCTGCGCGTTGGCCAGGCGACTTTTGCCGACGCCCAGCGGCTCCGGCTGATGATCGACGCCCTGGCCGAGCGCGCCGCGAGCGCCCGCGACGCCGCGGTCGCCATCGAGGCGCAGCTGAGGGCGCTCGCCAACGTCCCCGCCACCGCCAAGCTCGCGCCGGGCGGCTTCGAGGCCGACCCCTTCGCTGGCCGCGCGCCGCCGGTGGCGATGGCCTTCACCGAGGCGCTGCAGAAGCAGCCCGACGTGTTGGTGGGCGACGCCGCTGTCGCCGCTGCAGCCGCGCAGACCAGCGCCGCCGCGCTGCGCGCCAAGCCTGACTTCGGCGTCGGCGTGGACTGGGTGATGGTGGGCGCCGCTCGAATGGAGGGCGTCTCCGACAGCGGCAACGACGCGCTGATGGTGCACGTCTCCGCCAAGCTGCCGGTGTGGCGCGGGGCCTACTCCGCCGAGGTCGACGCGGCGCGGGCGTCCCACCGTGCCGCCACCGCCACGCGCGAGGCCGCGCTGCGCCGGGCGGAGGCCAGGGTCGCCGAGCTGCTTTTTGTGCTGCGGGACGCGCGGCGCAAGCAGCAGCTGTACGCCAAGCAGCTGGTGCCGCGGGCGAAGTCCGCCCTGCAGACGGTGGTCCGCGCCTACGCCAACGGCCGCGCTGGCTTTCAGTCGGTCATCGAGCTGCAGCGGCAGCTGCTGCGCTACCAGGTCCGGCTGAGCACCGCACAGCGGCGTCGCGTCGAGGCCCAAGCGTCCCTCGAAGCGCTGATCGCCGCGCCCCTGTCTGCCTTTGCCGCCCGGCAGCCGAGCCCGCCACGGCCCGCCGCCGTGGCGCGCCAGCCCCTGGCCAGCGCGCCGGCGAACCCCAAGACGACGAAGGTGACCCGATGAATCGCTTCGACCCGCAGATGCTGCTCTCTCCCGCCGTCTCAGCCGCCGTGACCCTGGCCATCGGGCTCACCGTCGGCGTCTGGATGGCGACGCCGCCGCAAGGGGCCGTCGCAGACCAGCGCGAGCCCGTCGCCCAGACCTCGCCTCGGTACGGCGCGCCGCCGGCCCAGGGCGCTGCCGACCCCAAGGCACGCGAGCCAGACCACGCCGACACGGCCGAAGCGAAGACCCTGTGGACCTGCTCCATGCACCCGCAGATCAAGCTCCCGAAGGCCGGGATCTGCCCGATCTGCAACATGGACCTGATCCCGCTGAAGACGAAGCGCGGCGGCCAGGCGGGGCTGTCGGTGGAGATGAGCGAGGCCGCCCGCGCTGCGGCGCGCATCGAGACCACCCTCGTGATCCGCAAGGCCGTGACGGTGCCCGTGTCCATGGTCGGCAAGGTGGCCTACGACGAGACACGCGTCGCGCGCATCACCGCGTGGTTCGGCGGCCGCATCGAGCGCGCCTACGTCGATTTCACGGGGACCCGCGTGCGCAAGGGCGACCACCTCGTCTCCATCTACAGCCCGGAGCTGCTCGTGGCCCAGGCAGAGCTGATCCAGGCCAGCAAAGACGCCGCTCGCGCGCCGGCTGGCCCGCTGGGGCAGGCCGCGCGCACCACCCAGCAGGCCGCCAAGGACAAGCTGCGGCTCTGGGGGCTGATGGACTGGCAGGTGCGGCAGATCATCCGCCGCGGTCGTGTGCTCAAGCAAGTGACCATCTACGCGCCCATGGGCGGCATCGTCGTCCACAAGAACGCCCTCGAGGGCGCCTGGGTCAAGACCGGCACGCCGCTCTACACCATCGCGGACCTGAGCCACGTGTGGGTGGTGCTCGACGCCTACGAGAGTGACCTCGCGTGGCTGCGCTATGACCAGGAGACGCGCTTCGAGGTCGCTGCATTCCCCGGAGAGCAGTTCGGCGGGCGCATCGCCTTCGTGAACCCGACCATGAACGCCCGGACCCGCACGGTGAAGGTGCGCGTCGACGTCGCCAACCCCGACCTGCGCCTGAAGCCGGAGATGTTCGTGCGGGCCCAGGCCAGCGTCGTCGTCGGGGCGGAGCACGGGCCGGTGAGCGCGGATCTGAAGGGCAAGTTCATCTGCCCCATGCATCCCAGCGAGGTGCAGCCGACCCAGGGCCGCTGCAACATCTGCGGCATGAAGCTGGTCGCCTCTGAGAAGCACTGGCTCGTGAGCGCCCACACCGGCGACGACACAGGGGAGGCGCCCCTGGTGATCCCGGCCTCCGCGCCGCTCTTCACCGGCAAGCGCGTGGTGGTCTTTGTCGAGCAGCAAGGGGCCAAAGAGCCGACCTATCTTGTGCGCGAGGTGCAGCTGGGCGCGCGGGCTGGCGACGTCTATCTGGTGAAGAAGGGGCTCCGGGCGGGGGAGAAGGTGGTGAGCCGGGGCGCGTTCCGGCTCGACTCGTCCATGCAGATCATGGGGCAACCCTCGGTGATGACGCACACGGCGGACGACGACGACGAAGACACAGCCAAGGGCGCCAAGCCAAGCCCAAAGCAGCGGGCGAAGGCCGTCGTCGGCCACCTGCGTCACGTGCAGCACGCGCTGACCGGCAAGAGGCTGCGCAGCGCCCAGCGCGGCGTCGCTGCCCTGCGCGAGGCCGTCGCGGGCTACGAGGGGGCCCGCGGGCTCCGCCAGGCGGTGACCTGGCTCGCCTCGAGCACGGCGACCCTGGCCGACATCGAGCGCGCGTTGCCGGACGTGGTGCGGATCGCACGGGCGACTGTGCCCGGCGCGGAGCAGCTGACCCGGCCCGCTCCCGTGCGCGACCCCAAGTTCGCGGCGCGCCTCAACAAGATGACGATGGCGACCTTGGCCCTCTCGGCCGCCCTCGCCCAGGACAAGCCCGACGCCGCGCGGGTGGCCGCAGAGGCCGCGCTGCCCCACGCCAAGGCGCTCGTCGGTGGCCGTCGGCCGGTGAACCCCGCGCTGCTCGCCGGCGTGTCCGCCATCGCCAAGGCCGGCTCGACGGTCGCGCAGCAGCGGGCCGCGTTCGTCGCCGTGAACCACGCGCTGATCCCGCTCACCGTCCTGCACGCGGACCTGTTGAAGGTGCGCTACGAGCAGGTCCAGTGTCCCATGGCGCTGGACGGCAAAGGCGCGGCCTGGCTGCAGGCGCCGGGCGAGGTGAGCAACCCCTACTTCGGCGCGCAGATGCTGCGCTGCGGCACCAAGGAGGGCGGTGACGCCCACGCCGACCCCAAGCGCGGGGGGCACTGATGCAGACCCTCTTTCGCCACCTGCTCGCAAACCGCCTGGTCGTCTTGCTCCTGGCGACCGTGGCGCTCGGTTGGGGCGTCGCCGTGGCGCCCTTCGGCTGGGACATCAGCGGCCTCGACGTGTCGCCGGTGCCGGTCGACGCGATCCCCGACATCGGCGAGAACCAGCAGATCGTGTTCACCAAGTGGCCGGGGCGCAGCCCGCAGGACGTCGAAGACCAGCTCACCTATCCGCTGACGGTGGCCCTGCTCGGCATCCCTGGCGTCCGCACCATCCGCTCGAACTCGATGTTCGGCTTCTCGTCGATCAACGTGATCTTCGAGGACGACGTCGAGTTCTATTGGAGTCGGAGCCGGCTGCTCGAGAAGCTCGCGTCGCTGCCGCCAGGCACGCT
>JAUIAC010000452.1 GCA_030425545.1 bacterium | reverse complement strand
GCTGAGCACGGCGGCTTCGGCGCCTTCCTGGCGCAGTGGCCGGCCGACGATCCGGTCGGGCTGTGGTTGTGGATGAAGCAGCGCGGCAGCCGGCTGGGCGGCGACTCGGGCCCGCGGGTGCTGCGCGCGCTGGGAAAAGACACCTTCATCCTCACGGGCGACGTGACCACCTGCCTCACCGACCAGGGGATCCTGACGGCCAAGCCCTCGAGCCAGAAGCAGCAGCGCCTGGCGCAGGAGGCCTTCGTCGCGTGGCAGCAGGAGAGCGGCCGGTCCCTGGCGGCGCTCAGCGTCATCGCGGCCTGCACAGTGCCGCGGTGACGCCCTGCCGGAGGGGTGACGCTACTCCGCGAGCGAGGGCAGCGGACCCTGGGCGATGGAGGTCGCCTCCGCCGCCGGCACGCCCAGGAAGATCAGGGTCTCGCGCGCGGCGCGCTCGGGGCCGTCCGGCAGGAGCTGGCCGCGGCTGAGCGCCAGGCTGGTCATGGTCAAGATGCCCACGACGCCGATCAGCAGCATCTCGCGGTCATCGTCGCGAAATCGCCCCTGGGCGATGCCTTCCTCGATGTCCATGGCCGGGCGGAGCAGCATACCGCCGAGCCGGTTGCCCGAGCGGACGCTGGTGTGGTGGAGGAAGCGCGCCCAGGTGGGCTCCCGCAGCACATGGCGCAAGAACAGGCGGGTCGCGCAGGCCATGCGTCGCGCGACGTCGGGCTCGTCCCCGACGGCCCGATCCATGCGGTGCCCGAAGCCCTCGACATAGGCGTCGAACACGGCGTCAATCGCCGCTTCTTTCGAGTCGAAGTAGTTGTAGAAGGTGCCGAATCCGACCCCCGCCGCGGAGGTGATGAGCTGCACCGTGGCGGCGTCCACACCGACGTCTGCGAAGACCTCGAGCGCGGCCACCACGAGCCGCTGGCGCGTCTGAGCCCGCTTGCGGCTCATGCCGGTGGTGGTGTTGACCTCGGCGCGCGGCGGCGGCTCTGCGCCAGACGGGGCGCCGCTGTCCTGCGGCTTGCTGTCCGGCGCGCCCACGGTCCCTCCCCTGCGTCGACGCGAGCTGGTGGGCTGACGCACGCGCGTGCGCCCGCGGTCCGGTGCGGGATCAGCGGGTACACCATGGCTCGAGGTCGGACTGTGATGACGGACCCCAGCATAATTGACGATGTTATCAGCCTCAAGACCTCGGTTGTCCGAGGTCAAGCCTCAGCGGTTCCGACGTCTTATCTGGACGTTGTAGACCATGCGGCCCTTCCGACGCTCGCCACGCGCCAAGCTGAGCAGGCCCAGGTGCAGCTGCGCGACCTTGCCGTTGGACATGCGGATCGAGACACGGTCGTCGTCGATGACGTTGACCACCTCGCACTGACCCAGGCGGGGGTGCTGCAGGTAGTCGCCGACCTTGAGCTGCGGCATCTCGTTGGGCTCGAGCAGGCGTGAGGGCATGGCCTCCATGGCCACCCGGCCGCTCTTGACCACCTCGGTCACCGACTCGGTGACGTTGACGGAGACGTCGAGCCAGCGAGCGACCTGGACCTCGTCGTCGTGGTAGCGGCGCAGCGTGATGTCGTCGTAGGTCTGGCAGGCGAGCTCGAGCGAGGCGCTGATGCCCTCTTCGAGCTGGCCAGAGACCAGGTGACCGTCGGTGTGGTGGAGCAGCACGCGCACGGCGACGTCGGGCTCGTCGCCCCGCCGCGACACAGGCGCCTCGAACGAGACCACCAGAAAGTGGCCGGCGTGGGCCTCGGGCTCGCCGAACCCGCCGTCCTCGAGCAGGGGCCGAATCAGCGGATCGCGGATGTAGCCGCTGCCGCGGAACCAGCCGGAGCTGATGCTGTAGTCGTCGACCAAGGACCGCACGCCTTGGACCACGGGCATGCCGGGGTCGAGCTCGCCGACAAAGCGACGGCCTTCGCGCGTCTCTGTGAAGATCATGGCCAGGGCTCCTGGTCTTGAGAGAAGATCGACAGTGCTGGGCTGAGGTCCCTTGGGAAGATGCAGGCGCCTGGGAAGCGCGGCCCAAGTAGATCGCTCGGTAGCTTGGCCCTATGGGGTGGACGTGTCAACGTCGATCCGGACGTTCCAACATGGCCAAAAGCCGCGCAGGACCACGATCAGCCCCTCTTTTGGGCGCTCGTCGAGGGTCGCGCCCGAAGCCCGCGACAGGGGGCCCGGAGCGCCCCTGACCTGCGCGTCGAGCGCGACCTGGACGCGGAGCTGACGCTCGGCGAAGTGACCCCGCGCGCTTGGTTTTCCGGGCTGACTGCGCGACATAGAGCCCGGCGGCCCGCTCCGCCGGGCCCGAGCGCGGGGCCCGGGGCGCGCGCTGGGCGCACCCACGATCCGAGGTCGGGAGCAGAGCATGAATCAGGGGCGATCGAGCGAGGGGGATCGGAGCGCCGACGCGGCAAGGGCGCCGCACGGCGACACCATCGTCGCCCCGGCCACCGGCGTGCAGCCCGCGGGTGTGGCGGTGGTGCGCATCTCGGGTCCGCAGGCCTTGGCGATCGGCGGGCGCATCGCCCAGCGCGCTCCGGCTGCGCTGCGCCACGGGCACATGCGCTTCGGCCGACTGCACGGCCCGGCGGGCGCCATCGACGAGGGCTACGTGGTCGCGTTCCGCGCGCCGCGCAGCTTCACCGCTGAGGACGTGGTCGAGGTGCACAGCCACGGCGCGCCGGCCGTGGTGCGGGCCCTCTGCGACGCGGCGGTGACCTGGGGCGCGCGGCCCGCCCGCGCCGGGGAGTTCACCCGCCGCGCCTGGCTCTCGGGTCGGCTCGACCTGACCCAGGCCGAGGCCCTGGCCGACCTGGTGTCCGCGCGCAGCGAGGCGGCCCGGGCCCAGGCCATGGCGCATCTGGACGGCCGGCTCAGCGAAGCCCTGGCCAAGCTGCGGGCGCCCATGGTGCTGGCCCTGGCCGACCTGGAGGCGCGGCTCGACTTCGGCACCGAAGAAGACGTCACCGACGTGGAGGCGGCGGCCCTGGTGGCGGTGCTGCTCACCCTGGCCAAGCGCATGCGCAAGCTGGCCGCCACGGCCCACGCAGGCCGCGTCCGCGTGGCCGGCGCGCGGGTCGCGCTGGTGGGCGCGCCGAACGCCGGCAAGTCGACGCTGTTCAACGCCCTGCTGGGGGCCGACCGGGCCCTGGTGCACCACCAGCCGGGGACGACGCGGGATCTGGTCGAGGCGCCGGCCCTGGTGGGGCCCTTCGCGGTCACGCTGGTGGACACGGCCGGGGTGCGCGGGGACGCCGACGAGGTGGAGGCGGCGGGCATCGCCCGGGCGAAGGCGGCCGCTGCCGCCAGCGACCTGGTGCTGTGGCTGGTGGACGCGTCGCAGCCCGCCGCGCCGGAGGGTTGGGAGCTGGACGCCACCCTGGCCGAGCGGGCCGTGCCGGTGCTGCGGCTGCGGACCAAGGCAGACCTGCTCGGGGCGGGGGCCGGGACCGCAGGGGCTGTGGACACCGGCGCTGACAAGCCAGGCGAGGCGCTGCTGATCTCGGCCCTCGACGCAGCGGACGTGGCCCGCGTGCGCGGCGCGATCCAGACCCAGCTGGAGGCCCTCACCGAGAGCGCTGGCGACACCCTGGTGCTCACCCGCGAGCGGCAGGCGGCGGGGCTGCTGCGAGCGGCGGAGGCCCTCGATCGCGGGATGGCGGCGCTGCAGGAAAGCTTGCCCCTGGAGCTGCCCTGCGAAGATCTACGCGACGCCACGGAGGCGCTCGACGAGGTCACCGGTCGGGTGGTCCCCGACGACGTGCTCGACGCCGTGTTTTCGCGCTTCTGCATCGGTAAGTAGACGCCGCCACGGCGGCCGACGCCTACCTCACGCCCAGGGGCGGAGGCAGACGCCGGCCGCGGCGCGCTGGCCAATTTCAAGCACTTGGCGGAGTCGCAGGGCGATGTGTCAGCGCGATGATGCCGCCGAGGCGGAACGCGCTGCAGGCTCCTAACCGGGGCTGAACATCAGCGGGAAGCGCACCACGCAGACGCCGCCCTCGGGCTTCTTGAAGCGCATGTGGCGGAGCTGGCGGAGCACGCAGTCGCCCACCCGGTGGTTGTGGAGCGTGTCGCTGGCGATCTTCTGGCGCTGGGTTCGCCCCCGGACGTCGACCGTCCACTGGAGCGTGAGCTTGCCACGCAGGCCGGGTGACTCATCAGCTCGCGCTCGTAGCAAGCTCTGAACGCGGCCGCCTTGCGGCGGATGACCTTGGACAGGTCGCCCCGTTCGCAGAAGCCCTCGGCCCGCGGCGCGCGGATCTCGAGCTCGCCGACACGGCGACCGCGCTTCTTGCCGAGGCCGACGTTGGCCCGTCGTCCGACACGAGCCCCCACGTGGATGCGACCTCGCCCGCGCAGGGCGCCGAAGCCGCCGGGCCCCCCGCCGCCGGTGCCGGTGCCGCGGAAGCCCAGCCCGTCGCTGCCGTGACCGATGACGAGCTCTGCCCCCTCACCGGCCATGGCCACCTCCATCTTGGAGTTGAGCGCCTCGGTCTCCCCCGACATGACCGTGCCCAGCGCGCCTGTCAGCGCCGCCTTGCCACCGAGCACCTTGGCGATGCCGAGGTCGTCGACCTTGGTCTCGTGGACGACGGGAGCCTCACGGCGCGGGACCTTGGACTTGGCCGTGCGATCGGGCTTGCCGAAGCGGCCTTCGTCTTCGGGCGCGGCCTTGGCGGTGACCTCCTCCTCCGGCGTCTCGCTCAGGGGCTCCGGATCCTCCTCGTCGGGCAGCGCCACCTCCACCGGGATCATCGCGTCCTGATGCATCGCCAAGGACTCGGTGA
>JAUIAC010000451.1 GCA_030425545.1 bacterium | reverse complement strand
AGCCTCAACCGCAGCCTCAATCGGAGCCACCATGCATCGCGACCCACGCGCACCACGGCCCACCTCTCACCGCGCCACCGCTCGTCACGCCTGGCGCCTCGCTGTGGGTCTCGCGCTCTTGCTCGCGCCGAGCTGGGCGTCGGCGGCGCCGAGCACCCTGGCGGTCGAGGGCGTGCTGACCGCGGCCAACGGCACACCGGCGGCAGACGGCAAGTACGATCTCACCTTCGCCGTCTATGCCAGCGCCAGCGCCAAGACCGCGGTCTGGAGCGAGGGCCCGGTCGAGGTCGCGGTCTTTGCCGGGCGCTTTTCAACCGCCCTCGGCAGCAAGTCGCCGCTCGATGCCAAGGCCCTCGGTGCGCTCGCGACGCCAACCCTCGGCGTCCGTGTCGGCAAGGATCCTGAGCTGCCCCGCAGGCCGCTGCGCGCCACCGCCTACGCGCTCCACGCGCAGCAAGCGGACGCGCTCGCCTGCACCGGCTGCCTGCAGGGGACGCAGCTGGCGTCCGGCTCCGTCGCCGCGTCGAAGGTGGCGTTCAACTACGCCGCCTCGACCACCAAGGGCGGCGCGGCCAGCGACCTGGCGTGCACGGGCTGCGTGTCGTCCAAGGAGCTCAAGTTCGACGGCGACATCGACCTGTCCGGCAACAGCCTGAAGGCCAAGAACGGCACCTTCACCGGTGACCTGGTGGCCGCCACGGTGACAGCGACGAGCTTCGTCGGCGACGGCAGCAAGCTCACCGGCCTCGCGCTGCCCTCGGGCAGCTGCAAGTCCGGACTGGTGGTGATCGGCATCGCCCAGGACGGCTCGCTCCAGTGTGGCGCCGCGCTCACGGGGGACGCGCTCCCCAAAGACGGGCTCTCGGGCGTGTCCAACGGGCTGCTGACCAACCAGTTCACCGAGCAGCTCGGGGCCGGCGGTCTGCCGGTGATCATCCCGGACAACACGGGCTCGGAGGCCCTGGCGAAGGTGGTGGTGCCGGACCTCGGCGTCGCGCAGGCGCTCGACGTGCGCGTGAAGCTGAGCAACACCAACCTGGCCGCGGTGCGGGCCGTGGTGCTCCCGCCGGACGACAAGAAGGTCGGCGTGACCCTGTGCGACCCCTGCGGCGCGAAGGACGCCAAGGGCCTGGACACCCTCTTTCCGGCGAAGACCAAGCCCAAGTCCGGTGACCTCGGCAAGTGGGTCGGCGCCAACCCCAAGGGAGAGTGGTTGCTCAAGGTGCTCGACAGTTCGTTCTGCGTGCCGCAAGCCCCGGGCAACGGCGCGCTCTGCGACACCAGCAAGAAGACGGACGGACAGATCCTGGCCTTTGACGTGGTGGTGAAGGTGCTCTCGAACCAGAAGGCCGCAGCGACCGGCCTGCTGCAGCTCGCGTTGATGACCAAGCCGCCCGTGGGCTGCGGGCCGAGCCACAAGGGCGCGCTCTTCTACGACACCAGCGTGGGGGGCATCCGCTACTGCGACGGCAAGGACTGGCGCCTGCTGGCCGACACCTGTGGCAACGGCATCTTGGAGCCCTCAGAGCAGTGTGACGACGGCAACAACGTGGGCGGCGACGGCTGTGGCGCGACCTGCCTCTCGGGCTTGGGCGGCTCCGAGGGCGACGCCGGCCGCAGCTGCAAGGACATCAAGGACGCCAAGTCCACCGCAGGCAACGGCACCTACTGGCTGGATCTCGATGGCCCCGGGGCCGGCAAGCCGGCGCAGTACGTGTGCGACATGGCCGGCGGGGGGTGGACCCGCGTGTACGCCGAGAGCGGCGCCCTCAGCGCCGGATGGAGCAGCGGGACGCTGACTACGGCCACCATCGGTGGCAAGAAGTCGCTGGTGCACGGCCCTTACGGCGCGGGCGCTGGCACCACGAAGACCATCGGCCTGGGCGGACTGCCGCACACGCAGGTCCGCGTGTCGGGGCGCTACTTCGCCATCGACAGCTGGGACGGAGAGGCGGGCCAGGTCATCATCGACGGCAAGACCGTGTTCAGTCGGACCAAGGTCTACAGCAGCACCGGCGGGGCAGGGTGGACGTCCACGAGCTTCTCGCCGGCGCCGTGGAGCGGCAGCTCCGTGGACGGCTACTGGGACCTGTGGACCCACGCCAGCGCCACGGCGCACACGGCCAACGCGGCCAAGGTCCAGCTCAAGTCGTCGTTGGACCAGGACAAGTCCGACGAGAGCTGGGCCGCCGACAACGTGGCCCTCTGGGCGCGCTAGCGGCTCTGCGAGCGCGGGTCACGCTGCCCGCCCTCCGGGGCCGGCCTGGCGCCCACACGCTGTCGAATCACCCGCGGGTGCGTGCGAACGCTTGTGTCCGCGGGGATCCTATGTCATTCCGCCCGCGTGCGGCGCCGACGGTTGGCGTGCCGCCCCCTGTTCGACCCAGAGGAGCGCCCCTATGAGCCCGTGGATGTGGCCCACGACCATCGCTGGACAGGCTGGACTGGCGCTGCTGGCCATGGCCGCGACGTGGCCGCTCTGCGCGGGGGTGCTCTACCCCCTGTGGCTCGTGCTGATGCGGCTGACCCGGGCGCTGCCGCCGGCCCCCGAGCCCGCGGAGTGGCCCTCGGTGACCGTCGTCGTCGCGGCGCGCAACGCCGAGGCGCACATCGAGCGCAAGGTGACCGAGCTGCTCGCGTGCGACTACCCGGCCGACAAACTGCAGGTGGTGGTGGTCTCCGACGGCTCCACGGACGCCACCGCAGCCGTAGCGCGCAGCGTCGACGACCCACGCCTGGTGGTCATCGAGCTCACCGAGAACGTGGGCAAGACCCGCGCGATCAACGGCGTAGTCGACCAGACCTCCGGGGACGTGCTGGCCTTCTCGGACCACAGCACGCGCTGGCGACCCGACGCCCTCCGCGCCATGGTGCGGCGCGCGGTGGGGCCCGGCGCCGGCTGCGCTTGCGGTCGCATCCTCTACGCCAAGGGCGACGGCTCCGTCGCCGGGGGATTCTCGATCTACCAGCGGATCGAGATCCGGTTGCGGGAGCTCGCTGGGAGCGCCGGCCTGCTGCCCTCGGTCAGCGGCGCCATGCACGTGGTCCAGCGTCGACACTGGCGACCGATGCCCCCCGCCCTCACCGCGGACCTGGTGTTGCCGCAGCTGGTGCACCTCGACGGCGCTGGCGTGGTCTACGCCCCCGAGGCCATCGGCGAAGAGACGCCGCGTGAGTCCGTGGCCAAGGAGCTGCGGGCCCGCGTGCGCATCGCTGTGCGCTCGGTGCAGTCGTTCGCGTGGGCCGCGCCGCAGCTGCTGCAGGCCGGTCGCCTGGGGCCACTCTTCGTGCTGTGGTCCCACAAGGTGCTGCGCTGGTCGCTCTGGGTGCCCGCCGCGCTGGCCCTGGTCGGAAACGTGCTCCTGGTCCGCGAGGGCTGGCTGTGGCAGGTGACGCTGGCCTGCCAGGCGCTCGTGTACGTCACGGGCGGCGTGCAGATCTCGACGGGTGTGCGGCTGCTGCCGGGCAAACTGCAGTCCGTGACGACCTATTGGACGCTGGCGATGATCGCCCTGTCGCGCGGGACCCTGCGCGGCCTCTTCGGCGAGCCGATGGTCAGCTGGAAGCCGGAGGACTGAGTGGACGTCATGTGGATCTTGTGGGACGCGCTCTTGGTTGGCGTGCCGGCGCTCGTCGCGCTGTGGTTGGTCCGGGTGTGGGGGCGGGAGCACGCCAGCGACCGGATCCCGGTGCTCTGCTACCACCGACTCACCAGCAAGGCCGACCTCGACAGCGGCAGGTTGGTGGACGACGAGCCGGTGTGGACCGTGCTCGACACGGAGTTTGCCGCCCAGCTCGACCACCTCCAGGAAGCCGGCTACGAGACCTTGGATCTCGACGCGGTCATGGCGATCAAGCGGGGCGAGCGGCCCGCGCCAGCCAAGGGCGTGGTCATCACCTTCGACGACGGGTACGAGAGCGTCCTGCGCCTCGGCGCCCCGCTGCTGCAGGCGCGCGGGCAGACCGCGGTGGTCTACGCCTTGCTCCAGCCCGACAGTTACACCACGGGCCAGGTCGAGGGCGTCGACCGCATCTGCACGCACGACGAGATCGTGGCCTTGCAGGAGGCTGGGCTCCAGATTGGCTCGCACTCCATGACCCACGCCATCCTCTCGGACCTGCCGGCTGACAAGCTGAAGTGGGAGGTGGAGACCTCGCGCCGGGAGCTCGCCGAGCTGACCGGGCGCACGGTGGACCACTTCTGCATTCCACGCGGCGGCGTGTCGAAGGCGGTGGTCGACGCGGTGCGGGCCGCGGGCTATCAGACCTGCTCCGGGCGCGCCAAGGGCACGGCGCGGCTGAGCGACGACTGGCTCGAGCTGCCGCGCATCGCCGTCGAGCGACATCACACCGCGGCTGCGTTTCGTGGCCTGCTGACGCCGAGAAAGGCCTTTGTCCACAAGGTGCTGGGCGACCTGCGCCTGATCCCGACGCGGCTCTTTGGGGCCCGGTGGGGCCGCAAGCTGCGCAGCGTGCTCTACGGCCCGGCCTTGGGCTGGCTCTTCTCGCCGCGCCACGTCAAGCGCCTGCTCCTGCTCGCCGGCGCCGGCTATGTGCTCGCCGTGGCGCACCTGGTGAGCCGGCGCTTTCTCTGACCCGGCCGCTCTGCCGCGCGCCCCGTGTCCCGCCCGGCGCAGGCCGTGGGTCTGCTCGGCAAGCGCGCTGACGAAGTGCGCGACAGCGCGGGAGTTCTAAGGCCGCTTGCGCCCCTTGCGGCGCTTGCCGCGCTTCGGCCGCTTGGCGGGCGCCTTCGCGGTGGCCGGCGCCGGTTTCGACAGCCTCACCGTCCCAGCGGGCAGG
>JAUIAC010000450.1 GCA_030425545.1 bacterium | reverse complement strand
CTCAGCAGACCCACCGACAAGAAGAGCGCGGCCACGAGGGCCAGCACGCTGCGCCCCGGCCACACGGTCTCCGGCAGCGGTCGGCTCGTCGCGACCTGGCGCGGAACCCGCTGCGACTGCACGTCTCTCGCCCCCTCCTCGCGCGCGGCGCCCGGCGAGGCCCGATCCGCGGCCGCCAGCCGGCGCTCCAGCCCGCTCGTCCACGCTGGCGCCGTGGCGTCGAAGAGCGCCCTCAGCTCACGCTCAGCGAGCGTGTCGTCAGGCAGCTCGGCCACATCGGCCACGCCGGCCTCCTGCAACAGCGCCTGAAGCGCCTGGTCTTCAGTCGTCATGTCGTCCTCCCGTCAGGTCGGCGAGCTCGGCCTTGAGCGCCTTGACCGCCAGATGCACCAGTACGCGCGCCGAGGCGGCTGACGTGTCCAAGGCCTCGGCGATCTCCGCGTAGGACAGGCCGCCGTCGAGCCGCAACATGGCGGCGTTGCGACGCTTCTCCGGCAGCTTCGCCAGGGCCGCGTGAACCCGCTCCGCGGCCTGCCGACCACGGAGATGCTCCTCCGGCGACGGCGGGTGCTCGGGCGTCTGAGCCACCTCTTCGCGCTGCTTCCGCCGGAGCTCGCCCCGCACCAGCGTCCACGCGCGCTGACTGGTGATGGCGGCGAGCCAAGCCTTCAGGCTCGTCCCCGGCTCGTAGCGGTCCAGGGTCCGCGCCGCCACCGACAGCGCCTCCTGCACCGCGTCTTCAGCGAGCTCTGGACTCCTGCACGTGCGCGCCGCCACGCGGTGCAACATCCGCAGGTGGGGCCGCACCAGGGCCGCGAACGCGGCGCTGTCACCCGCGAGCGCGAGCGCCACCCGCCGGCGCTCCAGGTCGACCAACGCGGCGTGTCCAGCGTCGTCACCCATCTGCGCAGACCTCGTTCGCTTGAGGGTCGGCACCGCGGCCACGTCGGCCCGTGACCTGGCCGGGGGTCGTGGCACGGGGACAGGTGTGGTGGTGGCGCCCTTCATCACCCCTCAGATGCCGACGGGGCCGCCCGCGTAAAAACCGCGCTGCCATCTTTCTTCGCCGCCCTCGCGCCTGGGGAGTGCGCACGGCTTCGCCGCAGCCAGATCGGCGTCCCGACCGGTGCAGGACCTGAGTGCAGGGCATCTAGCGCTCGGCGGTGACGTCCACCGGCGCGAAGGCGCTCGAGCCGGCGTTGCGATAGCTCTTCAGCGCCCGCGACACCCGCGCCAGCTCCTCCTTCAGCGCGTCAAACTCACCCTCCAGCACCAAGGGACCGGCGCCAGAGGCCTGCTCCATGCGGCCACAGATGCGGGCGACACCACGCGCACCGACGCTGCCGCTCGAGCCCTTGAAGCGGTGCACCACCATGCGAATCTCGTTGGGGTCGCCACTGGCGATCGCCTGCTCGATGTCCACCAGGCTCTCGTCGGCCGACTGCAGAAAGAGGTCCACCGCCAACTTGACCACCTCGGGCCCCCCGGCCGCCTTGAGGTTGTGCAGCACGGCGACGTCCACGGGCAGGTCCGTTCGGCGCGCGCCCGTTCGCCGCACACGCGACGTGCGCCGCTGCTTTCGGGGCAGCCAGCGGCCGAGCGCGCGCTCCAGCGAGCCCTGCTCGATCGGCTTCGCCAGGAAGTCGTCCATGCCGGCGGCCGCGGTTCGGTCGCGATCCCCCACCATCGCAGACGCGGTCATGGCGATGATCGGCACCCGCGCCTGCCCCGTCTCCGCCTCCCGCGCTCGGATCTGGCGCGTGGCCTCGAAGCCGTCGACCTCGGGCATCAGGCAGTCCATGAACACGGCCGCGTAGCGATGCCGCGCCGCCGCCGTGACCGCCTGGCGACCGTCGTGGGCGACGTCGACCCGCAGCCCGTGCCGCTCGAGCAGCTTCACCGCGATGACCTGATTGATGCGGTTGTCTTCCGCCAGCAAGACACGCGGACGTTCCTGCTGCTGCCGCGCCGCGACGCTGTGGCGCGTCACCATGAACGTGCGTTTGCGTGTCGCGCGCGCGCTCGCTCCCATGCCCAGCGCGGCCTTGAGCCCCTCGGAGAGCAGCGTCTGGTCGATGGGCTGCTCCAGAAACGCCGCATAGCCCGCCTGCTCCACCGCCCGCGAGGTCGTACCGTCGGACTCCACCGCCACGAGCACAGGCACCACGCCGCCGAGATCCGGGTCGCTGTCCAGGAGCCGGGCAAAGTCGAGGGCCGGCTCGTCGAGGCGCACGATGTCCATGACCGCGAGCGCGAAGGGGTCTGGGCCGTGGGCGTCGGCCTTCATCTGCGCCAAGGCGAGGTCCACGGAGCGAAAGCGCTCGACACGAATGCCGAGGCTCTGCAGCCGCAGCCCCAGGGTGTCGTCCGACGCGTCGCCCTCGCACACCAGGGCCGCGCGGGTGTCGGCCAGCCGCCCCGCCACCACCGTCTGCATCGCCATGGTCGGCACCTGAGGCGCCTCCGGCTCGGCCGCGGCCGGCAGCGGCACCTCAAACGCGAAGGTGCTGCCCTCTCCGGGGGTCGACGTCACCGAGATCTGCCCCCCCATGAGCTCCACGAGCTCTTTGCAGATGGTCAGTCCGAGGCCCGTGCCGCCAAAGTTGCGCGTGGACGAGCCGTCGGCCTGCTGAAAGGGCTCGAAGATGCGCGCGGCCTGCGCCTCGGTCATGCCGATGCCCTGGTCTCGCACGGCGAAGCGCGTGTGGCTGACGCCCTCAGACTCGGCCACCACGGACAGCTCGAGCAGCACCTCGCCCTCATGGGTGAACTTCAGCGCGTTGCCCACGAGGTTGATCAGCACCTGCCGCAGCCGCCCGGGGTCCCCGTGGACCCGCTCCGGCACGTCTGGCGGCCGCAGCAAGACGAGCTCGAGCCCCTTGCCCTGGGCCTGCACACGCATGACGTTGAACACGTCGTCCACCGACGCCCCGAGGTCGAAGTCCACGGGATCCAGGCTCAGGCGGCCCGCCTCCACCTTGGAGAAGTCCAGGATGTCGTTGACGATCAGCAGCAGCGCGTTGGCCGAGCTGCGGATCATCTGGGTGTACTCCCGCTGGGTCGGGGCCAGCTTCGACTCCAGCAGCAGCTGGCTCATGCCGATGACGCCGTGCATGGGCGTCCGGATCTCGTGGCTCATCCGCGCGAGGAAGTCGCTCTTGGCCCGGTTCGCCGCGCTGGCAGCGACGGAGGCCTGCTGCAGCTCGCCGCGCGTCTGCGCTGTGCGCTGCGCCTCCGTGCGGAGCTGCATACGCAGGTCGTGGGAGCGACCTACAGCGGCGCCGACCAGCGGCAGGATCAGGTTGGCGGCGCTCGACCCGCTCAGCAGCACCTGCAATGCTGACCGATCGTGCAGAAAGGCGTAGAGCCCGACGTGGTAGGCCACCAGCAGCCCTGCCCCGGCCAGCCCGCCTCGCAGCCCGAAGCCCACCGCGCCGGTGACGACCGCCAGCGCACCCAGCGCCTCCACGCCGGGACCGAAGAGGCTGTAGAGCTTGGGGAGCAGCGCGGCGTAGAGCGCCAGGGTCGCCAGGGAGGCTGCACGGGCGCCGCCCAGCTGCGGTGCAGGATCGCGGTCGGCGCTCACGAGCCCGGTTGACCCAGCTTGCGGACCAGCAGGTCGGGGATCAGGTGCAGCTCGCCGGCCTTGTTCAAGACGTCGACGTCGGGCAGCCGCTCGGCCTCAGCGCGCAGGATCGCGCTGGTGACACCGGAGCACACCACGACCGGCCCCTTGTAGCCGCGCGCGCGCAGCTCCTTGAGGAAGGTGATGCCGTCGAGCCCGGGCATCAGCAGGTCGAGCACGATGCCGTCGGGCGCCGGGTGCTCGTTCATCCACGCCAGCGCTTCGGTGGCGCTCGCGCACGACTCGGTGTCGAAGCCGCGGCTCAGCACCAGCTGCTGCACGAGCCCGCGGATGACCTTGTCGTCGTCGATGACCAGCACCAGCGCGGTCTCTCGGTCGACCACCTCGTGCAGCGGCTTCATGTCGGCGTAGACGTCTGTGTGAACCGGCGTGACCGCGCCGGCGTTGGCCGCGCTGAGTGACGACTGCGTGGTCGTGCCCTGGAAGTCGAACTCGATGACACGCTTGCGGCCACTGGCGGTGCTCAAGAAGTGGCTCGCCCAGGCCGTCTGGACCTGCGGTTGGATGCGATGGAAGCGCTTGATGACGCCAGACAGGGACTGCGGCCGGTCCTTCGGGTCCTTCTCCAGCATCTCCAGCACGAGGTCGTCGAGCTCCTTGGGCACCCACTCCGCCCCACGCACGCGGCTCGGTCGGGTCGGCCGCTCGTAGACGATGCGCTCGAGCATGGCCTCGACGTTGCGCGCCGCGAAGAGGATCTGCCCGGTCAGCATCTCGTAGACCATGGCGCCAAAGCTGTAGATGTCGGCCCGCGCGTCGGCGCTGACCCCGCGCAGCACCTCGGGGCTGACCGTGCACGGCGACCCGAGCATGGTCGACGCCATGGTGCTGTGCAGCTCCACGCGCGACGGCGAACTCTTGTCGGAGAAGATGGGCCGCGTCAGCTTCGCGACACCAAAGTCCAGCAGCTTGACGGAGAAGCCCTGGGACTGCGCCGGATCGGCCACGAGGAAGACGTTGTCGGCCTTCACGTCGCGGTGAACGATGCCCATGTCGTGCGCCGCCTGGAGCGCCGCGCCGGCCTGCTCGATGATCGCGTAGGTGTCGAGGATGTGTGGCAGCTTGCCGTCTTCGAGGCGGCTGCCGAGATCTTCGCCCTCCAGGTACTCCATCACGATGAAGTAGCCCGCGAGCGGGTCGTGGCCGTAGTCGAC
>JAUIAC010000449.1 GCA_030425545.1 bacterium | reverse complement strand
GCTGGCGGTGCTGCGGGAGGTGTACTTGGAGTCGTCCGAGCGCTTCCGCGCGGGGGACCGCGACGTGGCGTTCCCGCTGGGGACCTTTCGGCCGCTGGGCGGCTTCGTCCGTGCGCCGTTGCCGCGGCTGGCTGGGCCAGGCGTCGAGCCCGGCACTGCCCGGGTGAAGCGGCCTCTGGCGCTGCCGCGGTAGACCAGGGCCGGCACCAGATTATTCAGTGAGCTGACGACCCAAGGGGGGCTACACAAACCTCGCTCAAGATGACCGCGCGCGGGCGCGACCGGTCACGTGTGTCCAAAGTCCGATGAGAAGTCGGTCGCAAGCGAAACGCCTGGCACCTACTTTCGGCCGCCAGTGCCTCGGTGGGCTCTGCGTCAACGGGTTCTGCGCGTCTTGCCAGAGCGACGCTGGCTGCGGCAGCAACAACTACTGCTTCGCCGGCACCTGCTACGGCAAGGTCGGTCTGGGGGTGCTCTGCGCCGTGGACAACGCCTGCCTCAGCGGCCACTGCTTCGTGAGCTGCGTGCAGTGCAAGCAGGACTCGCACTGCGGCGCGGGCGTCTGCTTGTTCAACAAGTGTGTGAAGTAGGGTCTGGCTCGAATTGCGGCGACAATCAACTTCGCCGCAGTCTGCTACAGGCTGTGGATGTGGGCGTTGCCGGTCTTGACCTCGTAGCGAACGACGGAGAAGAGGTCGTGCGCGAAGAGCAGGTTGTGGGGCGGCGCAGGATCGAAGGCCATGCCGCCAAAGTTGAGATAGCCGGGCACGAGCGCCGTGCCGGTGCTGCCGCAGGTGGCCTGGATGCCGAGGGTCGGGTGCCAGCAGGGCCACGTGTAGCGATTGCCGGTCTTGGGGTCGACCGCCACAGCGCCCGAGCCGCCCTTGATGCCATAGGTCCACAACACCTTGCGGTAGGGATCCCAGCGAATCCACCGGTCGCCCAGCCCCTCAGCGTTGATCGGCCCCTCGCCGAGGCCACCCACGCTCTTGGCGTTCGAAAGCAACGTGCGATCGCCGGTCTTGAGGTCCACCGCGAGCAGCTTGGTGTCGCTGATCGCGTACAGGGTGTCGTCGACGACCTCGAAGGCGCGGAGCTGGAACTGGACCTCGTCGTAGCCCTTGCCGACCGCGTCCTTCAGCGTCGTCAGCTGATTGGCGTCGGGAACACGGGTCAGGAACTCGCACTTGCTGAAGTCACTCGGGAAGCGCACGACCCCGCGGCCCGGCATGTTGATGTAGGCGAAGTAGAAGTTGCCGCTCGCGTCCATGGCGAAGCCCTCAGGCACCAGCTGCACCACCTTCTTGCCGGGGAGCGTCGAGCCGTTCGGGCAGAGCGTCTTGGGGTCCGCGGTCTCCTCGTCAAAGAGGAGCTTGCGATCGCCGGTCTTCGGGTCGATGCGCCAGACCTTGGGGGGCGCGATGTCACTCTTGCCGCCGACCGCGTAGAGCATGCCGTCCTTGCCGAGCTTCAGGTCCATGACGTTCACGAAGGGATCTCCCGCGCCGACCGTGGTCAGGCCCTTCGCCGGATCGCTGTACGTCCCCGAGACATGGCGGCGCTTGCCGGTGGCGATGTCGATGCCAAAGATCATGGTCTGTGACTTCTTCGTCGACGTGCTCCAACCCACCGCCAGAAGCCACTCCTTGCCCACGACGACCCCGTTCCACGCCTGAACCGTGGACGCCAGGTCGCGCATGCGGGGGCCCTCGGCGAAGCTGGTCTTGGGCGGGAGGTTGTACGGCCGGCGGCAAGCGTCCTCGAGCTTGCCCGCGCAGCGGCAGTCGATGGGGAAGTCGGTGGGGTTCGACCAGTACTGCACCAGCGGGCACTCGGCGCTGTCGTGGTGGGGGCTGCTCTTGTCGGTGACAGAGGAGACACACGCAGCGGCGGCCTTGTTGCCCGTCTTTTCAAGCTCGTCGCAGCCGGGGTGGGTGAGCTTCTTCTCCGCGAGGTACGCGCAGGTGGTCTTTGTGACGTCGAAGCAGAAGCCTTTACCCGTGCAATCTTTCTTGGTGTACGCGCACATGGAGGTCACGTTGGTGAGGTCGCCGCTGCACAGGCCACCCTTGTAGGTTTGGCCGTCGGGGCAGAAGCAGTAGGCCTTGCCGTCGGTCCACGCCTTGCACGTGAGCTTGGCGCCGCACGAGGGGTTGCTCAGGACGCATGACGAACCCATCTCTGGCGGTTTGGACGCGCCTGCGTCCTTGGGTCCCGCATCGACGCTGAGGGTGTCTGCTTTTCCTGCGTCGGTTTGGCTACCGTCGGACTTGCCGCCGTCCAGTGTGCCAGTGTCCAGTGTGCCAGTGTCCAGTGTGCCAGTGTCAGCTGCAGCGCCATCGGCCGCGCCACCGTCCGACGTGTTCGCGCCAACGTCGGCCACAGCCCCGTCGCTCGTCGTCGCGTGGCTCGACCCGTCGTCGCTGCCACAACCCACTGACGCCATCGCGACGATCGCCGCCATCACACGCCACCGAGCGCCCTGTCCAAACCTACCCATGGTCTCCACTCCTTGCCGCGCGGCACCTCAAGGAGCGAGGGCCTATGCGGTCGGAGCAGGGTGCCCGCCGGCTGCGACGGGGGGTCCTAGCGTGGATCTAACATCGCTCACGGACGCGCGAGGCGGGCAGCTGCGGCGCTGGCCTCCGTCGCGGTCAGCGGCCACGACATCAAGCCTGCGGTCGGCTTCGGAGCGAGCAGCGGTCGCAAACCCCACAAGCGGGCGGTGCCGTCCCAGCTGCCGCTGACCAGCAGCGTCGGGTGGGCGAAGGCGAGCGCGCTCACCCTCTCCGTGTGCCCACGAAGCATCCCTAGCGCCGTCCCGTCCCGTTGTCGCCACACCCGCACGGCGCCGTCGAGGTGCGCCGTGGCGACCCACGCATCGTCGGAGCTTGTGGCGAGGCGCAGCAGCCGCGGTGCGTTGGTCGGCCACGTGGCGCGGCGCCGCCCGTCAAAACTGCGCACGGTCACGCGCTGAGCGTCGGCCACCGCGACGTTGCTGCGCCCGCAGGCGACCGCCACTGCGCCGGGGGCTGGTGCGACCGGGCGCACCACGGGCAGACCGTCGGACCCGGCCAGCGCGGCGACCTCGGCGTGCCAGAGTTGCCCCCGGCCGCCCGCGAAGAAAGCGTGCCGGCTGTCGGCGCAGGTGGCCCCGTCGAGGAAGCCCGGCCCACGCATGCGTGCCCGACGCCCGGCCCGGCCGGCCGCGGTGAGGACCACAGACTGAACACCGGTCACCGCCCAGGTGGTGCCGTCGCGCAGGACCCCCATGCGGCGCCCGTCGTGTCCGTGGCTCTGAGGCTCCTTGCGTAGGCTGGGCCACGCGAGCATCTGCGCGCCTGGGCTGCCGGAGCACATGACCCAGACCGAGTCACCGCCTGGGGTGAAGGCGCTCTGCTTGACCGGGCCCTGGCAGACCTGGACCGCTTTGGTCTGGCGACCGTCGGACAGCCTCCAGACCTCCAGGAGGCCCGTGCCGCGGCCTACGAGCGCGTGCCTTCCGGCCGGCGAGAGGTCGATGGCGGCGATACCGGGGCGAACATTGGCGCCACCGCCGAGCACCAAAGGTCGAGCCGTGGCGGGCAGCTGCCAGCGCCTGCGTGAGGCGCCGAGGGCTTGGATCTCCGGGCCAATCGCGGCGCCAGACGGCGCTGACGGCGAGCGCCCTTGAGCCTGCGACGCGGCGTGCGGTCGGACCCATCGGACCGCTCGCTCGCCGAGCGCAGGTAGCCGTGCCAGCTCGGCACCATCGCCAAGCCGGAGCACGCTCGTACCGTGACCATGGACAGCCACTAGCCCCGACTCGGAGGTGTGCAGCCG
Organism: bacterium; assembly: GCA_030425545.1. GTDB lineage: Bacteria > Myxococcota_A > UBA9042 > UBA9042 > UBA9042 > UBA9042. Next base: position 978 of record JAUIAC010000449.1, on the reverse strand, counting down.
TACGTCCACGACGTTGCGCACCCGCAGCGGCCCCACGTCGCGAACGCGCCCCGTACCGACGTCGATGGCGCGCAGCGTTCCGTCGAGGCCGGCCGAGACGTAGGTCGTGCCGGCGACGTCCATGGCCGCCGCCGCCACGCCGCGCGGGCTGATCAGGTCAGTGGCCACCGGCCCGGCGCCGCGCAAGGGCTGCCACTGGGTGCCCGCAGCGTCATGCCACACCTGCAGCCCTGGGCCGGCCCCACCGCAGAGCACGGCCGCCGCGCCGCCGTTGAGCGACACCGCCGCGCCGCGGACTCGGTCGCTGTTGGGGCACCGCAACTCGCCGCGTAGTCGGCCCCGCTCGGTGTCGAAGACCGTGGCGACGTCTCGGGCATCTGCCAGGGCGGTGTGGCTCGCGGAGAGGGCGAGTCGCGCTCCGCCGCGCACGGGCAGCGTCGCGATCAAGGCGCCGTCCGTGGCGTCGCGGACCTCCACACGAAAGTGGTCCACACCCAGCACCAGGCGCTTCGGTCCCGCGGTTACGGCGGCGCCGAGCACGTCACGCGTCAGCGCCCGAGATGGATCGCCCGGCAGCGCCCAACGGATCACCCCGCGCTCAAGACAGAGCCAACTCCGACCCTCGGGACCGACCTGCGGGCGCGCGCAGTCGGCGAACGGCCCCTGGTCGACGATGCGCGGCGCGGCGGTGGCCGAGAAGTGCGCGAGGGCGCTCCGGGCGCCGATGGACGGGCCCAGGGCCAGGCTCGCTGCCGCCAAGGTGCTCGCCTCTGCACGCGCGCCGTGGAGCGCGGCCACGCCGGCCTGCTCGGCATAGAGCGCGCTGAGGCGTTGCCGGCCCACGGCGATCGCCGCCTGTGCGCGCTGCTCAGCTGCGGTGGCTCGGTCACGCTGGGTGGCCGCGCCAATCCAGCCACTCACCAGCGCCGCGAGCGCGACAGAGAGCGCAAGCGCGACGATGACGATGGGCCACTTGAA
>JAUIAC010000448.1 GCA_030425545.1 bacterium | reverse complement strand
CGACCGCGATCTTGTCCTGTCGGCCCCACCGCGTGCGGCGCATGCGCAGCGGCGTGAAGCGCGCCAGACGAGCGCCGCGGGCCAGCAGCCCCCAGTCGCGGAGCTGCTTCTCAAAGGCCTTGGGTTCCGCGACGGCGTCGATGAGCAAGGCCGCCCGCGCGTCGGCCGGGAAGGTCACGCCGCGCCCCAGGGCCGCCTCGACCTGCTCCGGCGTCAGGCTCCGCCCTGCCGCCACCGCCGTGACAAAGGCCTGCCAGCGCGCCTGGATGATGCGCTGATAGGTGGCTCGGAGCGTGGCGGAGATGTGCTTTCGCGTGAACATCTCGGGTGCGCTCTTGTGCTGGCCGAAGCGGAGCGCTTGGACCGAGACGCCGACCTTGGTCAGGGCCTCGGAGAGCCCCACGAAGTCGGCGCCAAAGCCGCGCGCCGCCAGGGTGCCGGTCTCGGGCATGCCGATGCGCTCGCAGGCGGACGCCACCATGTAGCCGCGCGTGCCGATGCTCGCGGCGTACCACGCGGTGCGCTTGCCCCGGCTGCGCAGCCGCGCCACCGCCGCGCGCAGCTCCTCGACCTGGGACCAGGTGAAGCGCGGCCCGTCGGCCCGAAAGACCACCGTGCGCACCGCCGGGTCGTCCGCGAGCGCGTCGAGGCGGAGGAGCAGTCGGCCGAAGAAGCGCGCGTTGATCGGCGCCTCGCTGTACGCGCCCTCGAGCGGCACCACCACAGCCTCGTCGCCGGCGTCGACCAGCGAGCGCGGGACGTCGCCCGAGAGGCGGACGCCCAGCTGCACGCCCCCCTTCTCTCCGTTGACGGCGGAGTTGTCCGAGCGCACGCCGACCTCGGTCCCCCAGTGTCCCAAGCCCACGTCCACCAGCAGCGAGAAGCGCGTGTCGTCGCCGACGCCGTCGCCGGTGGTGACGTTGTGGCGGTGCCGCTGCAGCTCGGCCATCAGCGAGAGCCCGTCGACCACGCGTACGCGGGCCTGTCCGGTCATGCTGCCGCGCTGTTCGCCAGCGGGCCACGTCACGTCCCAGGCCAGCGTCAGCCGATCGCTGGCGCCGATGGGCCGGACGGCCAGGCCCCAGCCCCAGCGGGTGTGGAGCAGCGGCCCACCGAAGCCGCCCTGGTCGACCGACGAGCGGGCCATGCCGGTCGCGCGGACACCGAGCGACAGCCACGTCCAAGGTCGGTAGAGGAGCCCTAGGTCCCAGGACGTGGGCCAGCCCTCCACCCGGCTGTGGACACGGGCCGCAACGCCGAGGTGCAGCCGCTCGCCGAGCACAACCGCGGCCCCCATGGACATGCGCGTCACGCTCAGGGCGCCGGGCGCCCCATCGCCGGGCGGCACGTCGCTGACGCGCTCGGCAGACAGGCCGAGCCGCACCGCGCCGAGCGGGAGCGCCAGGAACGAGCCCCAGCCCGCGCCGCGCGTGCCACCGACCCACGCGCCACCGGCCGCGAGCTGCAGCCGCGCCTCGAAGGCGTTGAGGGTGCTCAGACCCGCCGGGTTGGTCGACAAGGACAGCGCCCCGCGGGGCGCCGCGATGGCGTTGCCGCCGAAGTGGACGCCGGAGTCGGCGCGGAGACGTGCGGCCGAGGCGGACGCGCAGGGCAGCGTCACCAGCGCGAGCAGGCCGACGAGCACGGCTGCGCGTGTCCACTGGCCGCGGAGCGTGGTCTCAGGGGAGTTGGATTCGGGGTGCATGGTGGACTCCGTGGAGGAGCGCGTCTCGCGGACGTCGCGACGTGGGGAGCCCTCAGCGTCAGCGCATGTGGGTCAGCGCCATGAGCTTGAAGTCGTCGGGTCCGTCGCGCCGGAGCAGCAGCCGGTAGGAGCGCACGCCGCGGCAGTCGAGCATGACCTTGTAGAGGTTGCCGGCGGGCAGCACGGTGTACATCTCACAGGCCAGCGGCTTCTTGCCCTTGCGCGACTCGACCAGCTTGGTCCGGTAGAGCTTCTCCCGGGCGTCGTCCAGCTTCAGGTAGGCGCCGCCGTGGATGCGGAAGAGCGTCGGGATCAGCGTCAGCATCTCCGTGTGCACCTCGGCCGGGCCGAAGTCGCGGAGGTAGTTGCCCAGCTCGCCCGTCTTGAAGGCCTCACACGCCTTGGCGGCGGCCAGGTCCTTCTTGAACTCGAGCTGCGGGTCCGTGGTGCGGACGTCGAAGTAGACCCGCTCGGCGTCGAGCATCTTGCAGATCATCGGCACGTTGGCCGCGGCGAAGTAGCGAGACAGCTTGAGGAACGCGCGCGCCACCTCGCTGGCGATCTTCGGATCGCCCGTGTCGGCCGGTGGCGGCGCTGCCACGCCGCCGCTGCTGGAGCTGCTGCCTGCCGCTGCGCCGCCGCTGCTGCCACCGCCGCTGCTGCTCGACGTGGCGCCACCGCCGCTGGAGCTGCTGCCTGCCGCTGCGCCGCCGCTGGAGCTGCCGCTGGCAGCCGCACCGCCGCTGCTGCTGCTGCTGCTGCTTGCCGCTGCGCCACCGCTGCTCGCGGCCCCGCCGGCCGGCTTGGCCTTGACGATGCGCCCGTACTTGTCGCGCTGGAGCTTCACCTCTTTCGGGGCCTTGGCGGTGCGCACGCACTGCGCCTTCCAGCTGTGGGTCCAGACTTTGGTGACCTCGACCTTGTAGACCGGACGCCCGTCGGGGCCGAGCTCTCGCTTCTTCTTCTTGTAGTCCTTCGACGTGCTCTTGGACTCGGGGCCGACCACAGCGTCGCAGCCGTAGCGGGCGGCGTACTTCTTGAACAGCTTGTCGGCGGCCGCGCGATCCGGGCTCTCTTCCTTGCCCTTGGTCGCCAGCTTGATGTTGCCGAGCACCTCGATGGGGGTCACCAGGCCGTCGGTGGTGTCCTGCACGACGACCGCGGTGCCGACCGGCAAGGCGCGGTACTTCTTGGCGCCGGCGGCCCGCTCGAACGAGGCGCCGCCGCAGCCGACGAGGACTGGGGCCAGCGCGAGAAGGGCCACGAATGATCGCGGAGAGAGGCGAGACATGGTCGCTCCAGGGGCGGCAAGGGGAGGGGGTCGACTCGACCGCAGATGCGAGCGTCGAGCACCCGGCGCCTTTTGGGGCGCGAGAGTGTCTCTGCACCACCCCTGCGCTGTCAACTCCGCGCCGCTGCGGCCCTTTGCGACCCTCCTGCGGGCGCCGCGGGAGGGGCCGGTCCACGGCTGTGCGACGCGGGGGGCGCAGCGGCAGAGGCGGGCCCGGCACCCAGGGCAGCCAGGGTAGTGACAGGGCGGCCACAGGGCGGCCACAGGGCGCCTGGAACGCACGCCTACCCGAGGAAGTAGCGCAGCACCTCGACGGTGAGATCGACGCCGCTGTGGGGCGACCGGGCGGACTCTGTGGCGCTGTCGGCCATGGCGTCTCCCAGGATGTGGCGGCGCCGGGCGTAGAGGTCGGCGACCTGCGGCCCGGCGTACTCCGGGTGGCCCTGCACCGCGGCCGCGACGCCCGGGATGACGTAGCCCTGGTGCGTGCAGAAGTCGCCCACGAGCCAGGGCACCGCGACCTCAGGCAGGGCGCTGACCTCGTCCTGGTGGCTCATGAGCAGGCTGACCTGGTCGGCGCCCTGGTCGTCGGCGGCGGGCAGCGCGTCTGTGGCGGCGCCGCCGGGTGGCAGCGTGAAGCGATGCGCCATCTCGACGCGGCCCACCTCCCAGCCGCCCGGGTGGCGGCGTGTCTCCCCGCCGAGCGCGTGGGCCAGCAGCTGGTGGCCGAAACAGACGCCGTAGACGGGCCGTCGGGCAGCGACAGCGCGCCGCATCCACCCGCGCAGCGCCTCGACCCAGGGCTCCTCACTGTCGGGGTTGGTGGCGCTACCCGTGGTCACGAAGAGCGCGCTGGGGTCGTCGTCGGCGGGGAGCTCGCCGTTGTAGACGTCGATCCACCGGAGCTCGATGTCGAGACCGGCCCGCTCGGCCGCCTCGGCGAGGTGGACCAGCATGCGCTCGTGGGCGTCGCCGTGGTTCGTGCGGTCCGGCTCCGGGACGAAGTCACAGCGCAGCACGGTGACGATGGGGCGCGGGCTTGGTGTCGGCATGGGCTGGAGTCCTGGCAAACGGGGGAGGGCGCGAAGGCGCAGCCGGGAGGGTGGGGCGCCCGGCCTCATGGATGCAAGGGGGCTTCGTGCTTGCAGGCGGGCCGTGCAGTCGCCACAGGGGCTGGGTGAGGCCCGCTGCGTTCGCCGCGCGCAGGCGCTATGCTCCGCGGCCGCGGCCTCCCGCCGCCCCCACGACAGGAGCTCTTTCATGTTGCACTCGAACCCAGCCCCGGGCCTCGACGCGGACGCTCAGGCCCTCTTCGCGAGCCGCCGGGCGCGACTGCTGAGCGCCCTGGGAGATCACACGGTCGCCGTCGTCCCGGGGGCGCGACTGACCGCTCGCAACAGCGACGTGGAGCACGACTTCCGCCAGGAGAGCACCTTCTTCTACCTGACGGGCTTCGAGGAGCCGGACAGCGTCTTGGTGCTGCGCGCTGGCAGCGACACCCCCGCGACGCTCTTCGTTCGCCCCCGAGACAAGACCGCCGAGACCTGGACCGGTCGCCGCGCTGGGGTCGAGGGTGCGGTCGCGCGCTTCGGCGTAGACGCCGCCCATCCGGTCGCCGACCTGGGCAAAGAGCTCGAGCGCCTCTTCGAGGGGGCCCGGCGGGTGGCGTTCACGCTCGGCAGTGACGCCGAGGTCCAGCGCCACGTCATCGCTGCGGCCCAGCGGCACCGCACCAAGGCGCGCCTCGCTGTGCGGGGGCCGGACGCCATCGTCGACCTGCGCTGCTTCGTCGACGACCTGCGGCTGG
>JAUIAC010000447.1 GCA_030425545.1 bacterium | reverse complement strand
GCTCAGCTCCCTCGGACCGCCGCCCTCGCCCCTCGACGCCGCGACGAACGAGATGCTCGCGGCGATGAAGCTCGACGCCGCGGCGCTCGGCGGCGGCACCTGGCCACGGCAGGTGGCCCGGCTGGCCTGGCAGGTGGAGTCCGGAGACAAGGTCGACCGCCGCGCCATGCACGCTGTGCACGAGCGGCTGCGCACGCTGAAGCTGCACCTGCCGGCGGCGCAGCTCTTCGAGGCGATCGCGGTCGACGATCCCGAGGCCCACACGCGCGCCGTGGCGCGCTTCTACGCCGCGACCCACTGGCGCGACCTGGGGCGGGCGCAGCGCTCGCTGGACACGAGCGAGCCGCTCTACCGCGGGCACCGGCACGTGCGGCAGTTCAGCGAGAAGCTGCTTGCGGCGGTGCTGCTGCAGCGCGCGGCCTGCCACGCCGACCTGGGTGACTGGGCCGACGCCGACAAGGCGGCGCGCTGGTCTTATGGGATCGAACAGTCGGACGAGGCGCGGGCGGTGTTTCAGCGGTTGAGGCAGGAGCGGCGGTAGGTTGGGGCGGACGACAGGGCAAGCGCTACGTCGACGGACATCGCGGCGGATTTGGCCAGCGGAGCCGCTTTGACCCCGTCCGATGAACTTGGAGACGCCACTGGACGCACTCTTGCTGGGCGCGCTTTCGCTCGTGGCAGGCAAGGGTGGCTGTCACGGACCAACCGGCGTAGGTGACGCGGGTCAGAACGACCACGAGAGGAGAGACAAGACTATCGCCTCAACGGCGATGGCATGCGTTGGGCCGCGTTGGTCGCCGATCAAGTCTCGCATCGACACGGAGTCATCGCATAGCGGCGCGGCAGCACGGGCAGACGTGGTTGTTGGAACGGATCCTTGCGGATCGCGTAAGGCCGCGTTGGGAGCGCTGCGCCTCCGCCACTTCCCAGACCGCGCCCAGCGCATCTGGAAGATCGACTCGTCCCACCGCGCCGAGCGCACCTACCGCTAGGCGCGCTGGGGCAGGCTGACGAGCCGCCGAGACCACCAGCGAGTCGAGGCCGACATCGACCACGTCCCGACGCGTGCCACCACAACAACGGAGCCCCGCCGCCGCTCATCACGCCGCTCGACCCTCACGCGCCCAAGTCGGCAGCGCGCGCCGCACCGCCTCACGCTCCGCCTCCGTCAACGGTACCTCCGGCGCCCGCCGCAGCTGCCGCTTGAGGTCGAACGCCCACCGCGCGGCCTTGGCCTCAACCGCGTCGGGGATCTTCGCGGCCGCCTCCACCGCCGCCGCCTCTTTGCCATTGCGCCGGCCACAGTCGAGCAGCTCCGCCCAGAGCGCCGCCTCGCGGTACACCTCAATGGCCTTGTCAGGCTCATCTGCGGCCTCCCAGGCCCGGCCGCTGAGCAGCGCTGGCGGTGACGCGAGCAGGTCGACGACGGCCCGTGCGCGCTTGCGTTGCCCTGGGGTCGCGAGCAGCGCCTCTGCGAGCTCGGCCAGGCGTCGCTCCGCGCGCTCAGCCGCACCTTCGGGCTGCGCGGCGCGGTAGAGCGCGGGCACTTGTCGGGCCGCCGAGACGAGCCCCTTGGCCTTCGGATCCAAGAGCGCCTCAAACTCGCGCTCCCACGTCGCGCGGAGCTCTTCGACGAGCTGGGTCAGCCACGTCCTCGCACCCGAGACCTTTGCGGTCGCGGCCATGGCGCGCACGTACCACGTGGCCGCCGGCTTCACGCCCGCCTTGGGCCGCTCGACGAGCGCCGTGAAGAGCGCGGCGAGCCCTCTTAGCTCAGGCGCGCCAGGCAGGCACGCTCGGCCGGACTGCAGGAGCTCGCGCGCGTCGAGCGACTCGACAGGCCCACGGCACGCCAGGGTGAGCGCGACCTGCACGAAGGTCTCCGTGACCTCTTGGCGGGTCGCCAGATCCGCGACGGCGCCGGGCAGCGACGGGTCTTCGCCGAGCGTGCGCAGCGCCTCGTTCGCGCGCCGCCACGCGATGCGCGGGCTGGTCTCCAGGAAGTCGAGCGCACGCTGCGCCGCCTGGCGCGCGCGCTCACCCGGCTCCAGGTCGCCGATGAGCTGGTCAGCCAGCTCGGCCGCCGCCACACGAATGGGGGTGTGGGGGCCAGTCAGGCGCTCCAGCTCGCCCACGCCCACGCCACTGAGCTCGAGGAAGCTGAGGGACTCCGTCGCGCGGCTGAGGGCGACCCGCAGCCGGTCGAGGGTGGTCCGGCACCACAGCCCGTCGACGCGGTTGTCGTCGCGCTTTGCGTCGCCAGCGCGCGACCTCACGTTGTGCAGGGTGCGGCCCGCGTCCAAGACCACGACCGAAGCGAAGTCCAGCCCCTTCACGTCGTCCGGCGTGAGGAGCGCCGAGCCACAGGCCTCCACGACCCACGCCGCCTCGACCGTGGAGGGCACGACCAGCGCGACATCAGCGTCGTTCGCGAGCGCCCGCAGGGCGGCGACGGTCGCCTCGTCGTTCTGGGCGACGTCCGACACGATGACCCGGCCGGACGACGCGTCGCGCACGTCCACCTGCCGCATGTGCTTGGGGCGCGCCTGCTTGTCGATCTGGCGGTAGTGATCCCCGAGGTCGTTGACGATGCCCGCGATGTGCTTGGGGCACCGCACGTTGGCCTCCAGCGTCAACGCCCAGGGGTCGACGCCGAGGCAGCTGCGGAGCGCGGTCTTGGCCGGACCCCACTGAAAGCCGGTGGGCCGCACGGTCTGCCCTTCGTCGCCGGCCACCACCACAAAGGGCGCCCGGCTGTCGGCGCGCTCGTGGGCGACGCGGGCGGCCAGCACGCCGAGCAGGCCGACGCCAGCGATGGTCAGGTCCTGGAGCTCGTCCACCACGAGCCGGTCGAGGCCAAGGAGCGACTCGGGCAGCGGTTGGTCCAGGTCGAGCAGCCGCTGCGTCGCCTGGATCGCGAGCGAAGGCGCCGGAAAGAAGGGTGAGAGGTCACCTCGGTCAGCGAGCTTGTCGGCGATCTTGAGGGCCTGCCTGGCGGCGTGTTCGCCGAGGTGCGGGGCTCGCAGCGCCAGGTAGGCGTCGTCGGAGAGGCGGGCCTGCGCGGCGTGGTGGGCGCCGACCTCGGTCCACGCCTCGACACGGCCGACCAGATAGGCCCGCAGCTCACCGTAGAGCTCGTTGGGATAGTCCCGCCAGCCGTTGCGGACGCTGTCCGGCAGCCGCTCAAAGGCCGCGATGAAGCGCTCGCGCTCGGCGGCGCTGGAGAGGCTCTGGCCCTGCGTCACGTGGTCTGGCAGCAGCTCCGCGAGCAGCCAGCGCCACGGGTGGACCTGCACCTCCGTCGATTCGGCCGCGAAGGCACCGAAGTACTCGCTGGCCGCCTGAGAGAGCCGGTCCGACCAGGTCAGGTAGAGGACCCGCTCGTCGCCGCGCTGGCAGACCGTCTGCCACAACGTCGACGTCTTGCCCGCGCCAGGGTAGCCCTGCACCACCTTGATGCCGTCCGGCGACGCGACGATCTCAAGCTGCTGCGCGGTCCAAACGGCGGGCAGCAGCTGATCCTCCGAGGTGCTCTGGAGGTCGGCCGGCGAGATGCGGAGGTAGTCCGACGCCGCGCCACCGTCGAGCCGCTGGTCGGTGTCGTCGTGGTGACGCACGGCACGAACCGCGAGCGCGCCCTGGGGTAGACCCGCGTCCCGGAGCGGCGTGGCCGACGCCGGCGCCCACCACAGGTACCACTGCATGCCGCCGTTGCCGCCGAGCGGCGCGCGCCGCCAGCCGCTGTTGGCGCCCTTGACGCCCTTCACCGTCGGGGTTCGGCCATGGGCCATGAGCTGCTGAAGGCGCTGGTGCACACGCGAGCGCAGGTGCGCGTCGTGGCCATTGGGCTCCGTCGCGGAGACGACGTCGTCGTGCAGAAAGACCGGCAGGCCGCCCGCCGCACGCGGAGCCGCTGTCGCTGCGGGCGGGTCGTCGCCGATGGCGACCTCACCCAGCTGGAGCTGAGGGGCGACCTGCGCGTTCGCGCCGCTGTCGGCGTCGCTCGTCACGACTGGGACGTTCAGCGTCTTGTCGAGCGCGGTCACGTCGCTGCGCCTGATCAGCGTGTGACCCTCGACGTTCTTGCGGCCAAGGTGTTGCAGCGCGCTGACTACGGTCTTCTTGTCGAGCCCGCGCTTACGCGAATAGGCGTCCACTGACATCGCCATGATGCCCTCCTGGTCGGGGTTGAATGCTTTGGTGAGGGGCCAACGTCCTGTCGCCGCCGTCTATTCATGGACGCTGGAGCGACGCTTGATCTGACGCGACGTGGAGCGCTGTCTCTCTCATGTCGGCGGAGACGGGCGCTGCGCAGGTCCGTAGTAGTGAAGGAACCACGAGACGAAGGCTCGCAACCCCTCCTTCAGCGGTGTCGAGGGCCGGAATTGCAGCTCGCGCTCCAGGCCAGACACGTCAGCGTGGGTGACCTGCGCCTCACCCGGCTGAATCGGCATCAGCTCCCGTGTAGCGCTTCGCCCGAGCGCCTCTTCGAGCTGCGTGATGAAGTCTCCAAGGCGCACAGGTGCCCCGCCGCCCACGTTGAAGACACGATACGGCGCGTGGGTGAGCCCCGTAGGGAGCGCAGGGCCCGAGTCCGGTACGCCCCGCTGGTGAGGCACGACGTCCACAGCGCGCAGAATCGCCTCGACAACGTCATCGACGTAGGTGAAGTCACGCAACATGTGGCCGTGGTTGAAGACCTTGATCGGCTCACCGTCGACGATGGCACGGGCGAAGAGGGAGAGCGCCATGTCTGGACGGCCCCAAGGGCCGTAGACGGTGAAGAAGCGCAGCCCGGTGGTGGGCAACCCA
>JAUIAC010000446.1 GCA_030425545.1 bacterium | reverse complement strand
CAAGCGACGGCCCATGGGGACCACGGTGCGGCCGTGCCACGGGTCGGCGTCGTGGGTGCGGAGCAGCCGCTGGCCGATGGCGCGGTAGATGCGCGCGGCAGCGCCGATGGCGAAGCGGGCGCGCCAGGGGATGGCGGCCAGCGCGGCGTGCGCGCTGGCGTAGTAGGTCTCGGCCAGCTCGAGCAGCTCGCGGACCACAGCCTGCGTCGCGGCGCGCACCACCGGGTTGTCGGCGGCGCCGGGCGCGAGCAGGTCGTTGGACGTTACGCCGTGGCGCGCGAGGCGGTCGGCGGGCAAGTACACCCGGCCACGGCGCGCGTCTTCCGCGACGTCCCGGGCGATGTTGGTCAGCTGCATGGCGACGCCGAGGTCGATGGCCTGGGGCCAGGCGGATCGGTCGGAGACGCCGGTGACGCCGCACATCATCAGCCCGACGGTGCCCGCGACGCGGTAGGCGTAGCGCAGCAGCTCACGATCGTCGGCCACCAGCAGCGGCTCACCGTGACCGCGCTCGTAGCCGGCCAGGTCGGTCCGGACGCCGCGCAGCAGCTCACGGCCCGCGGCGGCGGGGATCTGTCGTGTGGCGCAGATTTGTAGGAAGGCCGCCACCAGAGGCCGGGCGGGCACGCGGCACGCGATCTCGGCGTCGAGCTGCGTCAGCCCCTCGATCGCGATGGCGTGCGAGGGCGCCTCGTCGGCGGTGTCGTCCACCAGCCGGCAGAAGGCGTAGACCACCGCGGCCTCGTTGCGCTGTGTGCGGGAGAGCAGCTTGCCCGCAAGGGCGAAGGAGCGACCGTGAACGGCCAGCGTGTCCCGCGCCACGGCGACCAACTCCGCGTCTTGCTCGGCGAGCGGAAAGCCGTGCTGAACCAGGGCGTTCATGGCTGCCTCCCGGCGTGGTGCGAGGCAGAGGCGGGCCGTGTGTTGCGGCGCTGCCAGTCCGCCAGAGCGGCCTCTGCCGGCGCGAGGAAGCGCTCGCGCAGGCCGCGCCACACCACCCGCAGGCCGTCGATCTCGGCCGGCAGCAGGCAGGCGTCGACGTCGTCCATGGCGGCGGCGGCGCGCGAGAGCGCGAGGGCCACGGCGCCGCTGGCGACGAAGGCCTCGATCCACTCCGCGACCTCCGTGTCGGTGGTCTCGTCACGGGGGCGACGCAGGGTGGCGAGCAAGGCGTCACGATCACTCGGCACGAGCTCCAGGTGCACGGCCACCAGCGCGCTCACCTTGCCCTCGCGGAGGTCGTTGCCTGCCGTCTCGCGGCCCTTGTCCCCGACCAGGTCGAGCACGTCGTCGGCCACCTGGTAGGCGAGGCCCAGCGGCGTCACGAGGTCGCCGACGCGGCGCGCGAGAGAGGTCTGATGGCCGGCCAGCAGGACCGCGCTCTCGAAGGGGATCGCCAAGATCTGCCCGGTCTTGCCCTCGCACATGGCGACGTAGCTGCGCCAGTCGAGTCGCTCGCGGTCCAGCATAGCGAGCTCGTCGGCCTGACCACAGGCTGTGGCCGAGGCCCGCCGCGCCAGCGTGCCGGAGAGCTGGGCCGACCTGGGCCCTGCGTCGCTGAGGGCGACGAAGGGGAGCATGAGCAGCACGTCGCCGGCATTGATGGCCTGGGCCATGCCGTGGCGCGCCCACACGGTCGGCTGGCCGCGGCGGGTGACGTCCCCGTCTTGCAGGTCGTCATGGATCAACGTCGCGTTGTGGAGCAGCTCGGTGGCCACGGCGACCGGCACGGCCTGGTCCGCAGGCACGCCGATCGCGGCGGCGCACTGCAGGGTCAGCTGGATGCGGACGCGCTTGCCGCCGGTGGCGAGGTGCTCCCGCACGACGCTGTTCATCACACCCGTGGTGCGCTCGTCGGTCAGGGCGGCGACCTGGGCGATGGCGGCGCTGACGGCGCGCTCGACCTGGCTCTGGTCCTGGTCCCGCTCGCGGCCCACGCGGGGAGCGCCCTGGCGTCGCGGGTCTGCGGCCGGCCGACGGGCGATGCGCTCTGCCAGCTTCGACTGGACCGAGCGCGCGCGGCGGCGGGCGGGGCTGTTCAGGGAGGCCGAGTTGGCGGTGGTCACGGTCATCTGGACACCTCTCGTAGGTTGGGGCGCCCGATCAGGGCGGCGCTGACCCGGCCGCGGTCTCGCCATGCGGCGTGACGGAGCCGTCGACGAATAGATGCGGGCGCGGCCAAATAGACGCGCGACATGGTCTCGATGCGTCGCCCCACCGGGGAGCCGCGGTCGAGCAGGGCGGACCACCGCGACGGTGGGAGCGCGAAGAAGGCGGCGAAGAAGGCCACGCTCGCGGGGCCGTCGAGCGAGAGCAGCAGCTCGGCCCCAAAGCGCGTCAGCAGCTCCGCCCGTGGATCCGACACCAGCGCGGCCCGCACCGGCGCGGCGGCGGCCTCACCGCGGCGGGCGCCCACCCCTTCGAGCGCGGCGCAGAGCCGCCGGCTCTGCCGCGCCGACCAGGTCAGCGAGTAGCCGGTGGCGGGGTGGACGAAGCCCGCCCGCGCCCCGAAGCGCACGACCCCGGGCTCGATCGCCTGGGGCGCGAGCAGCATCGGCAGCGCGCACCGCTCCACGTCGACCACGCTGGCGCCGTTCAAGACGCCCAAGCGACGACGGCGCGCGTGGAGGCGCGCGCGCAGCTCGCCGTGCGACAGGGGGTCGGACGCGCTGAGCTGCGTCTCTTCCAAAAAGACGCGCCCCTCGCCGAGCTCCATGGCGTAGAGAAAGGTCGGGCGCTCGCGCCAGCGGGCCAGCCACCGTGGGCTCGGCGGCGTCCAGTCCATGAGCGTCATGCCGCGCAGCCCGTCCGGCGTCACGCCCCCGGCCAGCTGCAGCTCCTCTCCCCACGCCCGCTGCCAGGCCCGCACCTCGGGGCCGCCAGCTCGGCCGGGCACGCCGCTGGCGTCGAGGACGAGATCGGCGCTGAGCGAGCCCCCCGTGTCCAGCTCGACGCGCGTCGGTGCGCTGGCCTCGTCGTGGTGGCGCGCCGCTCTGACGCCGACCACGCGACCGCGCACGGTCTGGCCGCCCGCCTTGAGAAACCGGCCCTGCAGCAGACCGAGGAGGCCGGCGCCGTCCACCCGCGCGTAGCCACGGTCGACCTGCCTGCGACGGTCGCAGACGACGCCCACGGTCGGCCAGGTGTGGGTGGCGAGGGTCGCGAGCGCCCCGATCTCGGCCAGCTCCCGGGTCCAGGCGCCGTAGCGGGCCGGCCACGGCGCGGTGGGGTCCGGGCTGACGAGCGAGACGCGATGACCCGCCTCGGCGCAGGCCGTCGCGGCCAACCAGCCGGCCGGCCCGGACCCGATGACGACAAGCTCCATGGGTCCTCCGTTGCAGCCGGGGCGAAGCGGCGCGACCGCGGGCACCTTCGCCAGCGCGCGTGCTGCGTGGGATGCGGCGCACGTGCCGGAGGTGCACCGGCAGACGTTGGCGGGTGAGCCCGCGCACCCAGGGCGGGGCGCGCGCATCGCACGGGCATCACCACCGCGAGGGGGAGCCCGTGACCGAGATGCACCAGACCAAGACGGCGGCGCGAGAGACCGACGCGACGGGAGAGGGACGGCGCCCGGCGATGCTCAGCCTCGACGATCCCGACCGCGACGTAGACAGGCGCTGCGTCACGTCACCTGGCGGTTTTGCGTGGTGGTATGCGGAGGTCAGCGACGGCCGCGGCAACGGCGTGGTGGTGATCTGGAGCTTCGGGCTGCCCTTCTTGCCGCAAGGTGGCGGCGGGTCGCAGCAGAGCCGCGCGGAGCCGCTCAGCCGCCCGTCGGTCAACGTGGCCGTGTATCGCGACGGTGCGGAGGCGATGTACGCGCTGCACGAGGTGGCTCCGGAGCAGGCGCGCTGGGAGCCGCGCCGGGGCGGAGCGGTAGAGCGCTGGCGCGTCGGCGACTGCAGCTTCACGGCGCGACGCGAGGGGGCCCAGACCGAGCTCCACGTCGAGCTGGACCTGCCGGTGAGCGGTGGCGATCGGATGCGAGGCGAGCTGCGGCTGACGGGGCGCACCGCCCGCTGGACCGGCGAGCGGCGGGCGGCAGACGCCACGGGTGGGGCGGTGGCCCCTGAGATGCCGGCGCATCGCTGGACCCCCATGGTCGGCGCGGCCTTCGCGACCGCGCGGGTGCGCTGTGGGGCAGAGAGGGCGGCGGTGACGGGGCGCGCGTATCACGACCGCAACGCGGCGCCCGTGCCGCTGGACGCGCTCGGCATCGACACCTGGATGTGGGGCCGAGCCAGCACGGGCGACCGCGACCGTGTGTTCTACGGGTTGTGGCCCAAGGGCGGCGGCGAACCGACGGTGCTGGCCTACGAGCTGCGCAGCGGAGGGGAGATCGTGGAGCGCCGCGACATGACCCTGGCGGCGCGCGGGGGCGGACGGACGGTCTGGGGCATGCCCACCGGGCGGCAGGTGACGCTGAAGCGACCCGGCGAGCGGGCGCCGTGGTTGACGCTGGCGCAGGCACACCGGGTGGACGACGGGCCCTTCTACACGCGCGATCTCTGTGCGGTGGCGGGGGGCGTCGAGAATCAGGAACCCAATGAACGCCATGATCCCCATGTGCCGAGTCCGCAAGCGGCTCGCGCTCGGGGGTTGGGCGGTCGGCCCGCGGAGGTCCACGGCACCCTCGAGATCATCCGTCCCGACCGAATCCACCTCGCGCGCTTCCGCCCCCTCGTGCGCATGCGCGTCAGCCACAGCAGCAGGCCCAACTCTGTCTGGCTGCCGCTCTTCGAGGGCGACAGGCGCACCCGCTGGCAGCGGCTGTGGCGCAGCTGGCGCTCGCCCGCCGGAGCGCGCCCCTCGA
>JAUIAC010000445.1 GCA_030425545.1 bacterium | reverse complement strand
GCCTTGGCCGTGCACTTGCTGCCGTCGGTGCAGGACCCCGGAGCGGGCGTGTGGGTGCAGCCGGTGCCGGCCTTGCAGGCGTCGGCGGTGCACACGTTCTTGTCGTCGCAGGTCGACTTGGGCACGTCGACCCCGGCGCAGGTGCCGCCCTTGCAGCTGTCGGACTCCGTGCAGGGGTCAGCGTCGTTGCACCCCTTGCCCTCATTGCCGGGCTGCGCTTTGCACTGGCCGTCCTTGGGATCGCACACCGCCACAGTGCAGCTGCCCGGCAGCGCGGCCGCGCAGGTCTTGACGGTCTTGGGGTTGAGCTTGCAGCTCGGCGGGCCGGCGGTCTTGTCGCAGTAGAGCGTGCCGTTGCAGGCGTCGCCGTCCTCGAAGGGCGCGCAGTCGGTGTCCTCCCAGCACAGGCAGTTGTTGCCGGTCTGCTGGCACGTGCCGCTCAGGCACACGTCGTTGGAGCAGACGAAGCCGTCGTCGTTGCAGGGCGTGTTGTCGGGCAGCGCCGTGGGCTTGCACTTGCCGTCCGTCGGGTCGCAGGCGTTGGGCGTGCACGACGTGCCGCCCGTGCACACCACGGCCGAGTTGGGCTTGGCCACGCAGGCCTTCTTGGCGATGTCGCAGTAGAGCGTGCCGTTGCAGGCGTTGCCGTCGTCTTTCGCGGCGCAGTCCGCGTCGCTCTTGCAGGGGCACTGGTTGTCGGCCGGCTGGCACTTGCCCTCCTGGCAGATGTCGACGCTGGTGCACCAGTTGTTGTCGGCCTCGCAGGGCTTGCCCTCGTTGGCCGGAGCCGGCTTGCAGGCGCCCGTCTTGGTGTTGCACGTGTTCTTCAGGCAGGTGGTGTCGTCGGTCGACGAGCACACGACCACCGTCGCGGGGTTGGGCTTGCACACGCCCTCGGGCTTGTTGCAGTACATGGCGCCGACGCAGGCGTTGGCGGCGGCGTACTTGTCGCAGTCCTTGCTGGTCGTGCACTGGCAGCCCTGCTTGTCCACCGCGCACACGCCGTCTTTGCAGCCCTCGCCCTGGGTGCAGTCGAAGCCGTCGTCGCAGGGGAAGCCGGCGGGCAGGTCGGTGAGCTTGCAGGCGCCGGTCTTGGGGTCGCACTGGTTCTGCCGGCAGGGGGTGTCCTGCCCGGTGCCGCACGTGACCACCGTGCTCGGGTTCAGGTCACACACGCCCATGGCCAGGTTGCAGTAGAGGGTGCCGTTGCAGACGGTGGCGTCTTCCCAGGCGGCGCAGTCGGCGTTCTTGGTGCACTTGCACTGCGGATCGAGCTTGCCGGGCGTGCAGGCGCCCTTGGCGCACTGGTCGAGGCTGCACGGGCTGCCGTCCACGTCGCACGACGCGCCGTCCGCCTTGGGCGCGATCTCACACTTGCCGTTCTTCGGGTTGCAAGCCGGCGCCTCGCACGCAGCGCCGTCGCCCGAGGGGCAGACGACGACGCTCGCCTCGTTGACCTTGCAGGTCCACGTGTCGCCCGTGGTGTCGCAGTAGAGCGTGCCGTTGCAGGGGTTGCCGTCGTCCTCGCAGTCGCTGTCGACCTTGCAGCCGCAGCCGCTGATGTCGCCCTTGCACGTGCCCTTCTCGCAGGCGTCCTTCTGACTGCAGGGCAGGCCGTCGTCGCAGGCCGTGCCGTCTGGGGCGGGCGCGGGCTTGCAGCTGCCGTCGGCGGGGTCGCACTGCTCGGGCTGACAGGTCACGTCGCCCGGCGGGCAGGTCTTCACCGTCGCTGGGTTGACCACGCACTTGGGCGCGTCTCCGGTCTTGTCGCAGATGAGCGTGCCGTTGCAGGGGTCGCCGTCTTCCTTGTCGGCGCAGTCCGCCGTCTCGTTGCACTCGCACACCAGCTTGCCGACGCAGGCGCCGCCCTGGCAGCCGTCGTCGCCCGTGCAGGGGTCGCCGTCTTCACACGGGGCCCCGTCTGGCGCTGCCTGCTCGAGGCAGAAGCCCCCCTGGCAGCTGGCCACACGACACACGCTCGCCACCTTGCAGTCGGCGTCGACGGTGCACTTGGCGACCGAGCCGTCGACGCTGATCTGGCCGTCGGACTGCTGTCCGTTGGACGCGTCGGCCGCGCCCGCGTCCCCGTCGGCGCCGCAGCTCATCAGCCCGACGGACGCTACGAGCATCGCCACGCGGGCCGCCCAGCGCGCCATGGGCCAGCGCGTAGGGCGCCGGCGAGTGGGGGCATCAGGCCGGGGGGCGGCCGACAGGCGGTGCTGCATGGTCTCAACCTCTGGGACAGGACGGGGAATCCGGGGGGCGAGGCAGGCTAGGCATTCCAGTGGACCCGTGACAAGCGTCCGGTCGGTCGCCATCCTCGCGGCCGGGTCATCGGAGGGACGCTGTGCAGGTCCAGAGCGCGGACACATCACGCCTCGCGGTGCGCTTCGTCGCGGGAACCTTGGAGATCCGAGGGGCCGGCGAGCACGCGGCGCTGCTGCCGGCGACGTGCAGGTGGGACCCGCGCACCGCCTGCCACCGCGCCGACGCCCTGCACTATGGCGACGTGGCCCTGCGCCTGCACCACGCGCGCGTGCCGTGGCACGACGAAGCCCGGCGCTGGACGCCGACCCCGCTGACCCCTCAGCTGGCGCGCCCACCCCGCCCTTACCAGACCGAGGGCCTCGCCGCGTGGAAGGCCGCCGGCGGCCGCGGGCTCGTCGTGTTGCCCACCGGCGCCGGCAAGAGCTGGCTGGCGGTGCTCGCCATCGCGGACCGCGGCCGCCCCACGCTCGTGGTCGCGCCGACCCTGGACCTGGTGCGGCAGTGGCACGGCCTGCTGCGAGAGGCCTTCGGCGTCGAGGTCGGCGTGGTCGGCGGCGGCGAGCACACCGTGCTGCCGCTCACCGTGACCACCTACGACTCCGCGTGGATTCACATGGAGCACCTTGGCGCCCGCTTCGGCATGGTCGTCTTCGACGAGGCCCATCACCTGCCCAGCGACAGCCACAGCCACGCCGCGCGCATGTGCATGGCGCCCTTTCGCCTCGGGCTCACCGCCACGCCGGAGCGCGACGACGGCCGCCACGCGCTCTATCCGGAGCTGCTTGGCGACACGGTCTACCGGCGCGACATCGTCGAGCTCTCGGGGGAGTGGCTGGCGGAGTACGACGTCGAGCGCGTCATCGTCGACCTCGACGACGACGAGCGCGTGGCGTGGACCGAAGCGCGGGAGCAGTACCGCGACTTTCTGCGCACCAGCGGCGTCCGCGTCAGCGCCCCTGGCGGGTGGGGTCGCTTCTTGATGCTCGCGAGCCGCACGGCGGAGGGGCGCGCTGCGCTCCAGGCCTATCGTCTCCAGCGCCAGCTCGCCCTCGCGCCGCGCGGCAAGCTGGCCCATGTGGGGCGGCTGCTGCACACGCACCGGGCCGACCGGAGCCTGCTCTTCACCGTCAGCAACGCCACGGCCCACGCGGTGTCGCGCCGCTTCCTCGTGCCGGTCATCACCCACCAGACCAAGGTCAGCGAGCGCACGGCGATCCTCTCCGGCCTGCGTGAGGGGCGCTATCGCGCGGTGGCCACGTCGCGCGTGCTCAACGAGGGCGTCGACGTGCCCGAGGCCAACGTGGCCGTGGTCATCTCCGGCAGCGGCTCGGTGCGCGAGCACGTCCAGCGGCTGGGCCGTGTGCTGCGCAAGCGCGAGGGCAAGCGGGCCAAGCTCTACGAGCTGGTCACCGGCGACACCGGCGAGACCTACACCAGCCAACGGCGGAGGGATCACAGTGCTTACCGCTGACCTGGTCCGCGGCACGCGGCGCGGCGGACAGCTGCACGTGGCGCCGCCCAAGGGCAAGAAGCGGGCGCGGGCGGTCGAGCTGGCCGACGCGAGCGTGGGCCTGTTGCAGGCCCTGGTGGGCGCGCCGCGCGACGAGGTCATGGCGGCGCTGGGCGCGGTGGAGGCCGAGGGGCGCGAGCGGCTGCTCCTGCGCGGGCTGCAGAAGCTGCTGCTCGACCGCTGCGTGTTCGAGGTCGCCGAGGGGCCGGACCCGCGGACCCTGCGCGAGGACCTCTTCACCCGGGCGGCCGCCGAGCGCCTCGCCCTGGACGACGACACCCCCCTCGACACCGAGACCCTGACGGCGCAGGTGGCGGCGGACCACGGCCTGGACGCCGGCGACCTGCAGCGGCTGCTCTACGCCGATCTGCGCGGCACCCACCTGCTGCGGCAGGCGCCGACTCTGAGCGCGGAGGCGCTGGTCGACGGGTACGGCGCGGCCCTGGAGCAGGCGGTGCTGCTGCGCGCGGAGCGGGTCGAGGTCACGCTGCACACCGAGGACGCCGAGGTGCTGCGGCGGCTGCTGCGCGCCTGCAAGTTCCGGCGGCTGCTCTGGACACTGGAGCGCGCCGACGCGGGCTGGACCCTGACCCTGGACGGCCCCACGAGCCTGCTGCGCTCGTCGACCCGCTACGGGCTCCAGCTGGCGATGCTGCTCCCGGTCATCCGCACCTGCGACCGCTTCGAGCTGACCGCACACGTGCGCTGGGGCAAGGCCCGGACCCCGCTGACCTGGCAGCTGAGCGGCGGAGCGCGGCGGGGACGCAGCAAGCGCCCGGCCCTGCCGCTGCCCGACGACATCGCGCGCTTGCTCGACGACATCGACCGGCTCGACACGCCGTGGACGGCGAGCGCCACGGCCGACGTGGTGGAGCTGCCGGGGGTCGGCTGGTGCGTGCCCGACGTGGCGCTCAGCCACCCCGAGCTCGGCACGGTGTCGCTGGAGGTGCTCGGCTACTGGAGCCGCGACGCGGCCTGGCGCCGAATCGAGCTGGCCCGGGCCGGGCTCGACCGCCCCATGGTCTTCGCGTTGAGCAGCCGCCTGCGGGT
>JAUIAC010000444.1 GCA_030425545.1 bacterium | reverse complement strand
GGCTCGCTGTCCAACCTCGCCGGGCTGCTCTGCGCGCGCCAGCGCGTGGCGCCCAGCGGGCGTGACGCGGGCGTCGACGGACGCACGCTGCGCGTCTACTCGTCGGCGGAGTCGCACTACTCGGTGCGCAAGGGTGCGAGCATCATCGGTGTGGGCCGACACAACGTGGTCGCGGTGGACTGCGACCCCGAGGGCCGCATGCTGCCCGCGGCGCTCGCCACGGCGATCGAGCGTGACCTCGAGGCTGGGCTGGTGCCCATGGCGGTCAACGCCACCGCTGGCACCACCGTGCAGGGCGCGTTCGACCCGCTCGACGCCATCGCGGACGTGTGCGCGCAGCGCGGCGTGTGGCTGCACGTCGACGGAGCCTACGGCGGGTCCATGCTGCTCAGCCCGGCCCGCCGCCACCTGCTCCACGGCCTCGCCCGGGCCGACTCGTTCACCTGGGACGCCCACAAGATGATGGGCGTCCCGCTGACCTGCTCCGTGATCCTGGTCCGCGAGCCGGGCCAGCTGACCGACGCGCTCAACGAGACCGCGGGCTACCTCTACCAGGGCGACACCGATCTGCTGAACCCGGGCACGCGCAGCCTGCAGTGCGGCCGCCGTAACGACGTGTTGAAGCTGTGGGCCGCGTGGCAACACCACGGCGACGCTGGCTACGCCGCGCGGGTCGAGCAGCAGGTCGCCGTGGCGAACACGCTGGCGGATCTGGTCGACGCCGCCCCAGACATGCACCTCACCCGTCGCCCACAGGCGCTCAACGTGTGCTTCACGGTCGACGGCGCGTCGCCCGCGGATCTGTGCACCCGGCTCAACGAGGCCGGCGAGGCCATGGTCGGCTACGGCACGGTCAACGGCCGCGCCGTCATGCGCGCGGCCTGCTTGGATCCAACGCTCCAACGCTCCGACCTGGTGACCTTGCTCGAGGCGATCCGATCCCTCCGCGGCTGAGGGCCCGCAGCCACCTCGCCCGCTCAGGTGACTGACGTGACACCCGACGGGCGCCTATGTTTGACTGCGCCGTGCGTCCGACCGACCCACAGGCTGCGCCCGCCACCGACGATGCCTCAACGGCGCGTGGACCTTGGCGGGGCAAGCACGCAGAGGAGTGAGATGCAGACTCGGGTTGTCGCGGTGGCGCTAAGCCTGACGGTCATGGTCGCGTCCTGGCTGACCGCCTCCAACGTGGTGGCTGCGCCAGCGCGCGCCGCCCATGCGACGCCGGCACAAGCGCCCGGCGCCGCGCAGCTCCCTGGCGCCGTGACCCTGGGAAGCCTCGCGCCGCCGCCCTCCTTTGACGACCTGGACGACCTCCGCGCCCGTACGCGCCCGGCGTCGCGGGCCGCGCTGAAGGCGCGACGCGTCGAGATGGAGAGCCTGCGCAGCCGCCTACGGCGCACGCCGACCGACCCCGCGGTGGTGAAGTGGCTGCACCGGCTCGCCGTGCTCGAGGTCGCCGAGGCCCACCGCGCCTACCGCGAAGCCAACAGCGAGCGCCGCAAGATGCAGCGGCTGGCGCAGCGCGAGCAGCAGCGCATCGACCGCGCCCGGAAGCGCTACGAGTACAAGTTGGCGCTGTCGATTCGCAAGAAGTGGCGGCTGCCGAAGAAGCCCTCGTTCGAGACCACGGTGGTGGTGCCGCCCAAGGCCAAGATCCACCTGAAGCCCGCCATCCAGCACTTCGAGACCATCATCGCCAACCACGCGCGCTACCGGCGCATGGACGAGGTGCTGCTCACGGCCGGCACGCTGCGGCTCCAGCAGGGCATTCAGGATCGCGACATCCCTGGCACGGCCTCCGGTGAGCAATACCTCAGCCAGGTGCTCTTCGACTTTGGTTGGTCACCGCTGGCGTCGTACGCACGCGCCCACCTCGCCGACCTGGCGTTGTCGCGCCGCGATCGCCTCGGCGCGTCCGGCTTCCTCACGGTCCTCAGCGAAGAGGAGTCGCGCCCCGCGCTGCGGGACTACGCGAGGCTACAGCTGGCGTGGATGAAAGCAGCGGAGTCTCCCAGCGCGGCCCACACGGCCCTGCTCGCGCTGGCGGCGGCCACGCCGGACGCCGTGGTGCGCACCGAGGCCAAGGCTGCCGCGGCGCGGCTGAGCGTGCTCCTGCCCAAGCCGGTCGCGCCCGAGGTGCGCAAGGCCCGCAAGGGGCGCAAGGCCCGCAAGGCCCGCAAGCGGCGCAAGGGCCGCAAACGGTAGCAGGCAGACGAGGGGGGGTCTCAGGTCGGCGCAGCCAGCCCGACCCCGCCTCCGACGACTACTGACACCCGACCTCGATGCGCACGTCGTCAGCGAGCACGCCCTTTCCGTCGTTGTACTTGTCGTCGATGGTGTCGAAGGCGAGGCGCACCCTCACCTGCCGGCCGGCGTAGGGCGAGAGGTCCAGATCCAGCTCCTGCCAGCCCTTCTGCGGTGTGGTCGGCCCCTTCTGCCACAGCGGCACCTCGACCCCGAACACGTCGGCCACCACGCGCAGCTCGTCGAAGATGGCGGCGCGCTCCACGTCGAGCCACAGCCGCAACTTCAAGCGCGCGCTCCGCCCCGGGGGCAGGAACACCTGAGGCACCAGCGCGTCGCCGCGGCTCGGCCCCGAGAAGCTCGCCGTCTTCGGGTCGCCGTAGTAGAGCGCGAACACCGGCGGCGTCTCCTTCTGCGGGTCCGCCCACACGCCCCAGCCCATGGTGGGCGAGGCGTTGGCCACGGTGACACCGCCCAGCTTGCCGTCGTTGAAGTCGTGGCCGAAGAGCACAGGCTGACAGCAGCCTTTGGCGCCGGTCGCCTCGTAGGTGCACGCACCGTCGACGCAGCGGTCCAGCGTGCACGCCAGCTCGCCGTCGTAGCAGTCGGTGTCGGTCTTGCAGGGGCCGTTGCTGCGGTGCAGGCACTTCCCCGCCTCGCACACGTCGTCGGTCTTGGGCTCGTTGTCGTCACAGTTGAGCGGCGTGCCCTTGCACCAACCTCCCTCGCACTGGTCCTTCTCCGTGCAGGGGCTGCCGTCGTCGCAGCTCGCTGTGACCGGCGTGTGCGTGCACGCGCCGTCCGCGCAGGCGTCGGCCGTGCACGCCTGACCGTCGTCGCAGTCACGCGCCGTGCCGCCCGTACACGCGAGCTCCTGGCAGGTCTGCCCCTCGACGCACGCGTCGGTGTCGCAGGCCGCGCCGTCGGGCTGCGGGGCGCTGACGCACTGCCCGGTCTTGCCGTCGCACTGACCGGGGTTGCAGGGGCCCCCGTCGGCGCAGGCGACGCGGGGGATCTTCACCCGGCGCACCCGCCGGTTGTCGAAGTCGGCGACCAACAAGGAGCCGTCCGCTCGCATCACCAAGCCCTCGGGATGCCAGAAGCGCGTCGCCGAGCCGTAGCCGTCCTTGTGACTCGGCTTGGTCCCGCCCGCCAGGGTCGTGACCGTGCGGCTCGGGTCGACATAGCGGACCCGGTGGTTCTCACGGTCGGCCACCCACACGCCGCCTGCGGCGTCCGCCACGACGCCGCCGATGACGTCGAAGCGCGCCTTGCCCGCGGTGCCGTTGGCGTAGCCCGGCTGTCCGCCCGCGATGGTGCCCAGCACGCCCTTGGCCAGGCGCCGCACCGTGTAGCGCTCGGCCAGAACCACCGTCCCGTCCGGCGCGACGTCGACGCGCTGCGGGTAGGCGGTGCGCGCCGTCGCCAAGGGGCCGTCTTTGGTCAGGGGCTGGCCGTCACCCACCACCGTGGTCACGAGACCGTCGGTCCCGAGCCGCCGCAAGCGGTGGTTGCCCGTGTCCGCGACCCACACCCTCCCCTGGCCGTCGACCGACACATCCGCCGGGTCCTGAAAGCGGGCGCTGGCCGCGGGCCCGTCGATGATGCCCGGACTCCCGCCTGCCAACGTGGTCACGGAGCCCCCCGCGGTGACCGCCCGCAGACGGTGGTTGCCGGTGTCGGCCACGATCAGCCGACCGTCGGGCGCAAAGTCGATCCCGCCGGGCGAGAGGAAGCGCGCCTCTTTGCCGACCCCGTCCGCGGTGCCAGCGTCTTCGTGGCCCACCCACGTCGTCAGCAGCGCCGAGGTCGGGTCCACCCGCGCGATGCGATGTCCCCCGCTCACGTAGAACCTGCCAGCCGCGTCGACAGCCACCGAGCGCGGCCCGACCATGCCGACGTTGAGCGCGTTGCCCTCCTGCAGCTTGGTCAGCCCGTTGCCCGCCAGGGTCTCCACCTGAGCGATGCCGCTGACGCACTTGCCGCCCAGGCAGCGCTCGCTGAGCGTGCACTTGTCGCCGTCTTCGCAGCTGCCCGTGTTGGGGACAAACACGCAGGTCCCGGTGCTCTTGTTGCAGGCGTCGTTGGTGCAGGGGTTGCCGTCGTCACAGGGCGCGCCGCCACCGCCAGGGGTCGAGCACGCGACGCTGTTGAGCCCACACGCCGGCTTGGCCGCGACGTCGAAGGCCTTGCGCAGGTTCAGCAAGAAGCCGTCTTCGTCCGCGTCGTCAGAGGCCAGCAGCCGCCCGCCACCGGCTCGGGCCAGGTTGCCCGAGCGCTCGAGCGCGTTCTTGTCACCCGAGATGTCCACCACGTGCACCGTCACGCCAAAGGGCACGCCGTCCGGGCTCCGCAGGACGTTGTCGGCCATGTTCTTGGACTGCGCGGCGACGCCGACGATCGGGTCCTTGACGCAGTCCTGCACGCCCCCGGCCTTGGGGCAGTAGGCCGGGTCTCCCTTCTGCGCCTCGGGCAGGCACGACTGCATGGTGCTGCGGCAGTAGTAGCCGGTCTGGAGGTCTTCCGGCAGGCACTCTCGGTCGGCCTTGTCGCAGTTGGGCTGCCCGGGCGGGCACAGGCAGCGCGCGCC
>JAUIAC010000443.1 GCA_030425545.1 bacterium | reverse complement strand
TGTTGGCGCGCTTGTGCACCTCCAGCGGGCTCGGGACGGCCGAGGCGACGAGCATCGCCGCCACCAGGTCGCGGTAGCCGAGCCCCTTGGCGCGGCGCTGGGCGATCTCGGCCACGAGCGCGTCGGCGGGCGTCTTGAAGATCACCGGCAACAACGCCTCGGCGGCGGCGTGGTCGGGCGCCTGATCGAGCCACGGCGGTCGCGGCTCGGAGGGCCGCGCAGGCTGCCAAGGGGGCGCGGTCTCGCCAGCGCTGGGCTCGCACGCCTCGGGGGCTGGCTCGCTGGCACAGGCCGGCAGCAGGAGGGCGCTGACCCCGAGCTTCAGCACGTCGCGACGCCGCCACGACGCGGGCGCGGCGGCCTGCGAAGGCGGGCACGGCGCGGCACGCGGCGACGCAGGCTGGGGCAGGTGGGCCATGTCGGGCGACGACCTGGAGCGCATGGGAGACCTCGACCCGCAGGGTACGCCAGACGGTCGGGGCCGACTACGGCCGCGCCGTCCGGGGCTGCACCACGCGACCGAAGCGCCGGTAGAGGGCCGGCACCACCAGCATGTTCAGCAGCGTCGACGAGCCGAGGCCGAAGAGGATGACCGCGGCCATGGGCGCCTGGATCTCGCTGCCCGGCTCGCCCGCCGCCAGGGCCAGGGGCAGCAGGCCGAGCCCCGAGGCCAGCGCGGTCATCAAGATCGGGGCGAGCCGCTCCTCGGCGCCGCGCGTGACGAGCGTGTCTGGATCGGTCACCCCCTCGACGTCATGCAGGTGCTGAAAGTGCGTCACCATCATGATCCCGTTGCGCGTGGCGATGCCGAAGAGCGTGATGAAGCCGATGATCGACGCCACCGACACGACCCCACCCGTGGCGTAGACCGCGCCCACGCCGCCCACCAGGGCCAGCGGCAGGTTCACCAAGATCAGCAGCGCGTCCCGGGCGCTGCCGATGGCCACCAGCAGCAGCACGAAGATGCCCACGAGCACGCCCGCGCCCACCAGCCCGAGGGTCCGGCTCGCGGAGGCGGCGCTCTCGAACTGGCCGCCGTACGCGACGCGATAGCCCGGCGGCAGACGCACGCGCGCCCGCACCTGCGCCTTCAGGTCGGTGACCACCGCCTGCAAGTCTCGGCCGGCCACGTTGCAGCTCACCACGATCTTGCGCTCGACGTTCTCCCGGCTGATGCGGTTGGGCCCCGCCGCCCGCGTGACCTCGGCCAGGGTCGCCAGCGGCACGCGCCCGCCGCTCGGCGTCGCCACCCGCAGGTCCCGCACCTCGTCCACCGAGCGCTGGTCCGAGCCCGGGTAGCGCACCACCACGTCCCACGAGGTCTGCCCCTCACGCAGCCGGGTCACCACGCGCCCCTGAAACGCGGTCTCCAGCTCGTGGGCCACCTGCTGCACCCGCAGGCCATGCCGCGCGATGGCCCGCCGCTTCATGCGCACCTGCACGAAGGGCACGTCGGCCTGCTGCTCCAGGTTGAGGTCGGCCACGCCGGCCACCGTCGCCGCCGCCGCCCGGACCTCGGCGCCCAGCTTGCGCAGCTGCTGCAGGTCCGGCCCGAAGAGCTTGACGGCGATGTTGGCCCGCGTGCCCGAGAGCATGTGGTCGATGCGATGGGCCAGCGGCTGACCGACCTCCACGACGACGCCAGGGATGCCGGCGAGGTCTTCGCGCAGCGCCGCGAGCAGCCGGTCGCGGTCCTGCACACCGGGGCGCAGGCGGGCCTCCACCTCCGAGACGTTGACGTCCTGGGCGTGCTCGTCGCCCTCCGCCCGGCCCGTGCGCCGCCCCGTGGACACCACCTCCGGGTGCCGGCGCAAGGTCTGCTCCACCAGCCGCCCGAGCGCGTTCGACTCCGGCAGCGCCGTGCCCGGCAGCGTCGCCGCGCCGATGGTCAGGGCCCCCTCGTTGAAGGGCGGCAAGAAGGTCCGCCCCGCCCGCGCCAGCCCCAGCCCCGCGACCACCACCGCGACCACGCTCAGGGCCGCCAGGAGCTTCCACCGCCGCAGCGAGAAGGCCAGCGCCGGTCGGTAGCCGCGCTTGAGCAGCCGCACCAGCCGCGGCTCGCCGCCCTCGCGCACCGCCCGCGTACCCGGCAGCAGCAGCGAGCACATGGCCGGCGTGACCGTGACCGCGACCAGCAGCGACGCCCCCAGGGCCACCACGTAGGCCGTCCCGAGGGGCTGCAGCAGGCGGCCCTCGACGCCCGTGAGGAAGAAGAGCGGCACGAAGACCAGCACGATGATCAGCGTGGCGAAGACGATGGAGCTGCGGATCTCGCGGCTGGCGTCGAGCACCGTGGTGAGCACGGTCGTGCGCTGCTCGGGAGGCTGCAGGCTGCGCTCTCGCAGGCGACGGACCACGTTCTCCATGTCGACGATGGCGTCGTCGACCAGGGCGCCGACGGCGATGGCCATGCCGCCGAGGGTCATGGTGTTGATCTCCACCTCGAGCGCGGCGAGGGCCAGGCTGGTGGCCAGCAAGCTGAGCGGGATGGCCACGGCGGTGATGATGGTCGCCCGCAGGCTGGCGACGAAGAGCAGCACGATGAGCACCACCAGCACCGCGCCGTCGCGCAAGGCCGCGCTGACGTTGTCGACGGCGACCTCGATGAAGCTGGCCTGCCGAAAGAGGCCGGGGTGGATCTGCATGCCGGCCGGCAGGGAGGTCTGCAGCTCCGCCAACACGCGCTCGAGCTCGCGGGTGAGCTTCAGGGTGTTCGCGCCCGGCTGCTTGCGCACCCCGAGCACCACCCCGGGCCCGCCGTTGACACCGGCGTCGCCGCGCTTGAGCCCCGGCCCGACGGTGACCCGGGCCACGTCGCTCACCAGCACTGGCAACCCCCCGCGCTGGGTCACCAGGGTCGCGCCGATGTCGTCGGCGCCGTGGACCCGGCCCACACCGTGGATGAGGTGCTCCTGCCCGCCGTGGACCAGGAAGCCCGCCGACGTGTTCTCGTTGGCGGTCTCGAGCGCGTGAGCGACGTCGTCGGCAGCGAGCCCGAAGGCGTCGAGCTTGCGCGGGTCGAGCTCCACGTGGAACTGCCGCACGTCGCCACCCATGGCGATGACCTGCGCGACCCCCGGCACGGCGAGCAGGCGCCGGGACAGGGTCCAGTCGGCCACCGTGCGCAGGGTCATGGGGCTGTGGGTCGCGGAGGTGAGCCCAACGAAGAGCACGTCGCCCATGATCGAGGTGACCGGCCCGAGGGTGGGCGGCGGCACGTCGGGCGGCAGCGTGCTGCGCAGCACCTGGAGCCGCTCGGCCACCACCTGGCGGGCGCGGTAGATGTCGGTGCCCCAGGTGAAGTCGACCCACACCACGGCCACGCCGACGCTGGTGGACGAGCGCACGCGGCGCACGTTGGGCGCGCCGTTGACCGCGGTCTCGATGGGCAGGGTGAGCAGGGCCTCGACTTCGGTGGGCGCCATGCCGTGGGCGTCGGCGATGATGGTGACCGTGGGCGCGGTGAGGTCCGGGAACACGTCCACCGGCGCGTTGGACGCCTGCCAGAGCCCCCACACGCACAGGCCCGCGGCGGCGCTGAGGACCAGGGCGCGGTGGCGGAGCGAGAGGCGGAGGATGGCGTCGATCATGCTGGGTTTCCGGGGTTGTCGCGCGTGCAGGGGCGGCTGCGTGAGGCCGCTGGGGAGCGGCGGCCGGAGACGGGTCCGGCCGCGGGTCCGAGGTGGGTCAGTGGTGGTGACCGTGCGCCGGCAGCGCGCCGGCTGAGGCGGCCAGGCGCACGGCCCAGGCGCCGCGGCTCACGACGCGCTCCCCCGCCCGCACGCCGGCCAGCACCGCCACGCGCTCGCCGGCGTCGGCGCCGAGCCGCAGCGTGCGTCGCTCGAAGTGCTCGCCGTCTCGCTGCACGTAGGCGGTCGGCAGGCCGGCCTCGTAGACCACCGCGCTGCGGGGCAGCGTGAGGGCGCGCTGCGGCGGCCCCGTGGCGACGTGTACGTCGGCGAAGAGGCCGGGGCGCAGCCGGTTGGCGGCGCCCCCCGCGGCGGGCGAGCTGGCGGTAGGCACCGCCACGAAGAGCGGCACGGTGCGGGTGCGGGCGTCGAGCACGGCGCCGGAGGTGACCACGTCGGCGGCGCCGACGCGCTGGACGCCCGGCTGCCCCTCGAGGGACCACCACGCGCCGGTGACCTCGGCCAGCCGGTGGGCGTAGCGCTCGGGCACGTGGACCTGGAGCCACAGGCGGCGCAGGTCCACGACGCGCAGCAGATGGGCCCCGGCCTTGACCCGCTCGCCCGAGGCCACCTCGACCGCCGCGACGGTGCCGGCGATGGGCGTGCGCACAGCGAGGGCGCCGCCGTGGCCGGCTGTGGCGCGCACGGCCACACGGGCGTCGCCCTGGGCCTGCGCCAGTCGGGACGCAGCGGCGCGCTCGTCGGCCTGCGCCCGCTCGAGGGCGAAGCGGGCGTCGATCCACCGATCTTGAGGGGCCGCGCCGCTCTTGAGCAGCCTGGCGTAGCGCTGCTTCTCGTGGTGGGCCTTGCGGCGCGCGATGCGGGCGAGCTCGAGCTGACGGCGGAGGGCCGCCACGTCACCTACGTCGTGGAGCTGGGGCAAGAGGCGCGCGACCACCGCGCCGCGCTCGAGCCGGGCGCCGACTTTGGGCATGCCCGCGGCGGTGGCGACGCGGCCGTCCACGGGCGCGGAGATGTGTACGTCGGCCTCCGGGCGGGCGACCACGGTGCCGTAGGCCTCGAACGAGGGCTGCACGTCGCGGACCTCCACCGGTGCGGTGGCGAAGGGCAGGCGCCACTGCTGCTCCTTGAGGAAGGCGACGCCTTCGTTGGCGGTGGTGGCGGTGCTGGCGGCCGGCGCGTGGGCTGCGGCGTGTGCGTCGGCAAAC
>JAUIAC010000442.1 GCA_030425545.1 bacterium | reverse complement strand
AAGAGGCCGTAGCCGCTGAACTTCGCGGCGCTGCGCAGGCGGCTGCCGGACTCGACGACGACGTCGTCGACCATGGCTGGGGCTGTCTCGCTCACGTGCTCTACCTCGGGCCGGCCGGGGCCGGTCTCTCATGCCAGGCGGGGCTGGCGTGCTGCCGCACCTGCGGCGTCTTGGCTCCGCGACGCTGCGCGGGCGCTGCGGGCTACTGGTCCAGGCCGCCGTAGCGGAACTGTCCCACCTTCAGCTTGGCGCGAAAGTGCTCGTGGTTCGGGGACTCACGGCTGATGTCGAGCGAGACGCTGAACATCGGCTGCTTGTGGGTCTCGACCTTCTCCAGGAACTGGAAGAGCGCCGAGTCGGGCACCCGGTCGAACACCACCTCGATGGTGGCGAGAAAGACCTGCTTCTCGCCCTTCTTCTTCTTCTTCTTCTTCTTGCGCCGCTTGCGCCGCTTCTTCTTCTGCGTCAGGTCGGCGAGGATCTCCGTGGCGTTCGAGAACTTCACGAAGTCCGACAGCCGCGCCTCCTGCGTCGCGTCTGCGCCGAACTTGCGCTCGAACTTCACGTCCTTGGCGATGGCGAGCAGGGTCGACTGCAGCGAGGTCCCGGCGGCCTGGGTCAGCTGCTCGTCGATGGCCTTCTCTTCGCGGCGGCTCTCCAGGTACTTGGGCGCGGCGTCAAGCACGGCGCTCAGGGACTCCGCGTTGGCCGCGACCTGCTCCTCCATGGCGGCGACCTTGCGGCTCACCAGCAGCCCGGCCACGACCACGACGCCCACGAGCACCAGGCTGCCGCCGCCGATGACCAGCGTGCGCTCCCGGTCGCTCATCTGCGCGAATGCGCTGGCGATGCGTCCTTCTTTCATCGTCTCGACTCCTGCACCTGACCGGCCCCTGGGCCGCTGACTCTTCGCGGGCTGCGCTGCGGCGCGGGCCCGGTCTGCGCGACGTGCTGCACGCGGCTACGCCTTCTTCTTCTTCTTCTTCTTCTTGCTCTTCGACGTCGGCTTGCCGTCCTCGTCGCCGTCTTCTTTCTGCGGGCAGCGGACCTCGAAGCCGAGGTTGAAGCGGAACCAGCCCTTGTGGCGCTGGAAGGTGATCTTGTCCGACGACGACTTGATCTTGTGGAAGCAGCGGTGCTTGCCGATGGCCTGCTGTAGCGCCAGCAGCGCGTCCTGCGAGTCGCAGTCGCCGCGCATGTTCACCTTGCTGCGCTCGACGTCGACGCTCAGCAGCTCGACCTTGTGGCCGAAGAAGCCGGCGGGCTTCTCGCCGGCCTTGGCGGCGGCCAGGTCTGCGGCGGTGTCCTTGGAGCCGTCGTTCCCCGAGCGCTCGCCCGGTCGCCGCGGCATCTGCGCGCGCACCGGCACACCGCCCAGGGGCGGCACGCCGCGCATCGTTGGTGGCGCCACCTGCGCGATGCGGGCGCCACCGGGCAGCCGGGCCCGCGCGGGACCACCCGGCCTGAAGTCCGGCGGCTCGGTCACCTTGGCGATGATGCCGCTGATGTCCTTGAAGGTTCGGACCGCCGTGATCTGCGGGTAGTAGCTCGCGAGGTCGACCTTGACCGGCCGCTGGAGCTCGGCCTGGAGCTTGGAGAACGAGGTGATCCGCTTGCCGGTCAGCTCCTTGCTCAGCTTCTTCAGCTGGGAGACCTGACGCTCCTTCTCCAGCACCAGCGCGCGGTAGTCGATGGTGGTGCGCACGCCGAGCAGACAGAGCGCGACCACCATGAACGCCGCGATGGCCGGCAGCCGCTCGCGGACGAACTGGTAGTCCCCCTCGAAGGCGAACTCCCCCTGCCGAAAGTCCATGCGCTGGTCGCCGCGCGCGTCGGTGCCCTGGAGCGCCAACGCCACCGCCGCCGCACCGAAGTCCCCCACGTCGGCAACGTCGCCGCTGAGCTGGTTGATCGGCAAGGTGCTGAGGTCGAGCGTGCTCACCGGCAGGTTCAAGGCCCGCTCGACATACTCCACCAGCCCGCGCATGCGCGACATGCCCCCCGTGAGCATGATGCGATCCGGCCGACCACGGCCACCACGGGCGACGAAGGCCAGGGTCTGACGCACCTCGCGCAGCCAGGGCATCACCGCGGACTGGGTCGCCTCGTTGAGCAGCCGCTCGTCGCTGGTGCGCGGCGCCACCTCGGGCGGCAGCAGCACGCTGTGCGACACCAGCAGGTCGGTCTCGGCGCTGTCCACGTCGAACTGCTCGGTGAAGCGGCTGCGCACGTCGTCGCTGCCCATCGACAGGCTCCGCAGCGCGAGCGCGTTGCCGCCCTCGGCCAGCAGCACCTCGGTGCCCTGGGCGCCGATGTCGAGCAGCAGCGTCTTGCCCTCGGCGCACTGCGGCAGCTGGGCCAGCATCGACGCGCAGGCGAGGGGCACGAGCGAGAGCGTGCGCGGCTCCACCCCCGCCGCCTTGTAGGTCTCCAGGGCCTCCGCCACCTCGCTCGTCGGCGCCGCCACCGTGAGCACGTCGTACTCACCGTCGCGACCCTCGCCCGCGACCACGAAGTCCACCACCACATCTTCGAGCGGCACCGGGATGTGCGACTCGAGCTCGAAGCCGGCAGCCTCGCGCAGGCTCTTCTCGTCGTTGAAGGGGAACTGCAGCGTCCGGTGCATGCAGGCCGAGGCGGGCAGACCAGCCTCCACCAGGTCGTCGCCCTTGCTCACCCGGCTCAGCAGGCGCTCCATGGCGGCCTTGCGCGAGACCGCGTCGTAGGGCGCGTGCACGGCCTCCTGCTGGAAGTCCACCAGCGCCGCGGTGCGCAGCGACCGCTCGACC
Source organism: bacterium (assembly GCA_030425545.1). Classification (GTDB taxonomy): domain Bacteria; phylum Myxococcota_A; class UBA9042; order UBA9042; family UBA9042; genus UBA9042. The sequence continues at coordinate 2,077 of JAUIAC010000442.1, read as the reverse complement.
ACGGCGCACTTGACCATGCGCGTGCCGAGATCGATGCCGAGAATGCGATGTGCCATCTGCTTGCCTCAGTCCTGTGCGTCGGCCGTGGAGCCGCGCGTCTGCTGTCTCAGTCTTCCCGCCAGTAGACGAACTGCCGTGTGGTGGTGTCGAGCAGCGCCGTGATGGTCTTGGTGACCGGGCCGGCGGTCCCGTAGGAGACGATGCGGACGATCTGCCCGCGCGTGTTGACGTCCTGCAGCATGCGGCCGCGGTTGATGCGCACCACGTTGGCGTACTCCGCCGGCAGCACCGTGCCGAGCTTGTCGAAGAAGCGGGTGAACTTCACCGGCGACGAGAAGGGCGGGCTGAACATGAGCTTCTTCAGCGTGCGGCAGACCTCGAGGTACTGCGCCGCGGCGTCCACTGGGGTCCACACCTGGCCCTGAAAGCTGCGCTGGCAGGCGATGAGCTCGTGGGCCGGGTTCGCGAGGTTCTTGCACACCAGCGCCTTGATCACGTCCAGCGGCGCCGTGTTCACGTTGATCTTGTTGGTGTTGTAGACGGTGAGCTGGCCGCGGACCTTGCACCACAGGGCGTCGGTCATGCCCTCGACCAGGCGCACCTCGGCGGTGGTGTCGAAGCGGGCGTCCTTGGACTTGTAGCCGTTCTTGGCGTAGGCGACGCCCTCGGCGCCGGTGCCGCGCTGCAGCTTGCGGGTCGCCGGATCGATGTCGGTCCGCGTGTTGTCCTCGTCGGCCCAGTCGATGACGTTGAGCGCCAGCTGCGCCATGTCCTTGTCGAGCTCGCCCGGCTGCGACACGCCCTCGTGGCGCTCGAACAGCTTGTAGAGCGTGTCGAACACCGACTGCTTCTCGCGCAGGTTGCCCACCCGGTTGATGTTGACCCGGCCGTCTTCGTCCGACGACTTGCAGCCGCACGATCCCCGCTCGAGCCCGGCGCCCTCGGAGTCCTCGAGGTTGACCAGCTCGATGCCCATCAGCGTCATCTTCCCTTTGCAGAAGGCGTTGACGAAGTCACAGGCGTAGGCCGCGGTGGTGATGTTGGGCTTGCGACCGCCGAGCATCGACGCGTACTTGCTGATGATGGCGTCGACGATGTCCGTGGAGCCGATGACCATGGCCGCCAGCTCCACCGCGGCGCGGGCGTGCAGGTAGGCCTCGATCTCGCTCTCGACGTAGCTGCTCGTGCGCACGGCCACCCGCGACTGATAGGTGAACTCCAGGCTGAACACGGAGAGGATCGCGATGGTGGTCATGGCCAGCAGCAGCGCCACGCCCCGCTGCCGGTCGCTCGGGCCCGGGCTCGTGGTGCCCACCGCGCGCTGACCGGCGGCGAGGGCGTCGCGCAGGGCCTCGAGCCGCGGCGAGGGCGTCGTCGCGCCGCCGTCGGACGCCGAGGACGCGCCAGCGTGCGCACCGGAGCGCGAGCCGTTGGCCGGTCCCGTGGGGGGCTGGCGCTGCGGCGTGGGGGCCGGTGTGTGGGGCGCCGTGGGGTGTACTGTGGGGTGCGTCATGGTGCGACCCCTCCACCGCCGCCCAGGGCCTGCTGCATCTTCAGCTGCTGGGCGGCGAAGCTGTTCGGCGTCTGCCCGGACAGGGCCGAGAGCGGGTTCAGCGTGTCCTGGTACTCCTTGACGCTGTAGGGCTTGCGGAAGTTCAGCGGCCGCATCATGCGCACGCGGGTCTGGGTCTCGAACTCCAGGTCCTGGTCGTCGTCGTCCGTCGCCAGCACCAGGCGAATGCGCACGCGCCCCGGCAGCCACTCCTCGTCCGGGCCGTGCCGCTTCTTCCGCGACGCCGCGTTGACCATGGCGTTGGCCAGGTCGACGTTGCCGGTCATGCCCGACGCGCGGGCCGCGGCCTGCTCCTTCTGCCGCTGCTCGGCCGCGGCGCGGTCGATCTCCACCTTCCAGTCCGACTCCCAGGACTCCTTGTCCATGTCCCAGTACTCGAACTCGATCTTGCGCACGTCGTCCGCGAGCACCTGCCGGCGCCCCTCTTTCTCGGGCACGTCGTCGATGATGACCTTCTCGCGCCGCACCAGCGCGGGCAGCCCGCCGCCCGCCTGCCGCTCGAGG
>JAUIAC010000441.1 GCA_030425545.1 bacterium | reverse complement strand
GCCGTGGTTGAAGACCTTGATCGGCTCACCGTCGACGATGGCACGGGCGAAGAGGGAGAGCGCCATGTCTGGACGGCCCCAAGGGCCGTAGACGGTGAAGAAGCGCAGCCCGGTGGTGGGCAACCCATGAAGGTCGCTGTAAGCATGTGCCAACAGCTCGTTGGCCTTCTTCGTCGCTGCGTAGACGCTCTTAGGCTGGTCCACGGAGTCTGTCGTGGCGAAGGGCACTCTTGTGCTGCCGCCGTAGACCGAGCTCGACGACGCGTAGACCAAGTGCTCAACGCCATGGCGCTGACAGCAGTCCAACACGTTGGCGAACCCGACTATGTTGGACTGGACGTAGTCCACGGGTCGCTCCACCGATGCCCGCACCCCGACCTCAGCGGCCAGGTGGACCACCTTGCTGGGGTGGAACTGCGCGAACGCACGGTCCAGCGCAACAGCGTCAACGATGTCGTCGCGCACATCTACGAAGCCTTTGTAGCTCCTAAGGAGCTCGAGTCGTCGGTGCTTGAGCGCTACGTCGTAGTAGTCGTTGACGTTGTCCAGGCCAACGACACGATCCCCTCGGTCGAGAAGTCGGCGCGACGTGTGGAAGCCGATGAAGCCAGCGGCTCCTGTCACCAGGAAGGTCCTGCTCATGGTGTCTCCTCACAGTCGGCGGCCTCACCGCCCGGACGTGGTCTCTCGCTGCCAGCGCGATGAGCGATCAGCGTGTTCACGAAACCGGGGGATCGACGGAGCAACTCCGTGTCGAAGTCGACCTGAAACTGGTCCCGCAGGACCGACGGGACTTGGTGGGCGTCGATGCCTTCTAGGACCTCAACGCCGTGAGGGCTGTAGATCTCCAGCTGGTCCCCGCGAAGGAACATGAACCGCTGTCCCACGATCCTGGAGAACCTCAGGCTGCGGCTGAAGGGGTAGTCGACCCCGCTGCTGAAGCGTCGGGTGATGTCGGCGTAAATCTCTTCCTCAGGCCTCGGCTCAACTGCGATCTCCAGCTGCAGGTACTCCTGGCCACGTCGCTGGTGGAACACGTGGACACGCGAGTCTTGAATCTGCGTCCGAAAGCGCATGCCGAAGGCGTGGTGCTCCACCTCTCCATCCGCGGGATACAGCCGCAGAGCCGGCCAGCCGTTCCCGACGTCGGCGAAATAGCTGCGGCCATCCAGCTTGATCCTGGCCAGCCGGTGGATCTCCTTTCCCCTGATGAACCCGGAGTGCAGCCTCGCGTCGATCCCCGCACGCCGTGCGACCCGCAAGAATCTCAGGGTCATGTCGGAGCACGTGCCGCCGGGCAGCAGCTGCCGGAGGTCCTCGCCGTAGAGCAGCGGCAGGTTGTGAAACGGCACCTGACGGAAGTGCTCCAGCATGAGCGCCTCGACGTCGGAGACGGTCGGCTCGAGCAAGGGCTGATCGCTCATCGGTGACCCTCCCCTCGGACGTCGATCACGGCGTCAAACGTGGGGTAGGCGCTGAAATGCGGGGCGGCCGCGTCGAAGGCGAAGTGCTCGCCCCAGATCTTCCGAAGCTCCTCGCGCTCTGTTCGGCCGCTTCGCCGTAGATACCTAACAACCTGGCCACGCACGCCGCTGCCAACGTCAAAGGAGATCTTCCTCCGCCAGAGCACGTCGTGCGGCAGCTTGCCGGCGAAGACCTCTCGGAGCGCGATCTTGTTGTCGCGTCCTCGGTACAGCTGCGAATACGAGAGGGTGTCGCTGAGCTGTCGAACGGCCCGGTCCAAAAATGGACAGCGGGGCTCGACGCTATGGGCCATGCAGCTCAGGTCGAGCCGACGCAGCTCCGTGAACTGCATGTCATCGATGAGCTGCGCCCGGACCGCGCGCCATGGTTCGCCTGGGCCGAAGTTGTGGTAGCCGCCGAACAGCTCGTCCGCCCCTTCACCAGTCAATACAACCTTGATCCCGGCTCGGCGGGCTGCCTGGGCGAGCATGTACGTGGCGAGACCGTTGCTTACGATAGAGGGGTTGTAGCTCTCAGTCGCACGTACAACCGAACGGATGAGGCCAGGGAGCTCTCCTGGCCTCGGGAGCCGGACATGGACGACTCTTCGGAGCTGGAGGAGGTCCGCAACATGGGCCCCTGCGGAGCTGTCCGGCCCTCCCTCGTCGCCCAGCACGAAGCACGTTGCGTCCGGCCTGTGGTCCGCGACGTGCGCTGCCACGAGGGAGCTGTCGAGCCCCCCGCTCAGAAAGATCCCGACCGGCTGGTCGCGCCGGGGAAGCCGCTTTCGCACGGCCTCGGCGAAAGCCTCTGCCAGCCCGCTCTCGGCCGCCTTGGACGAATGGCGGGCGACCTCTCTGACCTCGCCAGTGACGAGGTCGACTGTCGAATAACCCCTTGGAAGAAGAGCGAATGAGTCCACAGCCTCCAAGACCTTGAGCTCACTCGTGATGAACAGCTCGCTGCCCGATCTGCCAAGAAAGAGGGGCTTCTTGCCCATGTGGTCCCGCAGGCAGTGCGCCGAACCCGCCTCCGCATCCAACGCGACCGCAGCATAAAATCCGTCCAGCGCGTCCAAGACAGCTGGACCGAGCTTCGCGAGCAGCGGTAGGACCACGTGGGTGTCACACGCGGGGTCCTTCAGGCCGTGAGTGCCGGAGAGCTCACGCCAGTTGTAGATCTCGCCATTCACCGCGCCGACCAACCCGGCCCAGCGGTAGGGCTGACGACCGGCGGACAGGTCGCCGTTGATGGCCAGCCGAGAGAACCCGAAGGCCATGTCCCCGCGCGTCCAAGTGGCCTCGTCGTCCGGCCCGCGATGGCGCAAGCCGACGACGCACTGTGGAAGCCGCTCCGCGGCCCGCGGTCCATAGAGCAGGACGATTCCGCACATCGGCGCTCAGCTCCCGTGGCCGCTCAGGCCATCATCGGAGCGGAGCTCATCGCGCACCTGCATCAAGAGCTCGCCCAGTCGGTTAAGCCCGGAGCCGTCGCCGCCGTCTCCCCAGTAGTCGTCCTTCGCGGTGTGCTCAGCCAGGTGTCGTGGTGAGGACTCCACCAGCCGGGCCGCCAGGTCAGGGTGCTGACGGAACTTTGCTCGCAGCCCCTCCAACATGGCCTCTTCCTTCATGTCGGGCCATCCGGCACGCCGGTGCCGGGGCGAGAGTTCGTCGGCCACGAGCTTCGCCAGCATGGGCGACTGACACTGGCGAACGCGCTCAGCGAGGTCCTCTCGTTCGAACTTCTGGGCCTGGTAGAAGTGCTCGACCGTCGCCCAGACCCTTCCGCGCAGGTACACCGCGTGGCGCGAGAAGTTGGAGAGCTCTCCCCAAGGCTGATCCGAGTGATAGAAGTGAATCGGACCGTCACCCTGCGCGGCGTCCAACTCGAGTGGCAGCTTGTGTCCCAGCTTGGCGTTCTTGCTCTGCAGGTACTCCGCGTTCTCGGGCCGTACACAGGGGCTGGTCCGAACGCTTTGAACAACCAGCCCGTGGGCCTCCAGGAACGCTCGCTTTCGCGGGTTGTTCGAGATGAGTCGAACCTCCTTGATCCCCAGCCGCTGGAGCAGCTCTACGGCCAGGTCGTAGCGGCGGATGTCCTGTTCCAGGTTGAGCGCTTCGAACGCCTCAACCGTGTCGAGACCATCCCGCTGCATCAGCCTGACAGCCTTGATCTTCTTGGCGAGCCCCTGCCCTCGCCCCTCTTGATGCAGGTGGATGATCAGCCCTTGCCCTTCTGTCGCCATGAGCTTCATCGACTCGCGCAGCTGGTCGGCGCAGTCGCAGTCGACTGCACCAAAGACCTCCGACGCGAGGCATGACGAGTGGAGCCGAACCAGTGGGCTGGGGCCGAGATCCTCGAGCGGTCCTCGAGAGACGACGCGAACCAGCTCGTCACCGGCGTCGTACATGCGGAAGTTCCCTTCCTTCGTAGGCAGCTCACACCAGTTGTCTTGCGGAAACTTCATGCTGACACCTCGCTCAAGTACACCCTCATCTCCGACAGCAGCTCGCGACTCATAGCCTTGAGCTCCCGACGGCGCGGGAACCAAGCGAGCTCGGCACGGCCACGCGGCGCCCCGAACGGGGTCGCCCCACGCGTCGCCAGAGCCACGATCTGGGGCACCTTCAAGCCGTATCCCCAGAAGGGGTCGTTTGGGCTCCACCGGGCTGGCTCGTCATGCCAAAGCGTCAGCGCGCGAAGCTCGCGCTCCAGCTGACTCGCCCAGTCCGCATCAACGCGACCGCTGCCGACCTGTCGCCAACCCTGGAGCGTGGCTCCCTCGAACTGCTCTGGTGCGGAGCCACCGTCAGCGCCCAACCCCACCACGACCAGCAGCAGCGCCCCTGGGCCTCGCCAGCCCAACCGCACGCCTGACGCGACGATCCGATCGAACTCCCGTTCGTCATGCGTCAGCACGTCTCCGCCGCCATCCACGCCTACGGCGAGGTCGTAGAATGGGGTCGCGCCGTCCCGTCGACCCGCGAGCAGGCGCGGTCCACCACCATGGGCTGCCATGACATAGCGCTCTCCGTATGGCCAATCCATCGCCGCAGAGATGCTCAGCCCCTTGCCGCGGCGACCCTCATCAAGACGCTCGACCGGCACGGTTGTGCTGTGCCGCAGCACCAGCTCTGGATCGACTCCCGTCGCCGGGCCGAGGCCATGGAGACGGCCGTTCCCCTCCAACAGACCCTTTGCCGACAGCTGCTGGCAGTTGAGAGGCTGGGCAAGGTCTACGCGCTCGACGCCGCGCGCGACGAGCGCAAGCGCGATGGTCTTGGCGAAGACCAGGTCCGCTGAGCCTCCAGCCGAGAAGACCAGCGCGCGGCGGCAGTCTGTCGCAGCGTGGGGTAGCAGGTGATCAGCGATCATGACCAACCTCCTCGGCGCGGCTTGTCGTCGTCCC
>JAUIAC010000440.1 GCA_030425545.1 bacterium | reverse complement strand
AGCGCCCAACACGCGCCCGCCGTCTTGCAGCTCTTGTGACCGAAGGCGTCCAGGCGCAGCGACCAGGGTTGGAGCAAGCCCTTGTATCCCTGCGCCCCGCCGCCGACGACCCAGACGCTGTCGTCGTCGCCCACCCAAGCCGCGGCGGGCGTGTTGGCGTAATGCCCGTAGTCCGTGGTGCCCGTCAGCGCGCCCCCACGGCTCAGCCGCATCGCGCGCGTGAGGTTGCCGACGCGCCCGAACACCTGAATGGCGCCGCTGGCGTGTACCCCCACCGCCCCCACCAGCATGCCGGTCGCCTTGGGCGTGTAGTCCCGCTTCCACCGCAGGCGGCCGGTGGCGTCCAGTGACATCACCCAGGCGGCATAGGCGCTCGAGCCGAAGTCTCCCGCAGCGACAAAGCCCCCGGACCAGCGGGCAACCTGGGCCACGTGGACCGACTTCTGCGTGTGGGGGACACGCCGCTGCCAGCTCACCTGCCCCTGGGCCGTGCGCCGCTCAAAGCGCGTGGTCACCGCGCGATCGTCGCCAGCCAGCACGACCCCGTCGCCGTCCGCGACCAGCGCCGTCCAGCGCCCGTCGCCCCCGCTCGGAGCGTCGACCTTCCACTGCAGCTGCGTGGTCGCGGACATGCCCACGACCAGAGGTCGGGAGTAGTACTTGCCATAGTTCGTGTGCCCACACGCGACGACCGTCGCGCCGACCCGCGCCGCAGCCGTGAGCTGGCCGTTCCACTGCGAGAACGTGCGATCTGCCTTGACCTGGCCAGCCGCGTCCGTGGCCACCGCCCAGGGCCGCGCCCCCACCCCGTCGTTCCCGTGACCGACCAGCACGAGCCCCCCGCTCGCCACCGCCGTCGCGCCGTCGAAGCGGTCGAGCAGCGCGGAGGTCCCGTATTGCTTGAACCAGAGCAGCTTGCCCGCGCCGTCGACCCGCGCGACGAGGCCACGCCACTTCGCCTTGGGCTTGCCCTTGTCGAGGGCCCGCCCCACCAGCCAGCCGCCGCCGGCCGAGTCGACCACCAGCGCCAGGGCCTCAGCGGTGCCCTGGGCGTCGAGGTAGCGCTGGTGCAGCTTGTCCACCGCGCCCTGGCACGTGCCCGACTTGCAGATCCCACCCGTGGTGCAGCCCCCCGGCCCCTCGCAGGGCGCGTTGTCGTTGGTCACGCTGTGGACACAGCCCTTGAGCGCGGTGCAGCTGTCCTTGGTGCAGGGCTCGCCGTCGTCGCACTGCTTCTTCACGCCGCTGCCGCACACACCCTTGGCGCACACCGTGTCGACGACGCACGCGTCCCCGTCGTCGCACGCCGACGTCGACGAGCTGTCGTGCACGCAGCCTGCGGCCTTGTCACAGGCGTCGGACGTGCAGCTGTTGCCGTCGTCGCACGAGACCGCCTTGCCCACGCAGCTGCCCTTGGCGCAGACCTCTCCCTCGGTGCACGCGCTGCCGTCGTCGCACGCGCCCACGGTCGCGGTGCTCTGGCAGCCCTTGCCGCTACAGGCGTCGGCGGTGCACGGGTCGCCGTCGTCGCAGTCGACCGGGGTCCCCTTGCACACGCCCGCCTGGCACAGGTCCTTGTGCGTGCACACATCGCCGTCGTCGCAGGCCTTCGCTCCCACGGGCGCAAACACGCAGCCCTTGGCCCCGTCGCAGCTGTCGGCCGTGCACACGTTCTTGTCATCGCACACCTTGAACTGGACCCCACACGCGCCGGTCTTCACGGTGCAGAACGTCGTCTTGCAGGCGTCGGAGGCGCCGCAGTCCTTGGGTTGCCCGCTACAGCCCGCTCCAGCGCAAGCGTCCTGGGCCGTGCACGGGTCGCCGTCGTCGCAGCCCTTGCCCAGGGCCATGGGGCCCGCCCCGCAGGCGCCGGTCTTCGGGTCGCAGACCTGCGTGACGCACCCGGGCCCTGACTTGCAGGTCACGGTGCTGGCGGGGTTCGGCTTGCAGCGAAAGGGCTTTGCGCCCTGGTCGCAGTAGAGCTTGCCCGTGCACAGGTCCTTGTCCTCGAACACGCCACACTGGCTGTCGAGGTTGCAGTCGCAGAGGTTCGCGCCGCCGACACAGCCGCCTTGGTGGCACGTGTCGTACGCGGTGCACGGGTTGCCGTCGGCGTCGCAGCGCTGGTAGGGGCGCACCGCCGTCATGCCGCACTTGCCCGTCTTCGGGTCGCAGCGGTTGGCCTGGCAGGCGCCGTCCTGCCAGCTGGGGCAGGTGACGATGGTCTTCGGGTTGGGCACGCAGGCGTTGGCGGGCTTGGCACAGTAGAGCGTGCCGGTGCACAGGCTCCCGTCCTCGTGCGCGAGGCAGTCGCCGTCCTTCTGGCAGGGGCACACGTTGGCGCTCGCCTGGCACGCGCCTTGGAAGCAGCTGTCGTGCGGCGTGCACGGGTTGCTGTCTGCGTCGCAGGTGACGCCGTTGGGCAGCGCGACCATCTGGCACGCCCCGGTCTTTGGCTGGCAGCGGTTCTGGGTGCAGGCCGTGTCCGCCCCCGGGGGGCAGTAGGGGATCGTCGCCGGGTTCAGCCGGCACTTTCCCGCAGCGGCGTCGCAGAAGAGCGTGCCGTTGCACAGGTCGCCGTCCTCGAAGGCGGCACAGTCCTTGTCCGCCTTGCACTCGCAGACAAAGACCTCACCCACGCTACAGGCGCCCCCCTTGCAGGTGTCGCCCTGCGTGCACACGCTGCCGTCGGCGTCGCAGGTCACCCCGTCGGGCAGCGGCACCATGCCGCACGCGCCGGTCTTGCTGTCGCAGGCGTTGCGGGCGCAGGCCGTGTCGTTGTGGGCGCTGCAGCTGACCACGGTGGCGGCGTTGACCTCGCAGGCCCCTTTGGGCTTGTTGCAGAAGAGCGTGCCGTTGCAGGCGTCTCCGTCTTCGAACTTGAGGCAGTCGGCGTCGCCAGCGCACTGGCACACCCCCGTGCCCCCGACGCACTTGCCAGCCTTGCAGGCGTCGCCGACCGTGCACAGATTGCCGTCGCTGCACACGGTGCCGTCGTCTCGCGGCACCATGGCGCAGGCGCCCTGCTTGGCCACGCAGGTGTTCGCCATGCAGGCCGTGTCGTCGGTCGTCTGGCACGTGACCACGGAGAAGGGGTTGACCAGGCAGAGCCCGGACTTGATGTCGCAGTAGGGCACGCCGTCGCACTTGTCGCCGTTGTCCACGCAGTCGGCGTGCGAGCTGCAGCAGGTGCCCGGGCCGGCCTTGCAGGCCCCCGACTGGCACAGGTCACCCTTGGTGCACACGACCCCGTCGTCACACGGCGCGTTGTCGGCCACGGGCGTCAGGGTGCAGCTGCCGGTCTGGGGATCGCAGGCGTTGACGAGGCAGTCGGTGTCGCCACCTGAGCTGCATGCCACCACGGTGGCCGGGTTGACCTTGCACACCGGCGTGGCGCCGCTCTTGTCGCAGTAGAGCGTGCCGTTGCAGACGTTGCCGTCGTCCTTGCAGTCGGCGTCTTCGGTGCAGACGCACACGGCGAGGCCCGGCTGGCACTTGCCCGCCTTGTCGCAGACGTCGTTGGCGGTGCAGGGCTCGCCGTCGTCGCAGCTGCCGCCGGCCTTCACGGTCACGGTGCAGGTGCCGGACGCGGGCTGGCACTCGCCGAGGGTGCAAGGGTCGCCGTCGTCGCAGACCTTCGCCGGGCCGCTGGTGCAGACGCCCTGAACGCAGCTGTCGAGGGCGGTGCAGCCGTCGCCGTCGTCGCACAGCGAGCCGTCTGGGCGCAGCACCTCGTTGCAGCCGAAAGAGGCACACACGAACGCGGTGCAGGGATCCCCCGTGGCGCCGCAGTCCACAGCGGTCGCGCAGGGCTGCGGTGGCGCAGGCCCGTCGCCGCTGTCTTCAGCCGCCCCGTCTCCAGTGGTGCCGTCTCCAGCGGTGCCGTCTCCAGCGGTGCCGTCTCCAGCCGCGCCGTCTCCGGCCGCAGCGTCCCCGGCCGCGCCGTCCCCAGTGCCGCCGTCGGCCTTGCCGCTGTCCACCGCGCCGCCGTCCGACGCCGCGCCCGCGTCCCCGCCGTTGGCCGACGCGTCGCCACCGTCGACCGCGTCGTCGCCGCCGCAGCCGGCCACGGCGGCGCCCAGGGTCAGCAGCAGCGCCAGGCCCAGCGCCCAGCGACGCGAGGCTGACCGCGCGTCGGCGCCGCGGGATGCACTGTGACAGCGCGCACCGCCAGGAGACTCCTCTCTCATCTCAGCTCTCCTCGCCGGCGGAGACCGCCCGGAAGCGGCCCCGGGGATCCGAGGACGGCTCGCGACGGACCTGAACGTCTGCGCCCTCAGCATGGACGCCCGCTTCGACCGGGTCGAGTGAGATCTCGCCCGACCACGGGCTGGCCGCCTCGCCACCCCCGCGCGCCGCCACGCCAAGACCGGCCGCCGCTGCGCGGGTCTGCGGCCTGTGGTAGTGCTGTCTCTCCGCGCCTCCCCGACCCACCCCCGGACTCGACCCATGCTGCTCGCAGGCTTCGCCCTCGCCATGCTCCTCTTCTTTGCCATCGGCACGCTCTCGGTGCTGCGCGCAGAGCAGAGCGTCAGCGACTACCTCGTCGCCGGCCGCGGCGTCTCGCCTATGGCCGCTGGCCTGTCGGCGGTGGCGTCCAACAACAGCGGGTTCATGTTCGTCGGCGCCATCGGCTTCACCTACCACTACGGTCTCGCCGCCAGCTGGCTCTTCTTCGCCTGGATCGCCGGCGACTACCTGTCGTGGATGCTGGTGCACCGGCGCCTGCGCCGCTTCTCGGAGGTGCGCGAAGCCAACAGCATCGCGAGCTTCCTCGCCCACGACGGCCGCGGTCTCGACCGACCCCTGCAGGTGCTGCTCGGCGTGCTGACCCTGGTGTTCCTGTCGCTCTACGCCGCCGCGCAGCTCAAGGCGGGCG
>JAUIAC010000031.1 GCA_030425545.1 bacterium | reverse complement strand
GACCGAGGGCACGTAAGGGGTGGTCGCGGGCGTGGCGCCGCACATTTTCGCCGCCCGACGACCGTGCTACACCGTCAGCGCACCGCCCTCGCGCCCCAGGAGAGCCCATGGCCGACCAGCCTGTCGATGCGACCCCGTCTCCCGCCGCCGACGCGGCGCCCGCCTCGGCGGAGGCGTCCCCGGTGTTGCAGGACTGGGCTCCGCTCACCCACTGCCTGGACTGGCACCTGGGCCAGCTGGCCTTTCAGCAGCGCGGGGCCCAGGCCTTCACCACCAACGAGGTCCCCAACCTGATCAACCAGGGGGGCATGAGCGCTTATCGCGCCGCCGAGGTGCTCTACGCCAACTGCGCCGAGGCGGACGCGGCGGGAGAGCTGGAAGACGAGATCGTGGGCATGGAGATCGCCATGGGGCTCGGGCTGCACTCGGTGCAGCTGCTCGACCGCTTCAAGGAGCGCTGCGCTGCGACGGGCAAGGACTGGTACGAGCGGCTGACCTGGTACGCCACGGACGCCACCCCCAAGATGTTGACCGACGCGCGCGACAACGGCGTGTTCGAACGGCACAGCGAGCGCGTGGTGTTGGCCCAGGCCGACGCCCTCGCGCCAGCGACCGTGCACCCCATCGACGGCAGCGGCGTGGTCGACCTCACGGGCCGCTTGCGCATGGTCAGCCACACCTATCTGCTCTGCGTGCTGCCGGCGAACGTGTTCCGCCGCAGCACCGCGCGGGACGGCGACGCCGAGCCGCCCAAGGATCGCTGGTCGGTGCTCATGGCCCGCACGGTGCTGCGTCACCCCGAGGGGCTGGCGCGCTTCACCAACGTCTCGGTGGACCAGGTGCGCGCCCTCGCCGCGAGCCGCGCCGCCGACGATCTGAGCCGACTGGTCCCGCTGTATCCGCTCTTCGACCTGGATCTCACCCTGGCGCCGCTCGCCGACCAGGGCCACAGCGACCGCGCTGAGCTGGAGCGCGTCGCAGACCTCATCGAGGCCTCGCTCGACGCGGAAGCGGTGAAGGCTACCGACGAAGCACCCGACACCGCCGCCGACACCGCCGCCGACACCGCCGATCCCGAAGCGAGCGCCGAGGCCGCCGACGCGCCGGATCCTCACCGGCACACGTGGGTGCTGCACTCCGCCGGCGCCATGGCGTCGGTGGCCAGCACGTTGGCGGCGCTGCGCCCAGACGGCTTCTTGCTCTACCGCGACTACGGCCCGAGCGCGGCCGCGAGCGCGAACAGCAGCCACCTCTACCAGCACTACGGCAGCACCACCGCCATCGGCGTCAACCACTTCGCGCTGGACAGCTGGGTCTCCCTGCCGGGTGAAGACGGCAGCCCGCGAGGCACGAGCACGGCGCCAGAGGGCGAGGGCGAGTCGGCCATCAAGACACGGCTCGTGGCCAAGGCCGCGCTCGACGCGACGCGGGCCGCCTTCCGCGCCCAGTTCGATCCGGCCGCGTTTGTCGCGCTCCAGCAGGCGGTGGAGGCCGCGCGCAAGGCTGCCCGAGACCCCAACGCCGCCATGGAGGGCTACCGCCAAGCGCTCGCCATGGAGCGCGACAACTGGGTCCTGCTCGCTGAAGCTGCCGACTACGCGCTGCGCCGCGCCCGCAACCTCGAGCTGGCCCGCATGCTGGTCACCGAGGCCCTGCGCATCAACCCGTGGTACGGGGCGCCCGCGTGGAACTGCCTGGGCGACGTCCACTGGTTCGACGAGAAGCTCGACGCGTCGCAGGCCTGCTTTGAGCGGGCGACCCGCGCGAACCCCGAGCACTTCAAGGGCTGGTTCAACCTCTACCTGGTCCACCGACGGCGCGGTGACCTGGAGACGGCGCTGGAGATGGCGGCCAAGGCCCTGGCGGTCGACCGTGGGGGCGCCGACGCCGCCCGTCTCGAGGCCGCGGTGCAGGACGCCACGGCGCTCCTGGCCAAGCAGCGGGAGCTGGGGCGCACCTGGCGGAAGAAGCGGGCCGCCGGCAGCCCGGTGTAGCGTCGAGTGCGCCGACGGCCCTGAGCGCCCCGTGGAGGTGTGCCCGGACGTCGCGACCCGAACGCCCATGGCGACCGCCCCGCCCGTGAAGAAGTGTCGCCCTGTGCGCGTCTTGCGGGCGTGCAAAGCGGCCTGACGTAGCCGGGGCTCCTGAGGCTCTGGTAGGCTTCCGCCGCGTTCCTGCCCCCCCTCCCGCCGAGAGGTGCCCATGATTCGCTCCCTCCATCTCAGCCGCGTCCGGCCCGCCCTGCTGGCCGCCGCGCTGGCCGCGCTCCTGTGCGCCGGCGTGGCGCTGCACGCCACACCGGGCCACGCGATGACCGTGCTCAAGGTGCCGCTGTCGGAGCTGGTCAAGACGTCGGAGCTGGTGCTGCACGGCCAGATCACCCGCACGCGCGTCATCGACCGGCGGGCCAAGGGGCTGGCCGTGTTCACCGAGTTCACGCTGCGTGTCGTCGAGGTCTACAAGGGCGACGCCAAGCGGGTGGGGCGCACCTTCACCTGGGAGCTGGTGGGCGGGTCGACGGCCGACGGCTTGACCTGGTCGGTGCCCGGCATGCCGACCTTCCAGCAGGGCGAAGAGGTGGTGGTGCTGCTCGAGAAGCACGCTCGCGGCTACACGCTCACCGGCGCGCCGCAGGGCAAGTTCCACGTGTTCCGCGACGCCAAGGGCATCTCGCGCGTGCACCGCGGGCTCGGCGACGTGCACTTCGTCCGTCGTGACGCGCAGGGACGCATGGTCCACGCCGACTCCCACGCGAAGCCGCTCTTGCTGCAGCCGCCGCGCTTCGACCAGCCGCTCGCGAGCCTGCGCAAGGAGATCCGCGGCTACGTCGCGCTCCACGCGCGCCAGAAGGCCGCCGCCGCCAAGGCTCCGACCGGCGCGACGGCAAAGCCGCGGGTGGCCGTGCCGCTGCCGCGCCGCGCGCTGGCGCCGCGGAAGCCCTGACCCGACTGCGTCACCCCGCGGCCGCCCCCCAGGACGACGACAGCCGCGCTCGCCCCGCCGACCTCCGCGTCGGCCCGTCACGCCCGCCACGCGCCGAAGCCGCGTCGCGGCGACCCGTGACACCGCCCGCCGGCCGCCGCTGCGCCAGCACCTGGAGCGCCCCATGCACGCGACTCGACGCCACGCCAACCGGGCGGACCGCCGTCTCTCTCCCGCACGCCGCGCCGCGGCCATGTCCGCCGCCCTGGTCGCCCTGGCGGTGGCCGCGCCGAAGGTCGCGCACGCCTTCTCGATCACCACGGCGTCGTCGTCGTCCAAGAACGTCAAGCAGTACAAGCAGACCAAGGTCTACTACTTCCTGCACCCTGACGGCTCCGACAACATGCCCAAGGCCACGGCCCTCGACGAGCTGCGCAAGGGCTTCGAGGGGTGGATGGACGTCAAGTGCGGCCAGCTCACGTTCACCGAGGGCTACCACTGCAACACGGCCCTCGGGAAGTGCCTGTACGACAAGGGCAAGACCTGCAAGGCCGACACGGACTGCCCCGCTGCGTACAACAAGAAGCTCATGCCCATCGGCTACAAGAACAACGGCCGCAACGAGCTGGTGTTCGTCGAGAACAACGCTTGGAGTTTCGGTTCTTACGTGCTTGGAGTGACTGTAGCGCTTCACAACTACAAGGGCGCCATCGTCGAGAGCGACATCGCGTTCAACGGCTACCAGCAGAACTGGGTGACCGACGCCTACAAGGCCGGCAAGGGCAAGTCGCACCTGCTCAGCGTGGCGATCCACGAGCAGGGCCACTTCTTCGGCGTGATGCACAACCTCGGGGGCTGGCCCAGCAACGACCCACCGACCATGGCTCCCAACGTGCAGCCCTACGGCTGGAGCGCGAGCCTGAACTTCGACGACGAGAAGGCCATCTGCTTTCTCAACCCGAAGAACGGCTCCTACGCGTGTAAGAACGACGGCGACTGCCCCTACGTGGTGCACAAGAGCAACGGCGGCAAGGAGGCCTACACCGCCAAGTACACCTGCAGCTCCGGCAAGTGCGTGTGGGGGCCGCTCAAGACCGCCGGCACCAAGACGCTCGGCGACACGTGCACGGGCGCGAGTGACTGCAAGTCGCCCTACTATTGTCAGGTGGTGGGCGGTCAGTCGTTCTGCGTCCAGGGGTGCAACCCGCAGCAGAAGAACTGCCCCTCGGGCTTCCTCTGCTACGGCTACCAGAGCCAGCCGACCAAGGGCGCCTGCTTGAAGGATCCGGGCGGCGGCAGCGCGACCAAGAAGTCCCTGGGCGAGAGCTGCGACAAGTCCAACGAGTGCGCCTCGCTGCTGTGCCTGCAGGGCACGTGTCAGACGCCGTGCACGCCGGGCAACGCCGGGGACTGCGCCTCGGGGCTCGAGTGTCAGACGCTGCCAGGGGGCAACGGGGTGTGCGTCAAGCCCACGGGCCCGGTGCTCAAGAAGGTCGGCGAGGAGTGCCAGGACCCCGCGGAGTGCGCCACGGGCGTGTGCATGAAGGCCGACCTGCAGGCGACGGTGGGCATCTGCCGCGCCAAGTGCACGACGGCTGGCGACTGTGACAAAGACTTCAAGTGCGTGAGCCAGGGCGAGGGCTATCAGGGCTGCCTGCCAGGCAAGGAGAACATCGCCAGCGGCGGGCTCTGCAAGTTCGACGAGCAGTGCGCTGGCGGCAAGTGCATCCTCGCTGGCGACGCCGGCAAGGTGTGCAGCCAGTCGTGCACCCTCGGTGAGCCCACCTCGTGCCCCTGTGGCATGGCCTGCCAGAACACGTCCAGCGGTGCGGCCTGCTTCCCTTCGAAACCCGTGGGTTGCGTGGCGGGGGGTGAGCCGTGTGGTGGGGATTCCGAGTGCGCGTCGAGCGTCTGCGGCAACGGCACCTGTCGCGTCGCGTGCGACATCGCCGCCGCGGAGCAGCCCTGCGGTGACAACGAGGGCTGCCTGCGCTTGGCCAAGGGCGGCACCAAGGGCTACTGCACGACGCGCGGTACCGTCCCCAACGGCAAGTTCTGCCTTGGCGACGACCTCTGCCTCTCGCTCTTCTGCGACAAGGACGTGACCAAGAACAACGAGCCGCGCTGTGGCGTGCCGTGCAACCCGGCCGCCTCGGCCTGTCCGGCTGGGCAGAAGTGCAACCCGCTCTCTTCGACCTATGGAGCGTGCTATGTCCCCGCCGGCGCGGCTGACGCGGGTGGCACAGGCGGCGACGCGTCCGGTGTCGACGTGGTGGGCGGCAACGGTCTGGTGCCGGTGCAAGGTGGCGGCACGCGCAGTGGCGGCTGCAGCGCGGCGCCAGCTGACCGCCGCGCCCCGTCGGGCGGCAGCGCCGGGCTCACGTGGGCCCTGCTGCTGGCCGGCGCAGCGCTGTGGCTCCGCCGACGGGCCGCCTGAGCCCGAGCGGCGTGCGGGCCCGCGCTCAGCCCGCGTCCAGCGTCAGCGGCGCGCCGTGTCGCATGGTGTTCACCGCCACGGTGCGAACGACCTGATGCGCGGCGACGAGCGCCTGCGGATCGGTGAGCGCGGGGCCGTCATGGGCGCACCAGACCTTCGCGAGCTGCGTCGGGCTCTCCCGCCGCTGGAGCGCTTCGCTCAGCAGGGCGGACCAGGGCCCGCGTGGGCCGTCGACGACCAGCGTCGCCAGCGCGGGCAGGCTGGCCCAGGCGGCCGCCTCGCCCGCCGCCGCGGCCGCGACCAGCTCTAGTCGATCGGGCGCGACGCCGGCGGCGCGCGCCGCTTTGATGACGGGCACCCATTCCTCGTGTGCGGCGGTGGGGGCGACCACCAGCGTCGGTGCGCCCACGCTGAGGGCCGCGACCAGGTGAGCCAGGCCGGTGGCGCCTGGGTTGGCGCGCGCTGCCAGGATCAACGTGTGTCCGCGCGCCAGCGTGCGGTGGTTCACCGTGGACTGTCCCGGGATCGGCAACGTCGGCTCGGGCGCGTCGGCCGGTGTGCCGAGCTCACGGGCCAGCGCTTCGAGCGTGTCGTGACAAGGCCTGTGTGCGGCGGCCAACGCGCTCGCCAGGGTCGCGGCGAGCGCGCGGTCGGGCGGCGCCGGGCCGGTCGCCAGCGGCCACACCGGCAGCCCGGCGAGCGTCGCGTCGGCCGGCACCGGCAGGGCGTTGGTGGACGCCGGAGGACCCTCGCCCTCCGCCGCCAGGAACGCGTCGAGATAGCCCCGGTCTCCTGCCTTGGGTCCGGTTCCGGACATGCCGAAACCACCGAAA
Organism: bacterium; assembly: GCA_030425545.1. GTDB lineage: Bacteria > Myxococcota_A > UBA9042 > UBA9042 > UBA9042 > UBA9042. The sequence goes on along the minus strand of JAUIAC010000031.1, from coordinate 28,970 downwards.
GGTTCAACGCCTACGCGCGCACCCGTGTTGCTTCGGTTGACATATAGGTTGCCGCAGTTGAGGCGGCTCCGGAGCGCGTCGATGTCGTCCTCGGACTGGGCGAAGAGGCCGCCGGTGAGGGCGTACTCGGTGTGGTTGAACTGCTCGACCGCCTCGTTGAGCGTGTCGAAGGGAAGCACATGGACGACAGGGCCGAAGAGCTCGCGCCGCGCGTAGCTGGACGGGTCGCGGTGGGCGTCGGCCGGCAGGCGAAACACGGCCGGGGCGACCAGGCACGACGTTGGACCTGGGGACGCAGGGCTCCCCTCCGCCGCCCCGAGCGTCACGTCAGAGGCGGGCGTGGGCTGCGCCCCAGCGCCGTGCGCTGACACGTCCCGCGGGCCGACGAGCAGCGCCTGTCCGTCGCGCCGCTCGGCCTCCGCGGCGGCGGCGTGTTGCGCGGCGCGCAGGCGCTCGGCCTCCACGCTCGAGATCACGGGGTTGACCTGCGTCGTCGCCGCCAGCGCGGGACCGACGACGAGGTCGGCAGCGGCGCGCGCCAGGCGCTCAGAAAACGGTTCGAAGACACGGCGATCCACCAGCAAGCGAGAGGCAGCCGAGCACTTCTGGCCGGCGTGATCAAAGGCCGCGTGAACGCAGGCGCCCGTGGCCTCGTCGAGGTCGGCGTTGGCGGTGATGATCACCGCGTTCTTACCGCCCATCTCGGTCACGACGACCTTGCCGACGGGTCGTGCAACGGCGTCGGTCGTCGCGTCGTCCGCGCGGCGAGGTCGGTGCGCCGCTGCGGCCAGCTGTCCGTGCAGCAGCGTGCCCACGGCCTTGGAGCCGGTGAACACGACGCCGGCCACCGCGTCGGCCCGGACCAGCGGCGCGCCCACCGAGGGCCCGTCTCCTGGCAGGTGCTGCGCCGCGGCGCGCGGCACGCCGACGGTGTGGAGCAGCGTGACGAAGGCCTCGGCGACCAGAGGGGTCTCTTCGGCGCTCTTGAGCAGCGCGCTACAGCCCGCCGCGAGCGCCGCGGCGGTCATGCCGCAGGGGATGGCGAGGGGAAAGTTCCAGGGCGCCACGACGGCCATGACGCCGCGCGGGCCGCGCGGCCGTGGACCGAGCGCGCGCCGGGCGGCCTCTTCGGCGTAGAAGCGCAGGAAGTCCACGGCTTCGTCGACGTCGCCGAGGGCCTCGCGTCGCCCCTTGCCGGCCTCGCGCGCGACGAGCACCGCCCAGTGGTCTCGGGCGGCGGCCATGCGCTCCGCGGCACGAAGCAGCAGCGCTGGTCGGTCCGTGCGCGCCGCCCAGGCCGGCTGCGCGGCCTCGGCGCGGGCGACGGCCGCGGCCACGTCGGGCTCGGTCGCCGTGGCCACGCCGGCGAGGCGCTCTCCGGTGGAGGGTGACACGCTCCACAACGTCGGTCCGCTGCGCTGCGGCGCACCCGGCCCAGACACCGGCGCTGGCGTGTCGTCGCGCTCGGCGCGGGCGCCGGACCACCCGACGAGCAGATCGTCGGCGATCGCCGCCTGAAGGCCCGCCCGGTGCGGAGGGCGATGCAGGCGGCTCGGACCCAGGTTGCGGAAGAAGGGCCACCCCGCGGCGTCCAGCACGCGGGCGCCAGCGAGGGCGCTCAGCTGCCCGCGACGCGGGTCGTCCCCGCGCACGTTGGGCCGCCGCCGAGCGTCTCGCTCGAGCGCGCCCATGTCCTGCCCTGGCGGTGACAGCGCCACGTCGAGCGGCACCCCGCCCCGGGCCATGGTGAGCACGCCCACCTGAGACGAGTTCTCCATGATCCGGCGCACCAGGTACGCCATGCCCACGAGCAAGGACCCGACGGGGATGTAGTTGCGCACGGCCCACCCCTCGGCCGCCATGGCGGTGCTCAGGGCCTCGTAGGTCGCGTGCAAGGCCTGATGCTCCACCTCTGGGGCCTTGGGGAAGGCGTGGCGCCGCACGGCGCGGGCGAAGCAGTGGTCGCGCAGGTTGTGGCTGCCGATGCAGAGCTGGACCGCGGCGCCGTTCGCGAGCACCTCGACCACGAGCTGTTGGAAGCAGAGGTCGGTCTCCTCCTTGTTCAACCACTGCGGCGCGTCGTAGCCGTGGGCGTCGGCTTCGGTGGTCTCGGCGTCCCAATAGGCGCCCTTGACCAGCCGCAGCGGCATCACGACGCCGCGCTCGTGACCGACGCGGATCACCTCGGCCAGGTGGGCCGGCGCGTCGCGCAGATAGGCTTGCACGACGATGCCCACGTCACGCCAGGTCCACAGGGCAGGGTCACTCCGCAGCGCCCGCTCCAGCAACGTCCAGGTCAGGTCGCGTACGGCGTAGTGCTCCGCGTCGACATGCACGAACACCCCGAGATCGTGGGCCAGCCGCAGGATGGCCAGCAGCCTGGGCCCGGCGCACGCCCACGTCCCCTCCGGGTCGTCAGCGTCGTAGCGCGCGCTGAGCGCGGAGACCTTCACCGACACGTGCGCGAGGGGGATCCCGGCGCTGTTGCGCTCCGCGCCGAACTGGTGGGCGACGCCCCGCACGTTGTCCAGCACCTCGTCGCGGTAGGCGTCGGCCTCGCCCTCGCTGAGCACGGCCTCGCCGAGCTGGTCCACGGTGGCGCCGCGGCCACTTCGGCGCAGGGCCGCCAGGGTCGGGGCCGCCGACTCGATCGACTCCCCGGCGATGAAGATCCCGGCGAGCCGCCGCACCCCCCAGCGCGTCGCTGCGGCGACCCAGGGAGCGGGCAGCAGGCTGGCCAGCACGAGCCCGACGCTGAACACCAGCTCCAGCCAGGGCGGGAGCGGGCGGTGGCTCCCCGTGGAGCGCGCCTGGCGGGAGTCACGGCGGGTGCGACGGAGCATCTCCACCAGCAGCCGCTGAACCTCGCCGCCGCGGGTGTCGTGGTCGAGCGAGGGCAGCAGGGCGACGAAGCGCAGGGCGTGGACGCGCAGCACCGCGTAGTCCGCCTGCAGGGCGAGCCCCCACTGGCTGACGCGCTCCAGCAGGCCTGGACGGTAGCGACCCAAGCCGCGGTGCAGTCGTTGGCCCAGGGCGCGGGTCTCGGTGTGCACGGCCTCCAGCGGGATCTGCCGCGGCGACGGGCCGAGTGTGCCCGTGAGGTCTGTGAGGCCGTGGGTGGCGGTCGCGACCGCGATGTCCAGCGGGCCCTCACTGGCGGACGTCCAGGCGCCTGCGAAGGGGGCGGCGACCGCGGCGAGCTCGTCGTCGGGGGTTGCCGACTCTCGGCCCGCGGCGGGTCGAGCCAGGGCCACCAGCCGGCGCTCGAACTCGAAGCGTGGCGAGCCCAGCCACACCACATGGGTCGCCGGGTCCACCACCGCGCCCAGCTCGGCGACGCCGGCGTCGATGTGGCCCCGGAAGGGCCCGTCCCACCGGGTCTTCAGCAGCGGCTGCAGCGCCGCGACGAGCCCGTGGCGAACCAGGTGTGGTGCCGCAGCAGCCGCGCCTTCAGGTCCGTCTGCGCCGCCGTCGGGCAGGGCTGCGCGTCGTCCCGCGTCGTCGGCCAGCACCGCCGCGTCCAGGTCACTGAGCCAGGTGACGCGCCAGCCGCCCTCGGGCAGCGCGGCGTCTCGGGCGACGAGGGGCAGGGCCATGGCGCCTCCTCCACGTGTGCGGTGTCACACGCAGACCCGCAGCGAGCCGGGGCGTCGCTGCATGCGGGGGGACCTCAGGCCGCGACGACGCGGCGTCGCCCACGGGGAGTCCCTGCGGGCGCGGCGTCAGTGTAGCCCTGCGGCGTCCGTCCGACGAGGGGGGGACAGGACGCGCGCCGCTGCGCTCAGGACCGCTGTCCCGGCAGCCCGCCCGGCGGACGTCCACGTCGCCAGAGCGCAGCGGAGTAGACGAAGAGCCCCAACGTGAACGTCGCGGTCACCAGGTGCCAGCGCGCGTCGGGCCCGCCGTAGAGGCCGCCGTAGCCCAGCAGGGCCGTGGCCAGGACCCCCACCACCATGCCCTGCACGCCCAGGCGCCGCATGCGGCGGTGGTACACCTGGGCCATGCGCCGCTCCATGGCGGCGAGCTCAGCGCACACCGACGCGGCGGTCGAGCCGGGCAGCCCGGCCTCGGTCAACGCTGCCTCCAGCGCCTGGACCTGCTCGGGCACCAGGGTCAGCGGGTCGCCGGGCGCGCGCAGAAAGCTCCGCGCGTGGACCAGCTCAATGACCTCGGGAGCGGCGAGGGTGCCGGACTCCGGCCGCGGCAAGGCACGCACGTCGTCCACCAGCTGGGCGGCGGTCTGCGCGTCCAGCCCCTGGTGCGTCAGCGCCTCGCCAGCGTCCGCCACGGACCACCCGCCGATGAGGGCGTCCTCCACCTGGCCGATGAGGTCCTCGGCGGTCTCCTGCGCCGTCCAGGCCCGCTGGGCGGCAGCGTCGGGCGCCTGCGTGTCGTCGGGCATCGCCGTCTCCAGGATCGTGGCATGGGCTGCGCGGCCGTGGCCTCCGCCGCGCCGTGTCCACGTCGGTCGGCTGCGCGGACTTGTGGCCCGCCAGCGGCGTGCCTAAGGTCGCGGACGATGCCGCGCCGTCCGGAGACGGGTCAACTCGCCGCCACAGCCAAGGTCGCTATGACTCGCCAAATCCTCCCCACGCACCTCGGTCAGGTCACCGCGCGCCTGGGCGCCGTGCTGCTGGGCGCGCAGGTGCTGCTCTTCGCCTTCGCGCACTGGTTCGCGCCGGAGGCGACGCGTCAGCTGCTCGACCAGTGGCTCGCGGTGTCGTGGCTCAACGTGGCGGCAGGGCACGTGTGGACCCTCGCGACCTACAGCCTCGTCCACGACGTGGACAGCCCCTTCCCCATCTTCGCCACGCTGCTGGCGCTCTACTTCATCGCGCCGCTGTTGGAGCGCCGCTGGGGGGCGCGCGGCTTCTTGCACGCGTGGGTCAGCAGCGTCGTCGCGGGCGGCCTGGCGGTGGTCGCGCTACAGCTGCTGCTGCCAGCCGGGACGGCGGGCCTCACCGCGCCGGTCATCGGGGCGTCCGCCGGCATCTTCGGCCTCATCGCCGCCTGGTCCTGGCTCTTCCCGGACCAGCGCCTGCTGCTCTTCTTCATCGTGCCGGTGCAGGCCCGCTGGGTCCTTCCGGGCCTCATCGCCCTCGACCTGCTCTTCGCCCTGCTCGGGTCGGAGCCGTCCATCGCGGCCAACCTCGGCGGGGTCGGCGGCATGTGGCTGGTGCTCAACGGGTGGACCCGCCCCCGGCTGCTGCGGACCCGCTGGATCGCCTGGCGCGTGCGTCGGCACCGGCAGAAGGTGCGCGCCTCGTTGCGCGTGGTCCAAGGCGGCAAGTCCGACGAACCCAGGAGCGACGCCGACCGCGACGACGCGCGCGACGACGACCCGCCTGTCATCCACTGATCCGGGTGCCTGGCAGCCGCGCCGGTGGCCGCGACGCGGCGCCCCTCGTCGGGCAGTTAGATGTGCTCTACGTCGGGCAGCTAAAGCTCGATCTTCGCGGGCAGGCGTGCGTAGCCCTTCATGCCCTTGGAGCCGGTCACCTTGCCCTGGGCGTCGATGACGAAGCCCTCGGCCTGCGGCAGCTTGTTCAGCAGCGCCACGCCCGCCTTCGGGCCGAGCACGAACACGGCCGCCGACAGGCCGTCGGCGAGCACGGCGTCGGTGCTGATCACCGTGGCCTGCGCCACGCCGCGGGCCGGCATCCCCGTGCGGGGGTCGAGCACGTCGTGGTAGCGCTTGCCGTCCTTGCGGAAGAAGCGGTCACTCCAGCTGCGCGTGGCCACGGCGTGGCTGCCCAGGTAGAGCTGGACCACGTCGCGATCCGGCTTGCTGGGGTGCTGCACCGCCACGTACCAGTGCCGGGTGCCCACCCGGCCGTGGGCGTAGAGATCGCGGCCGATGCGCAGGCGGAAGTTGGCGACGCCGGCCTTCCGCATCCGCAGCGCGACCGTGTTCATGGCGTGGCCGTGGCTCAGGTCGCCCAGGGTGATCCGCATGCGTGGCGCCAGCAGCCGCACGGCGCGTGAGGGCTTCAGCTGCACCTTGGCGCAGCCGGTGTGGGCGAGACGGGCCTTCACCTCGTCGGGCAGCGGGCGCACGGCCGGGCGGCGCTTGAAGTTCCACAGGTAGTCGAAGCTCTGCACGGTGGGATCGAAGGCGCCACCCGTCTGCCGACACAGCGTCATCGCCCGCTGTACGAGGTCGTAGGTCTCGAGGCTGAGGATCACCTCTTCGCGATCGGCGTTACGGTTGATCGCCTGGACCTCGCTGTGGCGGCGGTCGGCGCTCATCTTCGCGCTGATGCGCCGCACCTCCTTGAGCGCGCTGGCGATGGCCGCCTGGGCGACCTTGGGATCGTCGTGCCAGACGCGAACGTGGACCGCGACGCCGTCGATGGGGCGCCCGTCTTCGTGCAGCTTGGGATCGGTCCCCTCGGCCGGGGGCGCGGCGGTGTGGGCCGGGACCTCGGCGACGGCGTTCCCGTCGGCCATCACGCCACGGGGCGGCGCGGCCAGGGAGACCGAAGCGGCGGACGTCACAGCGACCAGCGCGGCGAGCGTGAGAATCGGCGATGGTTGCAAAGCGCTCATGGTCGGCAGGCTCTCAGGGCTCGTAGTGAGGAGCAAGATTGTCGCCGGGCGCGGCCAGCGGGCCAGGTCGTGGCAGGCGCTCAGTGCACGCCGTCGCGCGTCCACATGGGGACCGGCTCGCGGTGGTCCCGCTTCGGACCCCGTCCCAACAACGCCGACACCGCCTCCACGATTCCCTCGACGGTCATCGGGACCATGTCCATGACCTCGCGGGTCTGCGCGATGGTCTCTGCGTGCCAGTAGTTCTCGGGGATCGGGTTGATCCACACGCTCTTCGGGAAGGCTTTGGCCAGCTGCAACAGCCGATCGATGCCCGGGGTCTTGTCGCTGGTCACCATCTCCAGCGAACCGTAGGGGGCCAGCAGCTCGTAGGGCCCCATCCAGGCGTCACCGACCATGAACAGGTGCGTGTTGGGCGGCACGCTCCGGCAGATGTCGTCGACGTCCTTGCCGACGAAGCGCTCCATGTCGGAGAAGACCTTGTTGTACACGCAGTTGTGGAAGTAGTAGGTCTCCACCTCGCGCAGCCCGCCGCCGTTCTTCAGCGCCGAGAAGAACTGCTCGACGAGGCGCGTGTGAGGCTCCATGGAGCCGCCGCTGTCCATCATCAGCACCACGCGCGCTTGGTTGCGCCGCTCCGGCCGCTCGACGATGACCAGGTCGTCGCTCCGCGCCGTCTTTCGCACGGTCTCGTCCACGTCCAGCTCGATGCGCCGGCTCTTGCGCTCCAGCCGACGCAGCCGGCGGATGGCGACCGAGATGGCGCGGGTGTCGAGCACACGGTCACTGCGATAGTTGCGAAAACGCCGCGCGCGCGCCGCCGCCACCGCTGACCCACGGCCCTTGGCGCCCTCTCCGACCCGCATCCCAGTCGGGTGCTGTCCGCCCTGGCCGAAGGGGCTCTTGCCGCCGGTGCCGATCCACTTGTCGCCGCCGTCGTGCCGCTCTGTCTGCTCGGCGAGCCGCTCCTCGAAGAGCTTGCGCAGCGCGTCCAGGTCGAGCTCCTGCAGCTTGGCGAGCTCCTCCTCGCTGAGCGCCGGCCGCTCGATGGGCTTCGACAGCCACGCCTTGAGCTTGTCTTTCAGCCCCGGCGGCAGGTCGGCCCCTTCAAAGTAGGCGACGAAGGCCTGGTCGAAGCGGTCGTAGTCGCCCTCGTCGCGGCACACGAGCGAGCGGGACACGTCGTAGAAGGAGCGCAGCGAGGGCTCGACGATCCCCGCGTCCAGGGCCTCGACCAGCGCGAGCCACTCGGTGAGCCCGACCTGCAGGCCCGCGCTGCGCAGCATGGTGTGGAAGCCAGCGAACATCTCAGCGCCACCCGCGCCAGCCACCGCCCGACGCGCTGCCTGATCCGCCGCCCGACTCACCGCCCGAGCCGTCGGCCGCCCCGGCCTTGGCGGCCTTCTGGGCGTCCGACTCGTCCTTCAACAGCACGCCGGCGAAGGGCAGGGTGGTCTGCAGCTTCTCCGGGTCGATGCCAGCGAGCCGCAAGCCGGAGATCCAGTCGACGAGCTCCGACGTCGTCGGCTTCTTGCGCAGGTGCTTGACGCTGCGCAGGGCCATGAAGCGCCGGAGCGCCGCCGCGAGCAGCTTGTCGTCCACCTCCGGGTGGTGCACCCGGCAGATCTGGGCCAGCCGGTCCTCGTCTGGGAAGTCGATGTAGTGGAACACGCAGCGGCGTAGGAACGCGTCGGGCAGCTCCTTCTCGGCGTTGGACGTGATGATCACCACGGGGCGATGCTTGGCCTTCACCTCCTCGCCGGTCTCGGTGATGACGAAGCGCATGGCGTCGAGCTCGTGCAGCAGATCGTTGGGAAACTCGATGTCCGCCTTGTCGATCTCGTCGATGAGCAGCACCGCTCGCTGATCCGACGAGAACGCCCGACCGAGCGGGCCGAGCTCGATGTACTGGCTCACGTCACGGACGTCGCGGTCGCCGAAGCGGCTGTCCTGCAGGCGCGCTACGGCGTCGTAGACCCAGCAGCCGTCTTGCGCGCGGGTGGTCGACTTCACGTGCCAGGTGAAGAGCTCCATGCCCAGCCCCTCGGCGATGGCGTGGGCGAGCAGCGTCTTGCCCGTGCCCGGCTCGCCCTTGACCAGCAGGGGGCGCTGTAGCGCGGTGGCGACGTTGACCGCGGCCGCGAGGGCGTCGTCCGCGATGTAGGAGTCGGTGCCGTTCCAGCGGTGAAACGAGTCGGTCATGGCGGGCTCCGGTCGGAGAGGAGGGGCGGGGCGCGCTGCGGGAGCCGTGGGCTGTTCGAGGAGCCCGGCCTGCGCGCGACGGGCAGCGCAGCATCGACTTCCCCTCCCGGGGCTGTCAACGCAGCGCGTCGGGGCCGACGAGCCCGGGCACCTGCACGCTGGCGCCGTCTTCGAGCCGCCACGCGGTCAACAAGCCCCCCCACACGGCGCCGGAGTCGAGCGACACCCAGCCGCGCCCGACGCGGTGCCCATGGGCCGCCCAATGGCCGAAGAGCAGGGTCGCGTCGGCCGAGCGATCTCGCCACGCGTACCAGGGGCGCGCGCCTGCTGGGCAGGCCTCGGGCGGGCCGACGTGGGCGATGAGCGCGCCGTCTTCGCTGCAGGCACGCATGCGGGTCAGCACGGACACCGTCGCCACGCAGCGGTCCACATGGCGCAGGCTGTGCGCCCACACCGGCGCTTCGCCGCGCAGCCGCGCGAGCAGCTCGTCGGCGCGCGGACCGCGCAGCAGGGCCTCCGCGTCGCGCGCCGCCCGGCAGGCGTCGGCCAGGGACCAGCTCGGCGCCAGCCCAGCGTGGAAGAGGGCGAAGCCGCCCTCGCGCACCAGCAGCGGTCGCCGGCGCAGCCAGTCGAGGAGCGCGCTCTTGTCTGGCGCGTCGAGCACCGGCGCGAGGGTGTCTCGGCGCTTGAGCTTGCGGAAGCCGCGGTCGCAAGCGAGCAGGTGGAGGTCGTGGTTGCCCAGGACCGCGGTGACGGCGTCGTCATGGGCGTGGAGCCACCGCAGCACGGCGAGAGAGCCGGGGCCGCGGTTGACCAGGTCGCCGGCGACCCAGAGCCGGTCGCGCGCCGGGTCGAAGTGGGTCTGCTCCAGGAGGGCGAAGAAGGCGTCAGCGCAGCCCTGGATGTCCCCAACCACCCAGGTCGAGCGCGCCGGTGTCGGTTGAGGTAGCTTCACGTCTCGGTCCCCTGTTGCGTCCGCCTCTCACGGCGCGGGCCCCAAGCCTGCCTCACCACCGACGACATGCCCATGAACGAGCCGAAAGATCCGAACGAGCACGAGCCGCCCCGCGGGGTCCGGCGAGGCGCCGCGCCCGAAGAGCGGGACTACATCCGTGTGTGCGGTGTCGCGGCGGCCGACATGAGCGCGCGTGCGCGCTTCGACGACGTCGTGCGCGTGCTGCTCACCCAGGAGCGCAGCCGGGAGTTCGGCGAGCTCCTGGCGGCCTGCGCGCGGGCGCGCCTGCCCTACCGGCTGGTCGAGGAAGACGAGCTGGCCAAGGTCGCGGGCACTCGCCACCACCAGGGCATCTGCGTGGTCATGCGCCCACCTCGGCTGTGGCGCCACGACGACGTCGTCGCGCAAGCGGAGCGACAGCGCGGGGCCGTGTGGCTCTTCCTCGATCGCATCGGCAACCCCCACAACCTGGGGGCGATCGCACGGACGGCCGCGCACTTCGGCGTGACGGGGCTGCTGACCCCGGACCTGCCGGACGCCGCGGGCTACAGCACGGCGGCGTTCCGGACCGCGGAGGGCGGCTTCGAGGCGCTGCCCCTCGCGCGGCTACGCGACCCCTTGCGCACGCTACGGGCGCTGCGCGAGCTCGACCATCAGCTCTTGGCGACGGCGGCCGACGGCGAGGTCGATCTGTGGCAGGGCGCGCCGACGGAGCGCGTGGTCTGGCTCTTGGGGACCGAGCGCGAGGGCCTTGCGGATCCCGTGCGCCGCCTCGCGCACCACACGGTCGCCATCGGCGGCACGGGCGCCGTGGAGAGCCTGAACGTGTCCACCGCCGCGGCGCTCTGCCTCGGGGCGTCGTGGCGCGCCTCCCTCAACCACCCGGACCCGCGCTGACGCCGGTGGCCAGGCGCCAGCGGCCGACCACCGCTCCGACCACGTTGCGGACCACGCCCGGCTCCCACCGCCCGGGGCGCAGGAAGGCCCCGGGCGCCAACGCGTCGAGCGCCGCCGGCACCGCGACGCTGAGCGCCTCCATCGACCCCGAGTGGACCTTGACGGCGAGCCCGGCTCGGCGCCGGGGCAGGGCGATGCAGAACACGCCGCGAGCGCCGATCTTCACGGCCATGGGCTCCGTGGCGTACGCCAGCACGGCGGCGTCCAGCCGGCCTGTGCCGGACACCAGGTCGCCGCGGTCGGCCATGGCCCAGCCGATGCGCGACAGGCTTGCTGTGGCTGGGTCGTCGCCCGCCTGGGGACCCGTGGCCATGCGCGTCGCCATCACCTGCCACGCCCGCGCCATGGCCGTCAGCGACAGGCCAAAGGTGGGCACGCCGCAGCCGTCCACGGCCAGCGTCGGCACCTCGCCGGCCCAGCGCGTCACGGCCGCGATCATCGCGCGCTGCAGCGGGTGGTCGGCCGGGCGATAGTCGCCGGGCCACCCCGCCGCCGCGGTGGCCCCAGCCATGAACGTGTGCTTGCCCGAGCAGTTGTTGTGGCGCGCGTCGAGGACCTGCCCCCGCCGCAGCAGGGCGTGACACGAGGGCTCGTGAATCGGCGCGTGGGCGCCGCACCGCAGCGCTTCGACCGGGACGCTCAGGCGCTGCATCAGCGCGTCGACCAGCGCCAGGTGACGTGGCTCGGCGCTGTGCGACGCGGCGCCCACGGCGAGCTCAGGTGGGCTGAACGCGCGCGGCCCACCGAGCTGCGCCAGGGACACCGCGAGCTGAAAGGGCTTGGCCGCGGACCGCCACGTCGTCGTCAGCGCCTCTCCCAGGCCGCGGACCTCGCCGGCGTCCGCGACCCGCACGGCCGACCAGGGGTGCCGCCCCTCGATCAGCCCGCCGCGCCACTCTTGCGCGTCGGGCGTGGGTTCGTCGGTTCGCGCCATGGCGTGGCCTCCCGGAGCTCGGGTCTCTGCTCGGTCCCCCCATGGGCACGCGCGATGAGATACCCTCGGCCTCACCGGGCTCCCGTCGCCTTGCGCCCGGGCGACGTCCCACGGTCTGCCTCCAGGGTGACACGCAGGGCGACGGATTCGGACCGATTTCTTGAGACGAACCCCAGCGCCGTACCTCGCGGCCCGTTGTCGACCCGCAGCCGCGCTCCCAGCCCCTGCGCACCCCGACATCGGACACCCGACGGCGCCCCGTCCTGTCACGATGCCCCCCGCCACCATGCCCCCCGCCACCATGCCCCCCGTCACCATGGCCCCCGTCACCATCCCCCCCCCCCGCCGCCGCGAACCCCGGAGCCCAGGTGCCAAGCCATCCCACCAGCCCAGCGAGCACGGCCGCTGATCCAAGCGCCGCGCGCCAGCCCGGCCGCGTCGCCGCCTTCTTCGACCTCGACCGCACCCTCATCGACGCCAACAGCGGCCTCCTCTACGCCAGGTGGGAGCGCAAGGCTGGCCGCATCCATCGGCGCCAGCTGGCCAAGAGCCTCGTCTGGGGAGCGCTGTACCACTTCGACCTCATCGATCTGGACAAGGCCTACAGCGAGGCCCTCTCGCACTACGTCGGCGTGCCGGAGGCGGCGCTGCGCGAGCGCACCCACGACTGGTTCCACGCCGACGTCGCGCACCGGCTGCGCCCCGGCGGGCAGGCGGCGCTCGACAAGCACCGTCAGGCCGGCCACCCGTGCGTCCTCTTGACCAACTCGTCGTGCTACGCCGCGGAGGCCGCAGCGGCGCATTGGGGCCTCGACGGCTGGCTCGCGAACCACTTCTCCACCGACGGCGAGGGCCGGCTCGACGGCCGCTTCGAGCCGCCTCTGTGCTACGGCGCCGGCAAGGTGGCGCGCGCCGAGGCGTGGGCTGCGGCCCACGACGTGGACCTCGACGCGTCCTGGTTCTACACGGACGCCTTGTCCGACCTGCCGATGCTCGAGCGGGTGGCCCACCCGATCGTGGTTCACCCGGACCCGCGGCTGCGCCGCGCGGCGCGCGCACGGGGCTGGCCGGTCGAGACCTGGTAGCCGCGAACCGCCTCGCGTGGCGATTCTGGGCACTTCCTGTTGCGGGTTGGCACAGGCCGTTGTGTCGGCCAATCGCTGTGCCATGATGCCGGCCATGACACGACGCACGCCGCCCGACGCTCCCGACCTGGCGCCCCGGTTGACCTCTCTCGCCCCGGCGCCGCGCAGGACCCGGCGGCACCTGCGACCCGCCAGCGTGGTGCCCGCGGCGGTCGCGCTCGGCTTCGCGCTCGTGGTGTCGGCGTGCGGCTGTCAACGCGAGGCCGCACGCACGACGCCCCAGCCGGGCGCGCGCATCGCGGCGCCGGCGGCTGTCGACCCGGTGGCGCCGGCCGCCAAGCCGGCTGCGCAGGCGCGCCCGGGTGGCGTGCAGGCCGACGCTGTCGCCCAGGAGACGCTGACCATCCTCGAGCGCGGCGGCGTGCTGCCGCCGCGCTTCGCTGGCACCGAGGCGCGGGCCGCCTTCGACCGGGGAGACTGGGCGCGCTGCGCCAGCGCGTTCGCCGCGGCGGGCGCGCCCTCGGGCTCGGCGAGCCAGGGTGGCGTCGCCTGGCAGGCCGCCGCGCTGCGTCTGCTCTGCGTCCGGCGCGCTGGCAAGCCCGCCGACGCGGCAAAGGGGTTCGAGGTCCTCGCCGACCAGGGCGGGCTGCTCGCTTCCCACGCCCGGCTCTGGGCGGCCGAGTCTTGGCTGCAGGCCGGCGACCCACGCCAGGCTGCGGCGGCCATCGAGCGAATCCCCCTCCAAGGGTTCAGCCGCGCAAAGCGCGCGCGTCGCACCTTGGCGCAGGCCCAACGGCGGCTCGACCAACCCGCGGTGGACACTTGGAAGACCCTGCTGCAGGGCCGTGCCAGCGCCCGCGACCTCCGCGACGGTGCCGCCGCGGCCATCGCTGCGAACGACCCGGCGCTGGCCAAGCGCTGGCTGCTCCGCGTGCTGGCCGAGCACCCGGGCGGCAAGGCGGAGACCGAGGCCCGCGCCCGGCTGGCGACCTTGGGGGTCACCGATCCTCAGCTCTCCATCGCCCAACTGCAGCGCCGGCTGACGGCCGCAGCGAGCACGCACAAGCGCAAGCTGGCCATCGCCGTGGCCGACGAGATCCTCGCCCGCTCGAAGCCCGGCAGCGCCGCCTGGTGTCTCGCGGGCACCCAGCGCGCCAAGGTCGTGGAGATCTTCTGGCTCCGCCGCAAGGAGGCCGCAGCCTTCTACGACAAGCTGGCCGCGACGTGTCCTCAAGACGCCCGGTCCGCCAAGATCTGGTACCGAGCCGGGCGGCGGCACACCAACAGCGCCGACCAGCGCAAGGCCTTCGCGCACTTTCAGCGCATCCTCGACAAGGCGCCCAAGACCACCCTCTTCGACGACGCGCTGCGCTGGCAGGCCCGCATCCTGCGCAAGTGGGGCAAGGACAAGAAGGCCGACCAGCTGCTCGTCAAGGCCCTCGGCGCGGGCGGCGACATGGTCGAGTACGCCGGCTGGGACCTGGTGTGGCGGCGCGTCGAGAGCCGGGACTGGCGGGGGGCCATCGCCATGGCCGACAAGGCCTTGGCGCGGCAGAAGCCGGGGCAGACCTTCGCACGGAAGCGCTACAACGTCGGCCGCGTGGCCTACTGGAAGGGGTACGCGCAGTGGAAGCTGCGTCGCACCCGCGCGGCGACCGCCACCTGGGTCAGCGTGGTCGAGCGCTCACCTTGGTCTTGGTACGGCATGTTGGCCCGCCATCGGCTCGCGCAGGTCAAGCCGGCGGCGGGCGCGGCGGCCTACCGACGTTGGCGCCAGGCCAAGGTCACGGTGAAGCCGCTCGCCGAGGCCGCCAAGCCGCTCCTCGCGGACCCGCACTTGCTGGCCTCCATCGAGCTGTCGCGCATGGGCCTCAAGACCTCCGCGGCGGCCGAGCTGGCTGCGGTGCGCTGGCCGCGCAGCGATCGCGACGTGGCCATGCTGCGGGCGGCCATGTACAGCGCCGTCGGCCAGACCACGCAGGCGGTCGCGGCCACCCTGCGCGACCACCGCTTCGACCTCTCGCCACCCGAGTCGGCCAACGCTGCGCGCTGGCGGCTCGCCTACCCGCGCCCCAAGGGCTTCGCCGCGTTGGTCGACAGCGAGGCGAAGAAGCGCAACGTCGACGCCGCGTTCGTGTGGTCGATCATGCGCTCGGAGTCGCGTTTCAACCCGCGAATCCAGTCTCCAGTCCACGCCACGGGCCTGCTCCAGCTGATGCTCGGGACGGCCAAGGGCGTGAACAAGCGGCTCGGCGAGCCCTTCACCATCACCTACGCGAACCTCAAGACGCCCAGGGTCAACGTGCCGCTCGGCGTGGCCTACATGCGGCGGTTGCAAGACGTGGTGGGGGCCCACTGGGCGCTGGTGGCGTCGTCGTACAACGCCGGCCCTGGCAACACCAAGAAGTGGCTGCGCAAGCGCCCCACCGCCGAGCTCGACACCTTCGTCGAGGCGATCCCCTTCCGAGAGAACCGTCGCTACGTGAAGGGCGTGCTGACCTCGTGGAGCCGCTACCGCGCCCTCTACGGTGGCGATCCAGAGGCGCGCCTGCCCATCGATCTGCCCTGAGCAGGGGGGCCGTGACGAGGCTTCGGCAGGGGCAAGGGCGCCGCGCCGCCCTCCCGTCGCAGGCGACGCCAGCCCGGGCCCGGACCGATTTGGCCCGCGACAAATGCGCTTGCGGCGTGCGCGCTGCGGGCTACTCTGGCCCAACGACGCGCACGCCGAGGAGGCCGACGATGTTGAAGCAAGTGATCAACCTGCTGCCCGCGGGGCCCACGAGGGACACGGGCATGCTGGTCGGCGGCATGGCCGCGTTGCTCGGCGGCAACAAGGTCATGGGGCTGGCGCTCTTCGGTCGGGGCGCGTGGCACACGGAGCAGCGCTGGCGAGCCCATCACCCGGACTTCGACGGGACGTGGCAGCACCGCTGGCAGCTCGCCGTGGAGCACTACGAGCGCACCCACCAGGACCCGATCAACCGCAGCCTGCACATGGTCGGCATCCCGATGATCGCGGTGGGCGCAGCGGGGCTGCTCGTCTCTGGCCCGGCGCGACCGCTCTGGCTGCTCTCCGCCGCCAGCTTCACCGTCGGGTGGGCGCTCAACATCGTCGGACACGCGGCCTTCGAGAAGAACGCGCCAGCGTTCGCCGACGACCCGCTCTCGTTCATCGCCGGGCCGGTGTGGGACCTCCGCAACCTGGGCGTCGTCCGCGGGCGCGAGCGCTCGCCGGCGTCGGTCAACAGCATGGCACCGGTGGCTCAGGCTTGACCCACGAGCTCTACGACGATCTGCGCCAGGTCCCGCCGCCGCGGTCTGTGGCCTCGCTCTTGGAGCGCGCGGTGGCGATCTCGGGGCGGAGTGTGGCCCAGGTCGCCCACGACGTCGGGTGTGCAGTCCCGGCCGACCTGCGACGCGACAAGGGCTTCATCGGCCAGCTCGTCGAGCGCGCGCTCGGCGCGCCGGCCGGCAACGCTCAGGCGCCGGACTTCGCCGCCCTGGGCGTGGAGCTGAAGACCGTGCCCGTGCGGGCCAACGGTCGACCGGTTGAGTCGACCTGGGTCACCCGCGCAAGCCTGCACGACGCCGCCGAGCAGACCTGGGCGACCTCCGCCGTGCGCGCCAAGCTCTCCTGCGTCCTCTGGGTGCCGGTGCTCACGGAGCCGCGCGTGCCGCCCGCCGACCGCATCATCGGCTCGCCCTACCTTTGGCGCCCCAACGCGGCGCAGCGCGCGACCCTCCAGCGGGACTGGCACGACATCATGGAGCGCCTGCTCCTGGGCACGGCCGACGAGCTCTCCGCCAGCGTGGGCGACGCGCTGCAGCTCCGGCCCAAGGGGCGCAGCGCCGACGAGCGCGCCCCCGCCGTCGACCGCGAGGGTCGACCCTGCCTGGCCCAAGCGCGGGGCTTCTACCTGCGGGCCAGCTTCACCCGCGAGCTGCTCAGCCAGGCCTTCGGCCTCGCCGGCGCCTCCTCGCCGGTGCCCCCACCACCGGCTGTGAAGGGCCGTGTCGCGCCGTCGTTTGCCCAGCGTGGGCAGATGCCCCAGCCTCTAGATTCTTTGCCACGGTCGCTGTCGTCTGCCATGGCTCAGTCCCCAGCGTCGCGTCCTGCGTCGCGCCACGCGCTCGCCAGCGCGGGTTCACCTTCCTCTCCACCACAGTCACAGGCGCGCGTTGGCAGCGCGCCATGTGATCACTGAGGCCGCCCATGATCGTCCAGCACGTCTCGCGAGATCGTCACCCCCGTGACCTTCACCACGTCCTTCGCTACGGCGATCTCGAGGCGGCGATCCCGCACGAGGGCAAGAACAAGGTGTTCCTGTCCATGCACTTCACCGGGACCGTCGCGTCCGACCCGCCCGAGCACCGTCAGTCGAAGCGCACCGGGCGCAAGCGCGCTGGGCTGCTCGAGGGGGCGGAGTACGTGCAGCTGGTTCGGGTCCACTACCACCCCCGCGCCGAGCGCGTGACCGAGGTCGAGGGCAAGCCGTGGGCCGACGTCGACGATCCGGTCGTGATCTTCGGCGAGGTCTTCCCGATCACGCGGAAGGTGAGCGAGTGGTTCCCGCGTCTGCGCGCCTCGCTGGCGGAGCTGCTGACGACTCGCATCGCGACGCTCACGGCGCAGGGACTACCAGGCGACCGCTGGTTGTTGCATGTCGGGTTCCTGCCAGAGAGCGGCTCTCTGGAGGTCGGTGTGACCACGTGGTCGGACCTGCGCAAGAACGACGAGAAGATCGAGCGCGTCGCCATCTGAGCGTGCCCGTCGCGTGAGCGCGGCCTCCGCTCGAGCGCTCGGGCGGAGGCCGCGGCCGACGCCGTCGCGACGAAGGAAGATCACGTGACAGACCAAGCACACATTGAGGGCTGGGGGCGCATCCCGGGGCCGGGCGTCGAGCGCTTCGGAGAGAACCTCGACCGGTTGAGCGAGCAGCCGACGCTGTTTCGCGGCCTTGGACGATCCTACGGCGACTCCAGCCTGCCGGCCGCGTCGAAGCCCGACGTGGTGAACACGACCCTGGCCGACCGCGTCCTCGCGTGGGACGCCGACACTGGAGTGCTACGGGCCGAGGCGGGGCTGAGCCTCTACACGATGAACCGCGTCTTTCTGCCGCAGGGGTGGTTCACGCCCGTGTCGCCCGGCACGCAGTTCGTCACCCTGGGCGGCATGGTCGCCAGTGACGTGCACGGCAAGAACCATCACGTGGCCGGCTGTTTCGGACAGCACGTGCGGGCGCTCCGCATGCGGGTGGCCGACGGCCGGGTTCTGGAGGTGACGCCGACGCAGCACGAGGACCTCTTCTGGGCGACGGTCGGCGGCATGGGCTGGACCGGCGCCATCCTCGAGGTCGAGGTGCAGCTGCGAGCGGTGAGCTCGCCGTGGATCCACCAGACCACGGAGCGCGTCGACAACCTCGCGGATCTGGTCGCGCGGCTCAAAGAGGTGAGCCGCGAGTGGCCGATGACCATGTCGTGGATCGACTGCCTCAAGCGCGGCAAGCACATGGGCCGCGGCATCGTCTACTACGGCGACTGGGCCAAGGCTGAGGACGCGCCGGCGAAGTTCCCGCCCTGGAGCCGCGAGATCACCATGCCCATCGACGCGCCCTCGTGGGCGCTGAACCCGCTGAGCATGGGGCTCTTCAACTTCGGGGTGTACAACTCCCACGTGCCCAAGACGAAGTCCGGCCTGGTGTCGCCCGAGACCTTCTACTACCCGCTCGACATGGTGCGGCGGTGGAACCGGGCCTACGGGCTCGCCGGCTTCACCCAGTACCAGTGCGTCATCCCCGACACGGCAGGCATCGCCGCTGTGGTGCGCTTCATGGAGGCGCTCACGGCCACCGGCGCCGCCTCGTTTCTGTGTGTGATGAAGGACTGCGGACCGCAAGGGCAGGGCTTGCTCAGCTTCCCGATGCCCGGCACGTCCATCGCGGTCGACATCCCGGTGAAGAAGGACACCGCCGCCATCGTCGCCAAGCTCAACGCCCTCGTCATCGGTGTGGGCGGGCGCATCTACCTGACCAAGGACCGCTTCACCACGCCGGCGGACTTTCGCGCCATGGAGCCCCGTCTCGACGCCTTCCTCGAGGTGCGTCACCGTTGGGATCCGGAGCGACGCTTCCGCAGCGCGCAGAGCGTGCGCATGTTGGGCGACCCTGACCTCCCTGGAGCGGCATGAACGTCCTCTTTCTCGGCGCCACGCGCGGCATGGGCCGTGCGCTCGCTCGGCAGATGGCGGCCCGCGGCGACCAGCTCTACCTCTTGGGCCGGGACGAGGATCAGCTCGCGCGCAGCGCCGCCGACCTGGCCGCGCGGGGCAAGGCCGGCGCGCCGGGCGTGGGCATGTGCGACCTCGGCGACCCGACGACCTTCGAGCCCGCCATCGCCGAGGCGTCGGCCGCGCTCGGGGGCCTGGACTGCGTCGTGGTCACCGCCGGTCTCTTCGGGACCCAAGACGCCCTCGAAGACGACCTGGACCGGGCCTACACGCTGCTTCAGGTCAACTTTGCCGGCACCGTGGTCTTCTGCGAGCACGCGCGCCGCGCGCTGATGGCCAAGGGCGGCGGGACGCTGTGCGTCTTCAGCAGCGTCGCCGGCGATCGTGGCCGCAAGCCGGTGGGCATCTACGGCGCGAGCAAGGCTGGCTTGAGCGCCTACCTCGAGGCGCTGGACCACCGCTATCGCGCGGACGGGCTCGTGACGGTGTGCGTCAAGCCGGGCTTCGTGAAGACCGGGATGACCGCTGGGCTCAAGCCGCCGCCCTTCGCGGGAGAGCCCGAGCCTGTGGCTCGCCGGGTGCTCAAGGCCATCGACCGGGGCACACCAATGATCTACGCGCCCTTCATGTGGCGGTGGGTCATGTTCGTGATCAAGCTGCTGCCGCGCTTCGTGATGCGAAAGGTCGGCTTCTAGCAGACTGCGGCGAATTTGATTGTCGCCGCAATCTGCTAGCTTTTCTGTCTCTTGGGGGGGCTACGAGCGCCCCCAGCCACGGCAAGCCGTGGCTTCCCCTTCCCAGCAGACTGACCGGCGTGGCCGCAAAAACGGAGAAAAGGCGCAGTCTGCTAGACTAGCCCGACGTGCCGGCCAGACCCGACCCGGGCTGCGCCGGCGGAGCCCTTCAGCGGGGGCGCGGCTCGTGGGCCATACGGGACAGTCGCGCGCCGCAGCTCAGCGAGCGTGTGCGTGTCCGACGCACCGCCTGGGACTCCGGCCGCGGCAGGTTCAGTCGGCGGGGACGAGCGGTGGGGCGCGGGGGGCGGGGCGTCTGCATGGGGTTCCTCGGGTGGGCCCTGTTCGGGCTGCGCTGTGTTCGGGCTGGGTCGTGTGTGGGGCCGGCCGCCCCGGGTGTCTGGTCAGCGGCCGTAGGCCATCACGGGCCGGAGCTTGCGCTCCAGCTTGCGCTTGATGGACGCCTCGACCTGACGCACCCGCTCGCGCGAGATGCCGAACCGGTCGCTGAGCTGCTGCAGCGTGGCGGGGGCCTCGGAGAGGATCCGCGTGTCGAGGATCGCCTGCTCCTTGTCGTTCAGACGCTCGCGCACCTGACCGATGCGGTTGCGGGTCACCGCCCGCAGCTCCTCGCGGCTGTAGTGGGCCTCGGCGTCGCCGGTGGGGCAGGCCAAGGTCTCGCCCAGGGTGAGGCGACCGTCGGCGACAACCGCGCCGTCGAGATCCATCGTGCGCCGCGCCGCGTTGGCCGTGCGGTGCCAGCTCGCCACGTCGCCCACGTCCTTGGTCTTCTTGGCGCGCCCCTTCTTGGCAGGGCGGCCGGCGCGCTGGGTGCGCTCGGCGCTCGCGCCGCGCTTGCCCCGCAGGTCCGACTGGCTCTTGCTGTCGCGCATCGTCTCGTCTTTGGTCGCCGTCGAGTCACGGTGGCGACCGAAGAGCAGGCGACGCTGCTGCGACGAGGGGAGCACGCGAACCAACGCCCACTGGCTGCTGATGTAGGCCTGAATCGTCGCCTTGATCCACCACACGGCGTAGGTCAGCAGCCGGTTGCCGTGGTTCGGGTCGAAGCGGTCCACAGCCGTGATGAGCCCGACGTTGCCCTCCTGGATGAGGTCGATCATGTCCAGCTTGTAGCTGCTGTACTTGTACGCGACCTTCACCACGAAGCGCAGGTTGCTGTTGATCAGCTTCTTCTTGGCCGCCACGTCGCCGTCGTTGAACCAGGCCTTGGCCAGCTCGGTCTCCTCCTCCCGAGTGAGCAGCGGGTGGCGGTTGACCTCCCGCATGTACGACTCGAGCGCGTCGTTGTTGAGGCGACGGTCGTAGGCGTGCGGGGCCGGCGCCTTGCGCTCGGGTGCGTTGGGGCTCTTGAGGGTCGCGGTCGTCATCGTTCGGCTCCTGCGGCACGTTCGCCGGCGGTGAGTTCCGCCCGGCGCGTGGAATAGAAGCAACGACCGTGCCATCTCAAAAAAAGACTTGAACCTCTCCGCTGGAAGCCTTGATTCCTGGGGCGATGGACGCCGCCTGCCTGAGCGCGCGCCCTCGACCGAAGCCAGCGCCTCGCCTTGAACTGGGGGATATTCCCCACCTCAGCCGGGGGATATTCCCCACCCCGCCGACCGCGGGTCGCTCAGCCGCCCTGGGGCCCGTCGGTCGCCGTGAGCGGCAGCGTCAGCTCCACCACGGTCCCGCCACGCGGCGGACAGCGCAGCGCCACGGTCCCGCCATGTCGCTCTGCCGTCTGGCGGACGATGGCCAGCCCCAGCCCGGTCCCGGTGTGCCGTGTCGTGAAGAAGGGCTCGAAGATGCGGTCGCGGAGCTTCTCCGGGACGCCGGGGCCGTCGTCAGCCACCTCGATACAGCAGCTGTCCCCGCGCCGCTGCGCGCGGAGCACCACGTTGCCCGGCTGGCCAAGCGCCTGGGCCGCGTTCAGGGTCAGGTTCAGCAGCGCGGCCGCCATGTGGCGCTGGTCGAGCGGCGCCGTCAGGTCCGGTGGCGTCACGTCGACCGTGAGCGTCGCGTGCTTCAGCCGTGGATCCTGCCCGACCTGCTCCACGACACTCTCGAGCAGCGCCGCCACCGGCAGCTCGCTGACCTTCAGCGTCCGCGGCCGGGCGTAGTCGAGCAGGTCTTCCATGGTCTCGTTCAAGAGCTCGATGCGCTTGAGGATGTCGCCGATCACCACGCGCTCGGAGGTGCCTTCCGGCAGCCGCCGCACGATCACCTGCAGCGCGCCGCCGATGCCCGCCAGGGGGTTCTTGACCTCGTGGGCCACGACGGACGCCATCTCGCCGAGGCGCGCCAGCGCGGTCCGCTCCCGGAGGCTGGCCTCGGCCAGCACGCGGTCGGTGACGTCGTTCCGAATCGACACGTATTGATAGGGGCGTCCCTTGTCGTCGAGGAAGGGCACGATGGTGGTGTCGACCCAGTAGATCTCGCCCGTCTTGGTGTGGTTGCGGATCTCGCCGCGCCACACCGACCCCCGCGCGATGGTGACCCACAGATCGCGAATGAACGCCTTGCTGTGCAACCCGGAGTTCAGGATGCGGTGGTCCTGGCCGATGAGCTCCGAGCGCGCGTAGCCGGAGATCTCGCAGAACTTGTCGTTGCAGTAGGTGATTCGCCCCTTCACGTCGGTGATCGCGACGATGGACGCCTGGTCCAGGGCGTACTTCATCTCGCTCAGCTCTCGCTGGGACATGTCAAGCGCCTCGGACGCGGCCAGCTGCCCTGTGACGTCCATGCCCGAGCTGACGGTGCCGATGACCGTGCCGCAGTCGTCGCGAAGCTCGGTGTTGTGCCAGGCGATGGTGCGGAGGCTGCCGTCGGCCGCGATCACGGGGCTGTGGACCACCGCGAAGTCGTGGTCACCCGCCTCCAGCACGGCGTCGAACACCTGGGAGATGTGGCCGCGCGCGTGGTTGGGCACGCACTGCGCGATCCAGCTGACGCCCACCTCGGAGCCGGCCTCGAAGCCGAGCAGCTCCCGCGCGCTGCGGTTGAGCAGGGCGATGGCGCCGGTGTCGTCGAGCACCACCAGGAGGCTCTCGGTGAGGTCGAGGAAGCGGCGCCTCGCCTGCGCGGCGACGCGTTGGGTCTTCGACGGGGTCATGGCTGGCTCCTGCTGCGGGCGAGGGTTAGGGGCGTCGGGCGGCGCGAGGGCGCGCAGGACCGATCGCCGGCCGGGCCGGGTCTTCGAGGTCGGCTCAGGGTTTGTCGCGTCGACGGTGTCGGGCTCACAAGCGAATTCAACGGGTTCGTGGCATGGGCCGGGTGGCTCAGCCCGCGTGCGCTGCTCCGACGAGCCTGATATTGATGGCGGCACCCTCGCAGCAAAGTTTTTCCTGTACCGCGCGGTTGCGGCCCTACACTGACAACATCTGAGCCCTCGTGCACCTCCCCGAGTCCGGAGAGGAACGCAGCGTGTCGCGCCGAGAGATCGTCCCGTGGAGCGTACTGTGGTGTTGGTTGTGGACGATGAATATCTGATCCGCTGGTCCTTGGGCGAGCGGCTCCGTCAGGAGGGGCTGAACGTGGTTGAGGTCGGCTCCGGTGCGGAGGCCCGCGCGAGGCTCGACGCCACGGTCGGGGTCGTGGTGCTCGACGTGAAGCTGCCCGACGCGGACGGTCTGGTCTTGCTCGCGGAGTTTCAGCGCAGTCACCCCGGCGTCGCGGTGATCATGATCACCGCCCACGGCAACGACGATATGGCCGACGAGGCCGTGGCCATGGGGGCCCGCGGCTTTCTGCGCAAGCCCTTCGACGTGGAAGAGCTCACGCGGATGGTCGTGGCGGCGCAACGGGACGTCCTGCACTGACTCGCCTGTGCCTTTTCGGGCGCGCGCGGGGCGGGCTCCAGGGCGCGCACGGCCTCGGCCATGTGTCGCGGCGGGGGCACGCCGACCCAGCCTCCCTTGACGCGCGCGCCGCCAGCGTCGACAACCGCGCCGTGGTCCCCGCGGAGCGTGTGCGATGCCAGCCAGCAGCATCCTGGTCATTGACGACGAAGCCCTGATCCGGTGGTCGCTGAGCGAGCGGCTGACCGAAGAGGGGCACGCCGTCGTGGACGCCGAGGACGGCACCACCGCGCTCGCGCTGGTCGCGGAGGAGCGGCCGGATCTGGTCCTGCTCGACTACCAGCTCCCAGACATGACCGGCATGGACCTGCTGCGCGACTTTCGGCAGCGCATGCCCGAGGTGCCCGTGCTGCTGATGACAGGGCACTCGAGCGTGGAGCGCGCCGTCGCGGCCATGCGCGAGGGCGCTTATCACTACGTGGTGAAGCCGCTGAACCTCGACGAGCTGGTGCTGCTCGTCGACAAGGCGCTGGAGACGCGTCGGCTGCGCGACGAGGTCCGCACCCTCCGCGCGTCGAGCTCGGCGCCCTACGACTTCAGCCGGATCATCGGAGACTCGGTGCCGATGCAGCGGGTCAAGCGCTTGATGCGCAAGATCGCCGCCACGCGGGCGAGCACCATCCTCCTCACGGGCGAGTCCGGCACCGGCAAGGACCTGGCGGCCAAGGCGATCCACTACAACTCGGACCGGGCCGCCCGGCCCTTCATGAACATCACCTGCTCGGCGATTCAGGAGACCCTGCTCGAGAGCGAGCTCTTCGGGCACGAGGCAGGGGCGTTCACGGACGCGCGCAAGCGCAAGCGGGGGCTCCTCGAGCAGGCGGACGGCGGCACGGTCTTCCTCGACGAGATTGGCGAGACGGCGCCCTCGTTCCAGGCCAAGCTGTTGCGCTTTTTGGAGGAGAAGAGCTTCAAGCGCGTGGGCGGCGCCGAAGACGTCAAGGTCGACGTGCGGGTCATCGCCGCGACCAACCGGGACCTGCAGGCCGAGGTGAAGGCCGGCCGCTTCCGCGAGGATCTCTACTACCGCCTGCGCGTGCTCCCCATCGAGCTGCCCACCCTGAGATCGCGCACCGGCGACGTGCCGATCTTGATCCACGCCTTCATCGACCGCTTCAACGAAGAGTTCCGCAAGCGCATCCGCGGTGTCAGCCCCGCGACCATGGACGCGCTGGTGGGCTACGACTGGCCCGGCAACATCCGCGAGCTCAAGAACGCGGTCGAGCGCGCGATGCTGCTGGCCGACGGCGACGAGCTCGGCATCGAGGACTTCATGATGCTCCTGGGCGCCACGGGCGGCGCGGACGACGGCTTCGTCCTGCCCGAGTCCGGCATCGACCTCGAGGCCGTCGAGCAGGACTTCGTCCGTCAGGCCCTGGCGCGCACCGGCGGCAACCGCACGCGCGCGGCCAAGCTGCTGGGGATCAGCCGCGACCAGATGCGGTATCGCGTCGACAAGTTCGGGCTCTGACGCCAGCGCTGACGCGGCGAAGCGGTGGCTCCACCCTCACCTGGCCGCGGGAGGCGACGCGGTCACGGGCGTCGCCGAACCGCTCAAGGGCACCGCCGACGGCTTGGGGGGGCGCACGCACCGACGCAGGCGGTGGACACAGCGCCCGTGGCGGTCGCAGCCCGTGGACGCCGCGCAGTCGACGTCGTTGGTCGCCACACACATGCCGCCGAGGGGGTCACACTTGCCGTGGCGCCGGCAGGTCATGCTGTCCCGGCAGCCCTTGGCGCTCGCCGCGACGCAGGTCCCGCCGCGCAACGTGCAGTGCCCATGGGCGGCGCAGTTGGCGGACAGGTAGCACGCAGCCGACGTGGTGCTGTCCACCTGCAGGTGCACGGGTGCCGACGTGGGCCCTTCGCTCACGGCGAGGGTGAGCACCGCTGGCTCGGCAGGGCGGGGCGGCGCGTTGGGCTTGGGCGCGCCGGCCTCCACCGGCCAGTAGCGCGCGGACCACACCAGCCCCAAGCCAGTGGCCACACAGCGCACCTCGGGGGCGTCGAAGTCGAAGTGCTGACACACCGCCGACACCACGCCGCGCTTGAGGGTGAACCTGCGCCGCACGCGACTGCCGCTGTGCCACACGGCGAAGCGCGCGCTGGTTGGCGGGCGGCCCGAAGGCACGATGAGCGAAGGGGGCGCGGGGGGGGAGCTGTCCTGACTCGGGCATCGTGCCAGCCGCCAGACGCCGCTGGGCAGGGTCACATAGCACCCCGTGCGCCAGGCCGTCGGCGACGTCGCCGGCAGGTCCGTGTCACAGCTGATGTGGGCGAAGGGGATCCCCTCGATCACCTTGTGCTCGTCGACGATGCACAGGCTCAGGCGGGCGGGCGGGCGGGTCGACGGCGCCCCCCGGAGCGTCCCCAGCTTCTGCAGGAAGGTCCGCCCGGGCGCGAGGACGTTGTCGGTCCGCGGCCAGGCCACGGCTTGCGGGCGGAGCGCGCGAACCGGCCTGGCTGGGGCGGCCGTGGCCCCGGTCTCGAGCGTCTCTTCTGGACCGAACGGGACCGTCACGCTCAGGCCGCCCGTGGCGGTGATGTGCTTGGCGCGCGAGCCGGGGCCGACGCCGAGGAGCGCGCCGACGCGGACCCTGCCCAGTCGGACAGCCGTCGCGACGTGGAGCTGAGACGAGTCCACCACGGTGCGAGCGTAGCCGGTCGAGATCGTCACACGGCCCAGATCTCCCCGGACGCCGACGAAAACCAGCTCCATCGGGCCCGGAACAAGGCCCGGGTCGAGCGCTCGAACGACGACGTGCAGGCGCTTGGGACCGACGCGCAGCGCGAGACCGGGCACCGGCAACAGGCCTTCGCTCCTGGAGATGAGCAGCTGCAGGCGGAAGGCGAGGTTCTCGCCGTCGTAGCCCGCGCCGAAGGTGGCCAAGGGCGGTTCGCCCAGCGCGTCGGACACCCCGGCCACGCCCAGCCGCAGCGACAACGCGGGCGACATCTTGATGTCGCCGACCAGGCTCAGCGCGCCGGCCGCGTTCCTTCGCGACGTGGTGCCGACCAGGCCAATGGCGAACTCGCCCTGTGGCGTGAACGTCTCTTTGGGCTGACTCGGCCGGGCGGCCGCCTGTGCCCTGGCGCTCGCGGGCACGTGTGCGCCGAGCAGCACGAGGGCGACACCAGCCAGTCCGACGAGGCCGGGGGAGTAAGGTGACCTGCGCACGGGGCATGTCCCCTTGTGGCGAGCCGCTCGCGCGCGCAGGCGGCGCCGCTCGGGGCTGCGAAAGGGGAGCTTGGTTGTCGTCGACATGAGCCCATGAAAGCGCGGGACGAGCCGAGATTGCAAACCATTCCTTATTCTGTCCGCCAAACGGACTAGCGTGTGCGACGGCGGCGCGGCAGGGTCCCCGAAGCTGAGTCCTCCGTCGGCCGGCCCTGCTGCGACCGTCCGCCGCGGTGTGACGCAGCGCCAACCTCTGCCCAGGAGCGCCCCCTGTCGTCTGTCTTGCCCCGACCACCCGACGCTCGTCCTGGCACGCCCGACGCGCTGTCGGTCGACGCTGGCGACGCCGCCGTGTGTCGTCACTGCCGCGCCCCGGTCGAGCCGGGGGTGTCGTTCTGCTGCGCGGGCTGCGAGACCGTGTTCACGGCGCTCCAGGCCGGTGGGCTCGACGACTACTACCGTGTGCGCGACGTCGATCGCGACGCGCTGCTGGGGGTCGCCGCGCGGCCGCGTGACAGTGAGCGCTACGCCTACCTCGACACCGACGCGTACCGCAGCCACCACTGTCAGCCGCTCCGCTTCACGGACGGTGACGCGCAGGTCGCTGGCCACGAGACCACGTGGGCCGTCGACGGCATGACCTGCGTGGCGTGCGCCTGGGTCATCGAAGAGGTCGGCAAGAAGCACCCGGGCGTGCGCGAGGTCCACGTCGACCTCATGCGCCGCGAGGTCTTCCTCCGCTTCGACGCGAGCACAGCGCTCGCGGACTTCGCGGTCGGCATCGGCCAGTTCGGCTACGGCGTCGCGCTCCCCGGGCAGCAGCGCGACCAGGCCTCGGGCGGGCGCAAGGAGCTGGTGAACCTCGCCATCGCCGGCGCCATTGCCGGCAACACGATGATGCTCACGCTCCCCTACTACACGGGGCTGGAGGCGGGCCGCTACGCCGCGCTCTTCGGCTGGTTCTCCCTGGCCCTGGCCACGGTCAGCGTGCTCGTGCCGGGGCGCGTCTTCTTCGCCAACGCGCTGGCGGCGCTGCGCGCGGGGCTGGTGAGCCTCGATCTGCCCATCGGCCTCGGCGTCGCGGCGGCGTGGTGTTACTCCGCGGTCCAGACCGTGCGCGGCCGGTGGCACGAGCTCTACTTCGACTCGTTGACCGTCCTGGTGTTCGCGCTCCTGGTCGGCCGCTTCTTTCAGACCCGCGCCGTCGAGCGGGCGGTCGCGCGGGCCAGGCTGCTCGCAGCGACGATGCCTCAGCTGGTGCAGGTCTTGCGCGACGGGGCCTGGGTCGAGCTGGCGCCGGAGTCCGTGGTCGTCGGCGACCGCCTCCGCGTCCTGCCGGGGCAGGGCGTGCCCTGTGAGAGCCGGCTCGTCGCGGGACCGGCGGCGGTCGACCTGCAGGTGACCACGGGTGAGGAGGCGCCGCGCGAGCTGGCCGTCGGAGCGGCGCTCCCCGCCGGGGCCAGAGCGGTCGACGACGCGCTCGAGGTCGAGGCGCTGGGGCCGGCCGTGCGCCTCGACGAGGGCCAGGCGCACCCCACCGGTGGCGCGGGGTTGCGGCGAACGCCCATGCTGGCCGACCGGCTTGGCGCGGGCTTCACCGCGACGGTGATCGCGGTCGCGCTCGGGGCCTTTGGGTGGTGGGCCTGGCAGGTCGACGTCGGGGAGGGCCTGCGTGTGGCCATGACGGTGCTCATCGTGGCCTGCCCCTGCGCCATTGGCCTGGCGACGCCGGTGACGGCGGCGCTGACCATCGCGGCGGCGGCGCGCGAGGGGGTGTTGGTACGGGAGCCCTCGGTCATCGACCGCCTCGCCCAGGTTCGCACCGTGGTCTTCGACAAGACGGGCACTCTCACAGAGGGGCGACCCAACGTCGTGGCGGAGTGGTGGGCGCCGGACCTCACGGGACCCTCGTCCAGGGCGGACGCCGGCCGGGCCGAGCTGCAGGCGGCCCTCCACGACATCGAGCACACCAGCCGCCACCCCGTCGCGCGGGGGCTCACGCGCTGGCTCGAGGCGCGGCGCGGCGCGCCGCCCCAGACGCCGGAGCGCGTGCGGACGTGGGCAGGAGAGGGCATCGACGGCGTCGCCCGCGGGTTGCGACTGAGCGCGCTCGCGCTGAGCGCGAGCCGCCGCCGCGGCTGGGGCTTGTCGGCAGAGGCGACGCCCTTCGTCGCCGAGTCCCACGCGGCGGCGCGCAGCGTCGTGGCGGTGTGGCGTCACGGGTCGGCGGCTCCGGCCGGGGACGCAGACGCGCCCGACACCTCCGCGCCCGACACCTCCGCGCCCGACACCT
>JAUIAC010000439.1 GCA_030425545.1 bacterium | reverse complement strand
CCCGCCCACGTTCAGGGCCGTGTGTCATCCCGCCTGGAGGGCGGCCTTGCCGAGCCGCCCGAGCTCGTCGAGCAGGTACACGTTGGCGGCGATGGCCTTGCGAAACACGCCGAGGTGCATCGACTCATTGGGCCCGTGGGCGGTCGACTTCGGATCCAGCACGCCGTTGAGGATCAGCGGCAGGTCGCCAAAACGGCGGCCGAAGAGCGCGACAAAGGGGATCGAGCCGCCGACGCCGACACGCACGAGCTTGTGGCCCCACGACTTCACGTAGGCCCGGTCCGCCGCGTCGAACGCAGGGCCCTTGGGCTGGTAGAGCCAGCCCGAGCCGAAGGCCTTGGTCATGTGCAGCGTCGTCTTCACGCCGCCCGGCTTGTACCCCCCGACGGCGCTCTGCAGCGCGGCGAACATCTCCTCCGCGCTCTGGTCCGGGGCCAGCCGCACCGAGAGCAGCGCCGACGCCGTCTTGCGGATCGCGTTCTTCTCACGGCCGGGGACGGGCAGGGTGGTCGACAGGACGGTCACGCTGGGCTGACGCCACAACCAGAGCCCCGGCGGCACGCCTCGGGCGGGCAGCGGGTCGACGCCCTCCACCAGGTGCGCCCCGCCGCGGATGGTCTCGTCGTCCAGCGGCACACCGGAGGTCGAGCTGCGCATCTCGTCCGTGATCGGCCGTCGCCCCGGCACGAGACGCCCGTCGTCGTCGACGAGCTTGGCGATGTGCTGACACAGCGCCAGGGCAGGGTCCGGGACCATGCCGCCCCACAGGCCGGAGTGCACGTCGGCGCCCAGGGCCTCGCAGCGGAGCTCCACCTCGATCAGGCCTCGGAGGCTCACGGTCAGCCCCGGCACGTCGGTCGAGGGGTTCTCACAGTCCGTGAGCACCATCACGTCCGCGTCGAACGCGACGGGGAACGCGTCCATGAAGCGCTCGAGGTTCGGCGAGCCGATCTCCTCTTCGCCCTCCACGATGAGCCGCACGTTGCAGGGCAGCTTGTCCGTGCCCCGGAACCACGCGGCGATGGCGGCCATGTGCGAGAGCCAACCGCCCATGTCGTCCGCCGCGCCGCGGGCGAAGAGGCGCTCACCCGAGCGCACCCCCTCGTGGGGATCGGTGTGCCAGTTCTCTCGCTCCACCGGCTGGATGTCGAGGTGGCCGTAGATCAGCACCGTGGGCGCGTCCGGGCCCGCGTCGAGCCACTCCGCCGCCACCACCGGCAACGCGTCGGGGAGCTCCAGCAGGCGGGCGTTGTGCAGGCCCAGGGCGGTCACGTCGTCACGCACGCGCTCTGCGAGCCGGCGGACGTCGTCGAAGTTGTCCGGCTGGCACGAGATGCTCGGGTAGCCGAGGTAGTCGACCAGGGTGGCCACGGTGTCTTCAAAGTGCGCGTCTGCGTCCGCGGCCACGGCGGCGATGCGCGGATCGTCGTCCGGCATGGACAGGGCATAGGCGTTGGGGGTCGAGGACATAGCGCGCTCCGGTGGTCGTTCACCCGGCGCCGTCTGCCTCCTCCCGAATCGAGACCAGGCGCCAGGTGGTGTCGCCTTCAGTGAGCCAACGGCCCGTGGCGACGGCCCGCTTCTCCTTACCGCCGGTCCGGGTCACGCGCAACTGCACCCGACCACCGTCCGGCACGGGCGCGTGGAGCTCCTTGCCCCGCAGCATGTCCGGGGTGCGGCCGTAGAGCTCCGCCGCGGCGGCGTTCGCCCGCACGACACGCTGATGGCCGTCGAGGACCAACAAGGGGTCGGGCACCGCCTCCAGCAGGCGCTCCAGATGGGCGACGTCACGCTCCAAGCGCAGCAGCCTGGCGTGCCGCTCGATCGCGTAGCGACTGGCCGCGGCCAGCCGTGCGTCGTCGCGGCCCTTGACCAGGACGTCTTGGGCGCCCAGCTGGACGGCCGCATGGGCGAGCTCGGGGTCGTCGGTCGCGGTGAGCACGACGAAAGGTGGCGCCTGATCGAGGGCAGCGACGCCATGGACCGCCTGGAGGCCGAAGGCGTCGGGCAGCCCGAGGTCCAGCACCACCAGCGCGACGGCCTGGTCGGCGGCCTCCGACGCGCGCACGTGCTCGAGCCCCTGGGCCAGGTCACGGGCCTCGTCGACTTGCAGACCGTCGGACTCCAGCACGGCGCGCTGGACCGCAGCCTGTTCCGGAGAGTCCTCGATGAGCAGCACACGCACCGGGCGCTTGTGCGCGCCGGACGCCCCTCGGCCGCCCCCAAGCTGAGTCGACTTGCGACGGCGCATCGGTCAGCTCGCTGCCCGCACGATGCGGACTCCAAAGCGCTCGATGGACTGGATCGCCTGCACGAAGGTCCCGAACTCGAGCGGCTTGTGCAGGAATCGACAGTCGGGCACCCCGAACTCCGAGCGCAGCTTCGTGCGCATCCCCGCGGAGCTGGAGAGCACGACGACCGGCAGCTCGCGAAGCTCCGGGTCGCGGCGCAGCTCGCGCAGCAGCTCGCGGCCTCCCATGCGCGGCATCTCGAGATCCAGCAGCAAGAGGTGGGGGCGCGGCAGGTCGACATAAGGCCCGACGTGGCGCAGCCGGGCGAGCGCGTCGACGCCGTCCTCCGCGACGGAGAGCGCGTTCGACAGGCCGGCGTGTTGCAGCGCGGCGCGGGTGAACGCGACATCGACCGGATCGTCGTCGACGAGCAAGATACGAATCGGTGCGCGGCCCGGGGGGGGGGCACGGTCCATGGGCAGGTCTCCACCGCAGGGGGTCTACGGTCTCGGAATCCAAATCGGGTCCCGGTTGAGTCTCGGCCCATGCTAGCAGACGCCGCGCGCCACTCACCACCTCGTTCCGCGCGCCGGCGCTGCCCGCTTGACGCGGCGCCCGCTCCGCGCGAGACACACCGCAGGCTTGTCCCCCTCGCCCTGGAGCTGCGTCATGTCCGCCCGCCACCGCGAACCGTGCTTCAGGACCGACACGCGCCTGCCGCGCACGCTGCCCTTCATCATCGCCGCCCTCGCGACGCTGACGGTCGGATGTGGCAAAGACGCTGAGCCGCCGCTGCCGACCGCCAAGGAGACGCCGCTGCCGCCGCCGCCGCCCAGCCCGATCTTCAACGCGGGCGCGGCTCCCGCCGAGCGAACGGCCGTGACCCCTGGCTTCGTCAAGATCCCCGCGGGGCGCTTCACCATGGGCTCCCCGCCGGGCGAGGCCGGGCGCTCTGTGGACGAGCTGCCGCACGACGTGAGCATCCGCTGGCCCTTCGAGATCCAGGCCACCGAGGTGACCCAGGCGGAGTACGAGGCGCTGATTGGCAAGAACCCCTCGCATAACAAGGCCTGCGGCGGACGCTGCCCGGTGGAGATGGTGAGCTGGTACGAGGCGGTGCACTACTGCAATGAACTCTCGCGGCGCCGCAAGCTCTCGCTCTGCTACGTCGAGGCCGGCGCGAACATCTCGTTCAAGGGCGTGCACTGCGGCGGCTATCGGCTGCCCACCGAGGCGGAGTGGGAGTACGCCGCCCGCGCTGGCACCCGTGGCGCGCGCTACGGCAACCTGGCCGACGTCGCGTGGTACGACCTGAACTCGAAGCTCGAGAGCCACCCGGTGGGGAGCCGCAAGCCCAACCGCTGGGGCCTCTACGACACCCTCGGCAACGTCGCTGAGTGGGTCTGGGACTGGCAGGCGCCCTACGACAAGCCTGGCGACGCGCCGCTGGTCGACCCTGTGGGGGCCGCGTCCGGGGACAACCGGCTGTTTCGGGGCGGCGCCTATCGTTGGAGCGGCCACGAGGCCCGCGCGGCCTTCCGCAACGCCTACGGCCCGGGCAACAAGGTGGAGTGGATAGGATTCCGCTGCGCGCGGAGCCTGCGATGACCGCGGTCGAGCCACCGACCACGCCCGGGTCGAGCGACGCGCCGCTGCGTTTCGCCGTGCTCGGCGCGGGGCGCGCGGGACGCATCCGCGCACGCGACATCGCTGCAGAGCCGGGGCTGACGCTGGTCCACCA
This sequence comes from bacterium, assembly GCA_030425545.1. Lineage (GTDB taxonomy): Bacteria > Myxococcota_A > UBA9042 > UBA9042 > UBA9042 > UBA9042. Next base: position 937 of record JAUIAC010000439.1, on the reverse strand, counting down.
CGTGCCGGGCCGCGCGCCGAAGGACGAGCTGCGGGCCGCGATCCGCGATCCTGAGGTCGACGCGGTGGTGGTGTGTGTCGAGAACGCGCGCCACGGCGACCTGTGCGCGGCGGCCATCCACGCTGGCAAGCACGCCCTGGTCGAGTTCCCGCTCTGCCACACGGCGGCAGGGGCCCATGCGCTGCTAGGCAGCGCGCTGGCGGCGGGCAAGGTCGTCCACCTCGAGCTCATCGGCCTGCTCACCAGCGAACATCAGGGGCTCAAGGCACAGGTGGCGCGGCAGGGTATCAAGGCCCTCCGGGTCCAGTTTGGCGGCGGCCTGTACCGATGGGTCGCCGACGAACACGCCGCGGGTCGTGTGGGGCAGCTCGCGGTCGGGCGGCTGCACGCGCTCTGGGACCTGTGCGGGCCGCTCCACCTCGACCAGGTGCTCTACACGTCGAAGGGCGACGAGGGGTATCGGCTCGAGGTGCTGATGACCGGCGGCCAGGGCGAGGACCTGGAGCTCATCGAAGAGCGCGGCCCGGGGCTGCCGCGGGGGGCGTCGTGGGTCGGGTTGACCCGCGCTGGGGAGCCGCTGCAGCGCCTCCGCGAGGGCGGGGGCGTGCCGCTCTTCTTGCAGGACCTGCGCGCCGCGAGCGCGCGCTTTCGCGGCGACAGCGCGGCGGCCTACGTGGACGACCGCGCGGTGCTGGGCGTGGCTCAGCTGGCGGAGCGCATCTCGTCGATGGCCTTTCGCGCCGCCGGTCGTCAGCCGACCACCGCGACGCTGGACCACCGCACCCGAAAGTAGGGGCGCGCGGGGACGTCACGCCGTCCTCGCAGGCGCCCGCTCAGATCGCCGCCTGCTCGCGCAGCATCGTCACGACGGCGTCTGCCCACACGGGCGACGCGTTCACGCAGGGCGCCAGCGTGAGCTGTTTGCCGCCAGCGGACT
>JAUIAC010000438.1 GCA_030425545.1 bacterium | reverse complement strand
CCGGCAACGCCACGATTTGGGTCCAGCCACCAGAGCTGCTGCTTGACGTAGGCGATGCGAATCAGGCCTTGATGACGGTGTTCGGAAGGGTGGTCCAACCAGGAGCCACCGCGCCGGACATCCACCTGCTCGTCGAGCGAAGCGAAGACGGCGACGCCAACAACGACCGCTTTGAGTCCGTGACCTCGGTCGCGCTCGGCGTCGGGGCAGATCTCATGACCGTCGCCATCGGTCGAGACAGCCCAACGCTCTAGAGGCCGGAGGGCTGTTGCGCATCGGGCTGGAGAACCGCGCGGTGACGACCGACAGCGTCGGCTATGTGGAAATCCGTGTGTGGATCGCGCTGAGCCGCTATGATCGGCAGGTGTCGGTGCCTCGAGGCATGCGGGTGATGAGTCGGAGGACGTTGTCATGAAAAGGTGGGAGCAGCGGTCGGCGCTGCCGTCTGAACAGGCGCGTTGGCGCGTCGGGGTTGGCGTTGATGTGAGGCCCGCCCATGCCTATGGCGAGCCTCGATGGCCGCAAGCCGTTCCGCAAAGAGGCGAGTACATTGAGCCAGATGGCATCGACACGTGCGGACGCTTCGTGCCGTATCCTGAGAAGCCGCCGCCGTACCAGTCCGGGCGAGACCAGTTCCAGCCACTCTTCTACTTGGGCCCGCCAGTCCCGCCCACCTGTAACCCATACCCGGCGACGAATATCTACGATGCCAAATGCGCCGCAGCATGGCAGAAGTACGAACTGCTGAAGAAGCAGTACCCAGCGTGGGCCAAGTACTATGCACAGCGTGCTCTCGCCGACGAGACCGTGGCCATGCTCGCGCTGTTCAACAAGTGGCGCGACGCCGCGTACTTCTGGTGGCCGTTCAATCCGACAGCTGAACCGTCGTCGAATTGGAAATACCCAGGCGCCGTGCTAGGCACGCTCGGCCTATCGATCTTCCCCTCATTCAATGAAGGATCGGGCTATCTGTTCGGTAAGGGATCCTCGAACATCGTGGTCATCATCAACGATAACGTGGAGCAGAAGAGCTTGCTTTCTGAAGTGTACGCAAAGAAGGCGTGGAGGTGGTTGCCAATAGCGTCAGAGCGGAGGGTGTGGGGCACTTGGTTCGGAGACCCGGAGTGCCACTGCGAGCACATCTGGGTCGCGAAGGAATTTAAGACTGGCACGATCCCATTCATGTTTGGCCTAAATAGCTCTACTGATTACAGCTTCAACGCTAGATCGGAGACAGTCGATATTCCACAGCAACCCGGATCTAGCGCCCAAATTCCGGGGTGTCCAACAGTTTCCCGGGACCAACTCAAGCTCTTCGTATTTGGGTGGGCAACGAAACTGGCGCAGTCGGAGGTGTGTGGCTTCCCAAACTCCCTACCGCCGATGGGTGTGTCGCACGCGGCGCTAGCGGCCAAGATTTCGCTGTGGTCAAGCACGTATGGTTCGCTGATAGCCTCAGAGCGCAAGAAGTGGATCGGCGTGCAGGGAATGAATTGTGGAGCGTGGAAGTGAAGTTTCTTGTCATGTCCCTCGGCCTGCTTCTCGCCGCGAGTTGCACCGGCCCGGCGGGCATCGAGCAGCCGGCATCAACAAACGGATCATCTACCTCAAGTCCTGATGAGGATCGTAAAGGTGATTCCGTTCATGACATTGCGATCGGTGACTCGCCCGACACAGACCTCGACTCGTCCTGCGATGATCTTATGAACTGCATCGAGCGTGGCCGCTGGATCCGCGGTAGCTGTGTCACCAAGCTGCCCTCGTACGCCAACTTCGGAGAGGCGATCGGCGACCTCGATGGGATGCCACCGGGCGTCGGGTTCTGGAGTCGGGCCGCTGACCTCGGCCTTCTGATTCCCGCCCGCATGGCCCCTCTGATGGTTGGGTCGGACGGAGAACTCCGATGGCTGAGCTCAACGGTCTTGCCGGTTTCTACCGGAACAGTCTCTCTCCTGCGCGAGGGCCCAACAGGCGTCGAGCAGTCTGCTCTTGCGCCGGTGTTTCAGCCGGCGGCAGGTTGGTCGACCGAAGAGGGTGCCGTGGTCTACGGCGCTCACAACCTCAAGCCGCCTTGGACTATCGCTATGGGTCTCACGCGCGACGGCCTGGTAAGATGGAATGCTGTGATTAGCCGAGAACTACTTGAAGCGCAGCTCCCTGCCGAGACAACGGGGACGCTGCACCCGCTTGCCTCGCCACTTAACGTTGCTCTAATCGTAGGCGGGGGCGGCTTCGGATGGTACGCGTGGGCCGCCACAGTGAACGATGGTATCGATTCCGAGTGCGTCATGGCGCTTTACTCAATCGATCTGAGCTCCGGCCAAACGACACTGTCCAGAGTTGTGTCCATGGACGACGGAAATTGTGGCCCCTACCACCCTCCGCGACTAGCAGTCTCAGCCACCGGTACCGTCGCGATCCTGGATCCGAGTCCGCCCAAGGTCTACCCGTCGGTCCACTCGTATGTGAACGGCACGGTACGCATACGCTGCTTTGACCCAAAGACAGGTGGGCTACCCGCGGCAGTTGTGAGAAAGCCGCTCGACATGAAGATCCCGCTGGCCATGGTCCCAAACAAGGTCGGATTCCAGGTGTTGAGCGCCGTGCTGGATGAGCAGCCGCTGCCCCCCATGGAAGAGAAACTCAAGGGCATCTACCCTGGTGCGAGGAGCTTCGAGGTCGCGACCTTCGACTTGGGCTGCAAGCCGCTAGGCACGCGCAAGTTCACGCTCTGGACGCAACGCGAGTTCCAGGTCTCCTCACTCCGACCGTCACGCCTCCCCAGCGGCGGGGTCTTCCTGTCCGGTCTGACTCGCAAGGCAAAGGGCAACAAGCACGTGCACCATGCGGCAGGCTATGTGGTGTTCGATCGGAACCTGCGGGTCCTCAAGTCCGTTCAGGTCTCTGACGAGGCGGACGCGCTGCCCCCTCAACCGCTGCATGACGGACGCATCGTCAGGACGCTCTGCAAGCTGATTCAGGCCGAGAAGTCCGGCCTCGACATCGACAAGTGCTACTACCGCATCTCCAATGACTGGCTCCACGACAGCTGCGAGCAAGCGGGGGTCTGCCACGGGCTCTCCCCCGCCGACTGCAAGGTCGACGACCCCTGCCGCGTGCCCACCTGCGACCCGGTCACCGGCTGCGGCAGCGTGCCCTTGGCTGAGGGCGCGCCTTGTGGCACGGGCGGGGTCTGCACGCAGGGTAAGTGTGTGCAGTAGCGCCCACTCGGCGCACAGCCCAGCGACGACACGCCCGTGACGTGGCTGGGCTGAGCCTCCCGTGAGGTCCGGACCCTCCGGGCGCGGAGCTGCTCGAAGCCCCAGGTCATACCCACACACAACCAAATCCAACACATCAATACCAAAACCATCAAAAAACATACCACTCAAACCCAACTCACCAACTATAACAAAGCTACCAAGTATGCCGACCAGGGCCTTGGCTGTGGGCTCCTGCGTCATGAGCACCCTCAACAACCATCAAAGCGTCCGCTGCCGACGCCGTTGCGCGCCGTGAGGCGTCCTGACAAAGCAGTTGACACCCTCGGGGGGGGGGGGGCTACGATGCGCCCATCGACCGGACATCCAGCGACGCGAGAGGAGCCCTTGCCTCCCCTGACGCGTCCTCACGCTTCATGAGGTGAGCATGATCCTGCCCCACGACGACGCCCCAAGCCTGTGGTTTGACCGCTGGCTCTGGATCCCCCCCAACAGCAGCTGGCGCTTGCCCAATGATCAATGGCTCCCGCTCGGTGACACCCTCGCCGTGGAGCTCGACCTCGACCACGTGCTCGTTGGTGCCGCCAGCCCTGTCGAGGTCGAGGTCGAACGAAGCGCTGCGCCGCTTGACGACGACGACGCGTGGCAGCCCGTCTCGCAGACCGGCTCTCCCGCGTGGACCTTGCCGCGTGGCGCTGGCACCTCGCCGCGGCTCGTCGGCCAAGGGCAGTCCAACGCTGCTTGGACTCAGCCCATTGGCACCCTGCGCGTTCGAGTCACCAACGACGACTCGACCAACGCCGCCCCCATTCGCCTGCGCATGCTCGTGCGTCTGCGGCGCGCAGCCTGAGGCAAGGAGTCCATCTCATGAGTCAGACCCTCACCTGGTTCGAAGACACAGTCATGCTCGGCACCACAGACACGTGGGAGATGGCACCCCACGAGTTCATCGATTTCGGGGACGCCAATCAGGCCTACGTCGTGATCGAGGCACTAGCGACAGGTCCGCTGACCGGCACGGACCGACTGGAGCTCGACATCCAGCGCTCGGCCACCCGAGAGACACGCAGCGACCTCTTTGAGTCGATGCTCGCCACCCCCCTTCAGATCACCACCGCCGGCCGCAGCGTGTTGCAAGCCAGCTTCGGCGCCGACGCAGCGGTCGCGAACCTCTACCCGCGCGGCATCGGGCGCATCGCGGTGTCCTCAATTAACGCAGGCACCGGCACGGTCTGGCTACGCGTCTCGATCGCGTTGGTCACCGGCTGAGCGTGGTCACCACAACCACATGACCTAAGGGAGCCACCATGAGCTGCAACTGCAAGCGCGTCCCGACCGACGGCGTCGGTCATCACTGGTTCGACGCGCGCGTCGCGTTGGACGATGCCTTCCTCACCGGCAACGCCACGATTTGGGTCCAGCCACCAGAGCTGCTGCTTGACGTAGGCGATGCGAATCAGGCCTTGATGACGGTGTTCGGAAGGGTGGTCCAACCAGGAGCCACCGCGCCGGACATCCACCTCCTCGTCGAGCGAAGCGAAGACGGCGACGCCAATAACGACCGCTTTGAGTCCGTGACCTCGGTCGCGCTCGGCGTCGGGGCAGATCTCATGACCGTCGCCATCGGTCGAGACAGCCCAACGCTCTTAGAGGCCGGAGGGCTGTTGCGCATCGGGCTGGAGAACCGCGCGGTGACGACCGACAGCGT
>JAUIAC010000437.1 GCA_030425545.1 bacterium | reverse complement strand
CCCCCGCGAGCAGCACGCGATACACCCCGAAGGGCGCGAGCCCGCGGGCGACGATGATGCGCAGGAAGACCGCGATCGAGGCCCAGCCGACCACAAACGACGCGATGAGCCCGACGGCCATGGCCTCCCAGCCGATGTGGGCGGTCATCACGTGCCACTCCTTGAGCAGCTCGTAGGCGGTCGCGGCGCCGAGCACGGGCACGGCGAGCAGGAAGCTGAAGTCCGCCGCGGCGCGGGCGCTCAGGCCGGCCGCCATGCCGCCAATCATGGTCGACATCGAGCGTGACGTGCCCGGGATCAGGGCGAAGCACTGGGCCAGACCGACCACCATCGCCTGCTTCATGGTCATCATGTCGAGGTCGTCTTCGGCGTCGTCGCGCCGGAGCCGGTCCGCCGCGATCATCACCACGCCGCCCACGGCCAGGGCCACGGCGACCGGCAGGGGACCAAAGAGCACGGCCTTGATCGCCTTGCGAAAGAGCAGCCCGACGATGACCACCGGGACGAAGGCGAACATCAGGTTGAAGATGAGCCGCCAGCCTCGGCTCATCTCGAGCACGTCGTCGCTGAAGATGCCCGCGACCCGCGTCCCCAGCCACCGCAGGTAGTAGAGCACGCAGGCGAGCCACGCGCCGGCCTGGATGACGATGTCGAACGCGTCGACCGCCGCCTTCTGGTCCGGCGTCGCGTCGAGGCCCAGCCAGGCGCCGGTGAGGATGAGGTGCCCCGTGGAAGAGACGGGCACGAACTCTGTCAGCCCCTCTACCACGCCCAAGATCAGTGCCTGCCAAATGTCCATGCCGGGCGGTGTACCGCGCCGATCGTGTGTCGGCAACGCCGGGGCGCGAGAGCCCGCGTCGCTTTCCTGACAGGCGACGACCGCTGAGCGATGCTCCGCCCATGACCGAGCCGCACGAGCCCACCGAGCCGCACGAGCCCAGCGACCCGCACGGCAACGCGAGCGCCGCACCGCGCGCCCCGGAGCCCTCCGCGTCGGTCGCCGCGGCGTCCGCCCGTCGCGTCGCCAGTGGGGGAGCGCTGCGCGCGAGCGCCCTGCTGCTGGCGGCGAGCGCCCTCCTCTCCCGCGGCATGGGCTACGGCCGCGACCTGCTGCTGAACAGCCTCTACGGCGCCACCGAGCTCACGGACATCTACCGCGCGTCGTTCGCCGTGCCCGACATGCTCAACTACCTGCTCGCGGGCGGCGCGCTGACGGTCAGCCTGCTGCCGCGCATGGCCCGCGTCTACGCGGAGATCGACGCCAAGCCGCCCGGAGAGAAGGCGACGTCGGGCCCGGGCAGGGGACGCCACCCCGAGGTGGACCGGGTGTTCTCGCTCATCGCCTCGTTCATGCTCTTCGCCGTGACGGTGGGCGTGGTCCTGGGCGAGGTCTTCACCGAAGACGTGGTGCGCCTGCTGGTGGACGGCTTCTCGGACGCCCAGGTGAAGGAGACCGCGCGGCTCACCCGCATCGTGTTCCCGGCGCAGATCTGCTTCATCTTCGGCGGCCTGGTCCAGGCGACGCTGCTGGCGCGGCAGCGCTTCGGCGCGTTGGCGCTGACGCCGCTGCTCTACAACGGCGGGATCATCGTGGGGGGCGCGGTCGGTGCGCTCTCGGGCGACATCGAAGGCTTCTCGTGGGGCGCGCTGGTGGGCGCCGTCCTCGGCGCGCTGGTGGTGCCCGTGTGGGTCGCGCGGGATCAGCTGCGCTTCCGCCCGGTCGCGCCCTCGCTCCACCCGGAGGTTCGGGCGTTCTTGTGGACGGCGACGCCGCTGATGATCGGCGTCAGCCTGACCACCGTCGACGAGTGGCTCGGCGTGCACTACGGCTCGCACCTGGCCAAGGGCTCGATCTCGTGGCTCAACAGCGCCCGCCGGTTGATGCTGGTGCCGATCGGCCTGATCGGGACCGCGGCCGGGCAGGCCACCGGCGCCTATGTGGCGCGGCTCTATGCCGAGGGGCGCCGCGACGAGCTGGCCAACCTGCTGGGGACCGCCGTGGCCGGGGTGAGCGCGCTGGCCCTGGTGGTGTCGGCGTTCATGATGGCGGCGCCGGAGTCGGTGGTCGGGCTGCTCTTCGAGCACGGTCGCTTCGGCCGCGCCGACACCGTGCACACCGCAGCGGCGTTGGTCCCGCTGAGCGCCGGCATCGCTGCCTGGACGGCGCAGGCCGTGCTCGCGCGCGCCCTCTACGGCGTCGGCGACACCTGGCGACCGATGATCGCGACGTCGGTGGTGACCGCGGCCTGCATGCCGCTCTACGCCTGGCTCTCGGAGCGCGGCATCGTCGGCCTCGGCGTGGCGGGCAGCGTGGGCATGAGCCTGCAGGTGCTCACGCTGGCCGTGCTGGCGCGGCGAAAGCTCGGCCTGGACCTGCGCGTCCTGGGCGGCGGCCTGCTGCGCGCCGTGCCGGTGGCCGCGCTCGCCTTCGGGGTCGCGCGGGGCGTCGACACGGCCGCCACGTCGCTGACCCAGAGCTGGCCGTCGACAGCCCACTACGGCGCACGGCTGGCGCTCGCCGGCCTCGCCTGGGCGACCGTCGTGGCGGTGGCGGGAAGTCTGCTGGGCATGCCCGGGTTGGACGTGGTGCGGGCGCGCGTCGCGGCCCGCCTGCGGCGTCGCTGACCGAGCGGCCCAACACCTCGCACCCCACCAGGGGTCCTGCTAGCCTGCGGCGAGGCCGCGCCGCGCGAGAGACGCGCCACGCGACGGGGGCCTGCGCGCCGCCCGACCAACCCTTGGGAGCCCCCGTGACCGCATGCCCCGTGACCCCAGGTGCCGTGATCACGCGCCGCTCAGCCCGCGCTCACCGGCTCGCCTACGCCGCGCTCGTGGCCTCGCTCGGGCTGGCCGCGTGCGGTGGCCAGCAGCCCCAGGTGCGCGCCTCCACGCCAGGGGGGGACGCCGCGCCGCTGGCGTCCCGCGCGGCCCCAGGGCAGCCCGGCGTCGCCCCCGACCGGCCCGCCCCGCCCGTCGACGCGCCGCGCCCGGTGGGCCCCGACCCCGCCCTCGTCCACGCTCGCTGGCGCAAGCAGCTGACCAACGCGGCCCGCCGCGATCGCGCCATGGACATGACCATGCGCCACTACATGCTCATCACCCGCGAGGTCTTTCGTCGGCTGCAGCGGGCGCGCCCGCGCTCGGCCGCCGGGCCCATGCGCTACAACCCGGTGCCCGCGTGGCGCTTTCAAGGTCAGGCCCAGGCCGACTTCCGCCGTCTCTCCGAACGCTCGGGGCTCTTGGACCTCCACCTCGCGGATCTGGCGAAGAGCCTCGGGGTGCCGGGGGTCCGCCGCGACGAGACTGGTCGCGGGGGGCGCATCGCGCTCTATCGCTCGATCTTCTCGTGCATCCGCGTCGACACCGGCCGCCGCGCGGCGCACGGCGGCGAGTGGACCAAGCGGGGCGGCGAGGGCGCGGCGCTCACCGAGCTCGACCGCGCCCGCCTGTACCAGCAGGAGCTCCAGCTCATGCGTCAGTCCGTGCGCTGCTCGACCCTCATCGCGAGCCGGCGCGCGCGCTGAGGCGGCCTCCCGCCCGTCGCCGTCGGCCCCTCTCTGCCCGGATCTCGTCCCGCCATGCCTGAGCTCCCCGAAGTCGAGACCGTGCGCCGCTGGCTGGCCCCTGCGCTCACCGGCGGGCGGCTGGTGGACGTGACGCTCCGGCGCGAAGATCTGCGCTACCCGATCCCGGTCCGTGCCGTCTCGGGCGCGGTGGGCGGGCAGATCACCGCCGTCCGCCGCCGCGCCAAGTACCTGCTGCTCGACGTCGACCCAGGCGCTGGCCCGACCCAGGACACCGAGCCGCGCAGCCCCCATGTGGCGAGCCTGCTGATTCACCTCGGCATGTCGGGGCGATGCTGGCTCGGCGCGGCGGAGGACGCGCCGCCCTGGCGCGACCACGAGCACTGGCGCATGGCCTTCGACACGCCCGCCGGACCGCAGCTCCTCCGGTACCAGGACGCCCGTCGCTTTGGCGCGCTGGACGTGGTGTGGTCCGCGACCCCGCACCGCCTGCTCACCACGCTCGGCCCGGAGCCCTTCGACCCGGCGTGGACCGGGGCTCGCCTCTACGCAGAGACCCGAGGGCGACGCGCCGCGATCAAGGCCGTGCTCATGGACGCCAAGCGCGTCGTCGGCGTGGGCAACATCTACGCGTCGGAGGCCTGCTGGCGGGCGCGGGTGCACCCGCTCAAGCCAGCCGGGCGGGTCGGGCGTGCGGCCTGCGACCGCCTGGTGCGTTCCGCGCGTGACGTGTTGACCGAGGCCATCGACGCGGGCGGGTCGACGCTCAAGGACTTTGTCGGCGGCGACGAGAACCCGGGCTACTTCCAACAGCGACTCGACGTCTACGGGCGAGACGGCGCGCCGTGCCACCGATGCGGGGAGCGCTCCCAGGTCACGCGCACCGTGCTGCTCGCCCGCGCGACCTTCTTCTGCGCGGCCTGCCAGCGCTGATCCCGGGCCGCTGTGGCCCCGGACTCACTTGTCGACGCGCTTCTTGTAGTGCTCGTTGGTCTTGCCCGCGCCGCCCGCGGACGTGCTGTGGGCCTGGCCGCCGATGGCCTTTGCCTTCAGGTTGGCCGCGTCGATCTTGTCGGTGGCCACGGAGGTCACCGCGTTGACCGCGCCAGAGGTGATCACGCCTTCGTGGTAGGACACGCCAGCGAGGGCCGCGACGAAGAAGAGCGGCGCGAACCAGCGCTGGCCCGCGTGACGGTGAAAGTAGATGGCGACGATGACCACCACGCCGACCTCCATGAGGTAGCGCGAGGTCACGTGGCTGGAGCTGATGAAGTCCATGGCGCCTCCAGGGTCGGTCCCACCATAACGCACCCGCGACAGGGAGCGAACATCCCGCGTCGCGACGCTCGGGCGTCGCTGAATCCGACGCGGCCGCCGCTCACGCCGCAGGCACGATCCGCGCGACGGTGACCGGCAGAC
>JAUIAC010000436.1 GCA_030425545.1 bacterium | reverse complement strand
GGTAGTGCAGCTGGATCGCGCCCTGGCGTACGGCGCGTCGGAGGTCGTTGCCCAGGGCGAGACGCTCGCGGGCCTGCTCGGTCAGCGCACCGGTGTAGAAGCTGACCATGCCGCTGCCCAGCTCCTTCGCGCGGTACATGGCTGTGTCGGCGTTGCGCACCAGCTCGTCAGCGGTGGCGCCGTCTTGCGGAAATCGCGCGACGCCCACCGACGCGTTGACGAAGAGCTCGTGGCTGTCCACCACCACCGGCTTGGAGAAGGCCTCGAGCAGCTTGCCCACCAGCAGCTCGACCACGTCGGACGAGGACACCCCCTCGACCAGGACCGTGAACTCGTCGCCCCCGAGCCGCGCCAGCAGGTCGTCGCGGCGCAGGCGACGCCGCAGCCGCCGCGCGACCTCCACCAGCACCGCGTCGCCCACCGGGTGTCCCAGGGTGTCGTTGATGCGCTTGAACCCGTCCAGGTCGAGGAAGAGCAAGGTCAGCGGCTGGGCGTGGTGGCGCTCCAGGCTCCGCGCGAGCGACTTGTGGAAGTGGAGCCGGTTCGGCAGCGAGGTGAGCGGATCGTGGTGCGCCAGATGGTCGAGCCGCTCGTGCTGCGCCTTGATGACCGCGATGTCCGTCAGCAGCCACACCACGCGCTTGGGGCGGTCTCGCTCGGCGAGCACTGGGGTCATCGAGAGCCACACGGGCAGCTCGCGGTCGTCGAGCCGCTTCAGCCGCACCTCGCCGCGCCAGGACTGGCGCTTGCGGACCATGTGGGCGAGCTCTGCGATGGGGTCGCCCTGAACGCTCGCGAGGATGAGGTCGCCGATGTGCCGGGGCTGCGGCTCGGCGCCCAGACCCAGCATGCTGCGCAGGGTCGGGTTCATGCGCAGGAGCTGGCCGAACATGTCGGTGACCGCGATGCCCTCGTCGGCGTGCTCGAAGACCGCCGCCGCCTCCGTGAGCTGGTCGGCCACGGCGCGCCGACGCGTCGCCTCTTCTTTCAGGCGCTCGTTGGCGGCGCGCAGCTCCCCCGTGCGCGACTCGACGCGCGCCTCGAGCCCGGCCTGGGTGCGAGCGAGGGAACGGATGCCCTCGCGGACCTCGCCCAGGGCAAGCTGAACCGCGAGCGTCGCGCCGCTGAGGATGCACAGGAACACCAGACCAGCGAGCGTGGTGGCGGGGTCGCCGGGGGCGCCGAAGCCCGCCCCCTCCCGGAGCACACCCCAGAGCCCGACGCCTGCGCTTGCGGCGACCACCAGCGCGGTGTCGAGTCGGCGGGTCCGCATGGCGAGCCAACCCATGGGCGCCACCAGCAGCCACGAGAGCCCAAAGGCCCAGTCCACGGCCGGCACGCGGTGGAAGACCACGACCGCGGTACACAAGACCGCGACGGCCGCGGCAGCGCGCTGCCACCGTGGCGTCGCGACCGCCACCGTGTCGCTGCGACCCAGCCACGCCGCCCACGCCGGCACACCCACCAGCAGGGCCGACGCGTTGCCAAACCAGACCAGCGCGGAGTGACTCAGGAGACCGTGGGTGGTCAGGTCGCCAGCCGGCACGGCGGCCACACCCAGCAGCGCAGGGGCGAGGCTGCCGACCAGGGACGCGCTGGCCAGCCGGGACAGGTCCCCGGTGCGGTCCATGCGCACCGCGCCCAGCCCGTCGTCGGCCAGGCGGATGACCAGGAGCGGCTGGACGCCGACGCCGATGCCGAGCAGCGCCGCGGCGGTGGTCTCGACGCCGCCAGCGACGGCGTGGCAGGTCGCGGTCAGCGCGAGGAGCCCGGCCCCCACGAAGCCGAAGCGGGCGACGCAGACGAAGGCGACGATGGACGCGGGCCAGGCTGGCGTCTGGGGCTGGAGCGAGAGCCCCAGGCTCGCCACCGCCACCCACGCGACGAGCGCGGTGCAGAGCAGCGCGCGCTCCCGCGCGTCCATGCCGCTCACAGACAGTGTCCGAAGGGTTGTCCGAACCACCTGGCCCCCACGCGCACACGGAGCCCGGCGCGTCGCGATACGACGCACGATCGGCCCCAGCGGTGCACTCAATGGCCCGACTATAGCGCGCCCCCACCGCGCGCGGGGATCCCCCACCAGGGGGAGCCGACACGAGCGCGCAGTGTCGCGTTGGCGGCGAAGGGCCGCTCACAGCCGTGAGTTCGGGCCGAGAGAGCGGACCGGGAGGTCGGTGGGACGGGCCGGCGGGACGGGGCGGCGTGGAGCGCGCGGGGCGGCCGCCCGCTCGCGGTCAGTCCACCGTGATGGACTTGCTCACGTTCTTGGGCACGTCGGGGTGGACGCCGTGACCCTTCACGCCGAGACGGTCGAGGTAGTTCATCTTGAGCACGCTCATCTTCAGAGCCAGGCGCTGCAGCACCAGGGTGGCCGTGAAGGGGATCATCAGCGTGTCGTCCGTGCGCGGAAGCGTGATGGTGACGTGGCGGTAGGAGGGGTTGTCCGCCGGAGGCTTGCTCGCCGCGGTCGCGAGCGCTGGATGGTCCTCAGCGATGACCACGGTGCAGGCGCCGCGGATCTTGTGGGTGTTGATCTGCGACACGGCGAGCAGCACGTCGCGCTGGTCGGGCCCCGTCAAGAACACGAGGGGATAGTCCGTGTCGAGCGCGTCGATGGCCGCGTCGCGGTCGAAGAGGTCGGTGAAGGTCGACTGCTCCTCGGGGCTGAGGGCGAAGCTGCCCTCCGGGTGGAACACCGCGTCGGACATGGCCTGGGCGATGCGCCGCGCGGACGCCGGGCTGAGCCGACCGTCGGCCGCCCGCTCGGCCACCGCGTCGACGGCGTGGCCAATGCGCTGCAGCAGGCGCGCGACCTGGTTCGGTCCCCAGACGGTGTTGCGGCCCAAGATGGTGTTCGGCCCGTGCTTGAACTCGGAGCCCTCGAAGCCCTCGGAGTGGTTCAGCACCACCTCGCGGATCTTCAGCGCGCCCTCTTTGGCCACCGCGATGTGGCGGATGGCGAGCAGGTGCATCGAGGGCTTGAGGTAGAGCAGCTGCGCCGCCTCTTCGATGGCCGCGTCGGTGCGCTCGTAGGTCGCCCGCAGCAGGTCCGGCAGCGCGGGCAGCTTGGCCAGGCGCTGAGCGACGTCTGCGGCGATCTCCGCGCGGACCGCCTCAGACAGGTGACCCGCCGCGACGCGGGCCTCGGCGAGCCGCAGCGCGAGGCCGTAGAAGACGGCGACCTGGTTCATGAAGCTCTTGGTCGCCGGGACCGCGATCTCAGGACCGCAGCGCAGGGGGATGACCACCTCGGCCTTCTCCTGGCCCAGGGTGCTGTTGACGTTGTTGACCAGGGCCATGCAGGCGACGTCGGCCTCGCCGTGGAGCACGTCGTTGAGCACGTCGATGAGGTCTTTGGTCTCGCCGCTCTGGCTCACCGCGAGCACGACGTCGCCGTCGTGGAGGCTGTTGGCGTGCTGTCCGCGAAACTCGCCGGGCAGCACCGCGATGAGCTCGGCGCGCGCGATGGCGTTGAAGAACACCGCGCCGGCCTTCGCCGCGTGGAAGCTCGACCCACAGCAGACGACGTAGATGCGACCGCGGTGGTGGACCGCGTCGGTGCAGCGGGCCACGAAGGCCTGCGCCGCGGCGGTCCACTCGCGCACGTCGTCCCGCTCCAGCACGGCGTCGAGCAAGCGCACGGCCTGGCGGTCTTCGGGCCCCCGCGCTGCCGGCAGCAGGTCGGCGAGGAAGCCAGCCTCGCCGGACACGAGCGCGCCAGCGCCACCCTGCCCGGCCTCCACCTGCAGGGCCGGGGCGATGTTGGCCACCAGGCGCTTGAACTCGGGGCTGTCCACCAGCGCCTCGAAGTGGCTGCGGATGGCGTCGTCGTCGAACTGCTCGCGCATGCGCTCGATGCCGGCGCGGATCACGTCGACGTCGGACGCCGGCACGTCGGCGAAGGACGGACCGAGGCGCTGGGTGAAGTCCGAGCCGCCGAGCACCAGGCGCACCACGTCGCGAACCGTGCCCTCTTGGGCGGCGATCTCCTGGTCCATGAAGGTCTCAAAGGGCGGCAGGAGGCCGATGTCGTCGGCCTGAAGGCGACTCCGGACCGGGTCGCGGTCGAGCGGCTGCACCTCCTGGCCCGGGCGAATGCCGTAGACCTGGTAGCCGGAGACGCCGAGCTCAACGAACTCTCCCTCCACCATGGGCACCACGACGCGCGTGAGCTTGAGCACCGACGAGAGGTCGGACGAGGCGATGCCAAACCTGCCGCCCTGCGCGTCCTGGCCGACGCCGCAGTAGAGGCTGCTGCCGTGCTTGATCGCCCACGCCGTGCGGACCACAGGGTCGACGATGACCGCGGCGAAGCTGCCCTCGAGCCGGGTCGATGCCTGAGCGATGGCGGCGCGCATCACGCGGCGGCGGACCTCGGGCAGCTGCCGCTGCGCCTCGCCCTCCCGCTCGAGCAGCGCGCCGAAGCAGTGCTCGATGGTGTGGACGACCATCTCACCGTCGTTGTCGCTCTTGACGTCGTGCCCCTCGGACAGCAGCCACTGCTTGAGCTCGTCGCTGTTGGTGACGTTGCCGTTGTGGGCGCCGTACAGGTAGGCCTTGCAGCGCACCACGTGGGGCTGCGCATTGACGTCGTCGACGGCGCCAAACGTGGCCCACCGCACCTGCCCGCAGAAGATGCGCCCCCCGAGCGAGGTGATGCCCAGCTTGTCGGCCATGACGCTCGGCGCGCCGACGCCCTTGCGCAGGTCGACGCTGGTGTCGTCGCCCTGGATCGCCCCGCCCGTGGAGTCGTAGCCGCGGTATTCGAGCGTCTTGAGCAGCTCGCCGGCGATGCGACCCAGGTCGCTCCTGTAGTGCTCGTACACCAGCCCGATCACGCCACACATCACAGCCTCCGATGGCGCCGTGGAGCAGCGCGAGCCGGACGGTCCGATCGGCGTCGGGAAAGGTCAAGCGCGGGCGTCAGGCGAGCGAAGGTCCAAACGT
>JAUIAC010000030.1 GCA_030425545.1 bacterium | reverse complement strand
CCGGCAAGGCCTGTGGTCCCGCGGGGAGCGGGGCCCCGTGCCTCGACGCCAAAGGCGCCGCGTCGCCGTGCCTGCCGGACCTGCTTCAGACCACGAGCGCGGCCGCGACGAACCCCCTGGACAACGTCCTGCGCTCGCCAGACGGCCGCCCCTTCGGCGTGCGCGTCAACGTGGTCGACATCAGCGACAACCCCGACGTCACCCTGTCCTACTATCTCGCACGTGCTGGAAATGGGCGGCTTTTCACCGCGTCGAGCAGCGATCCGCTCGTGTTCATTTCAGCGCTGCACAACGCGTTCGATATGAAGAGCAAGAAGGTTTGTGGTAGCGTTCAGTAGCGCCCGCGGAGCCTGCTAGGCTGCGGCTGGGCAGCGACAGGGCCCCGCCCAGCGAGCGGACAGGCCGGACATGCGCCGCGCGCCGGGACACGCTTTCCCTGCGCAGAGCCCCTCACATGGGCCCGCGCCCCCCACCTCCCCCCCGACCACCACCGAGGTTATCTGCGATGCGCAACCTGCACAAAGCACTGACAATTTTCGCACTGGGGCTCCTGCTGGTCCTCGGCGCATGCTCGGGTGACGGGGCGACTGGCACCGAGGGCACGTCGGACAACGACACCGGCGTGACCGTGGACGACGGCGGCGGCGCCACCGACGACGCGGAAGGTGACGCGACCGCCGCCGACGCCGGCCAGACCGACGCAGGGCCGACCGACGCGGGCAGCGCAGACACCGCCACCGCCGCTGATTCGGGCGCCACGGACGCCACCTCGGGCGACGCGACGACGACGGACAGCGCGTCGACGGACGCCGGCGACCCCGACGCCCAGGGCGGCGACACCGCCGCAGCAGACACTACGCCCCAGAAGGTGTGCTCGTCCGGCCAGACCAAGTGCGCTGGCGCCAAGCTCGCTACCTGCGGCGTCTTCGAAGACGGCTGGATCGAGACCAACTGCTTCCCCGGCACGACGTGCAGCGAGGGCAAGTGCGTGCCCGTCAGCAACAACCTGATCATCGTCTTCGACACCTCCGGCTCCATGGGCGGCAAGGTGCCCGGGTGCTCGGCCTCCGGCCAGTCGCCGCCGACCTGCGACCCGACCAAGAACTGCACCCGCATGGACATCTCGAAGCAGGTGTTCACCAGCGCGCTGGGCAAGATCGACGACAAGGTCACGCGCATGGCGCTCTTCCGCTTTCCGCAGAAGCTCTACAAGAAGTCCTCGCTCTCCTGCACGAGCGGCTACTACTCGGGCGCGAGCACCGTCAGCGGCGAGCAGAGCCCCGGGCCGTCGAACCAGCAGTCGGTGGACCAGAACTCCACCTGGTTCTGGCTCTCGGTCAACGAGACCTTGTGCGTCCGCTTCCCGCCTGACGGCAACTTCAAGAGCAAGGAGAAGATCCTCAAGTGGATGGACGGCACCGAGACCATCACCAACACCGGAGGGACCTGCAGCAACAGCTCCAGCATCTGCAAGCCTGTCGCTGGCTGTGACGGCTCGTGCTGCGCCGGCTCCTGCTGGAAGCACACCGACCCCGAGCTGCGGCAGACCGGCGGCACGCCCATCGGCAAGACGCTCTTCTACGTCGGTGAGTACCTGAAGAACGTGGTGGTCATCGACGGCAAGGAGTGCGGCACGGACAAGGACTGCGACAACGTCAACTACACGTGCAAGAAGGCCAGCCCCGGGGACGCCAAGGGCAAGTGCAAGGACCCGGCGCGGACCTGCCGCGAGACGGTGGTCGTGCTCTTCACCGACGGTGGCCAGGGCAACTCCAACACCTTCTTCGCGCCGTGGGTGCAGGCCAAGCGGCTGGGCCACGGCCTGTGCTGCCAGAACGACAGCGACTGCGTCGGCGGCACGGTCGAGAACCCGACCGTGTGCAAGTCGGGCAAGTGCCTGCCGAAGACCGCGATCACGGGCTACTACTGCACCGACGACATGTCGCCCTGCCTGCCCTCGTCGGTCGCTGGCGACGCCACCTACTGCAAGTCGCTGTGCGTGAAGGATCCGCTGCCCACGCTGACGGCGTGCGCGTCGAACCCCCAGCACAACGTGCTGCGCTCGCCCGACGGCAAGCCCTTCGGCGTGCGGCTGAACGTGGTCGACATCAGCGGTTCGACCAACCTGAGCGGCTCGATGAGCATCTCGATCGCCGGCAACGGCACGCTGCTCGGAGCGGACGCGTCGAACCCCGACAAGTTCCTGCAGACGCTGAGCGCCGTGTTCGACATCAAGAACAAGAAGGTCTGCAACGAGTCGTTCTAGTGGTCCGTCTCAGGGGGCGTGGCCGAGAGCAGGGCCGCCCCGAGGATGCCCGCGTCCGTGTCCAAGATCCCCTGACGCAGATCGGCGCCCGGCGCCACGCGCAGCACGCCCGGACGCAGCAAGGGCGTCGCAGCGCTGATGCCGCCTGCGAGCACGAAGACGCGCACACCCGTCAGCTGGTTCAGGTCGGCCACGGCGCGCCCGAGCGCGGCCGCCATGGTGTCGATCACGGCGCGCGCCGCCGGTCGGCCCGGCTCGGCGAAGAGGCCCTGCACATCCGCTGGGCCCGCCGCGGGCAGGCCGACGTCAGCCAGCATGCGCAGCAGCCCGGTCTGCGACGCGAACTGCTCCAGGCAGCCGACGCCGCCGCATCCGCAGGCAGGCCCATAGGGATCGACGCACAGGTGGCCCAGCTCTGCGCCGCGTCCGCGGCTGCCGCTGACGAGCGCACCGTCCAGGATCAGGGCGCCGCCCACCCCAGTGCCCAGGGTCAGGCACACGAGGTCCCGCGCGCCGCGCCCCGCGCCGACCAGGGCCTCGCCCCAGCCGACACAGTTGGCGTCGTTGTCGCAGCGGGCATGGACCCCGAGCGCGTCGCTGAGCAGCGCAGCGAGCTCGACGCCGTCGAGCCAGGGCAGGTTGGGGCTCTGCAGCACGCGCGCGCCCCCCTTGCTCAAGACACCCGGCACCCCGACACCCGCGGCCTCGAGGTGCGGCGCGGGCGCGCGCTTCGCCGCGTGGATCCCCGCGGACCCCGGGGCCGAAGCGGCTTGAGCCACGAGCGCGCGCGCGCCCTCGGCGACGGCGTCGACCAACGCCTCCGCCCTCGGCGCCAGGGACGCCGTGTCGACGACGCGCCGGGCGACGACAACCTCGTCCACCACCAGCCCGAGCTTCACGCGCGTGCCGCCAATGTCGACCCCAAGCCGCGCGCCCGGGGTGGCCCTCACGGCGTGTGCGGCGCGCGGCCGCGATGTGGAGCTCCCGCTCATGGCCTGGCCCCGCTCCGAGTCTCCCGCTCGTCCGGGGCGAGCGGCGGGCGTCGCAGGAGCACGAAGCGCTCGACGTTGCCCTCTGGTCCCGCGACCCGGCTGTCCACGGTGGCCACCTCGTGCCACCCGAGCCCCGAGGCCGCGTCGGTCACGCTGGCGCTGGCTCGGCGACGCGCCCCCTCGTCGCGCACGACGCCGCCCTGGGGGACCTCTGCGCGCGGCAGCTCGAACTGCGGCTTCACCATGGCGAGCAGGTAGCCCCCGGGGACCGCCACCGCGGTCAGCGCTGGCAAGAGCGAGCGCAGGGAGATGAAGCTCGCGTCGACCACGGTCAGCGCTGGCGAAAAGGGCAGCTGGTCTGGCGTCAGCGTGCGCGCGTTGGTCCGCTCGTGAACCAGCACGCGCGGGTCCCGGCGCAGCGCGTCGGCCAGGAGCCCGTAGCCCACGTCGAGGGCGATGACGCGGGCGGCGCCACGTTGCAGGAGGCAGTCGGTGAAGCCGCCCGTGGAGGCGCCGACGTCCAGGCAGTCCAGGCTCGCCACCGCCAGGTCGAGGTCGTCGAGCGCCGCGTCGAGCTTGTCGCCGCCGCGGGAGACAAAGCGCTTGCGGACCACGGCGTTGCGCAGCCGGACCGGCGTGTCATCGCGCACCTGCAGGCCGGGCTTGTCGGCGCGCTTGTCGCCCACGACCACGTCGCCACGCATGATCAGCCCGCGGGCCTCGCGCAGGTCGACGGCCAGCGAGTCGTCGACCAGCCGGCTGTCGAGGCGCCGTCGCGGCACGGCCACTCAGGCCTCGTCGAGCGGCGCCGTCTCGGGCGGCTCCGCGCGCACGAGCAGCTCCACGCGGGCCTCGGCCTGGTCCAGCATCGACGACGCGGTCCGGCTGATGCCCACTCCGCGCTCAAAGGCGCTCAGGCTCTCCTCGAGGGAGAGCTCGCCCCGCTCGAGCCGCCCGACGATGCCCTCGAGCTCTTCCATGAGCCCTTCGAACGCGGGCTGCTGGTCTTGGGTCTCGCTCAACTTGCACCTCCCGATACGTCACAGATACCGCGTCCAGCCGCCCACCGAAAGGCCCGGGTCCCGTCGGCCCCAAAGAGGTCCCGTCTCGCCCCCGCCACGCGGGGTCCGGCTTCCCGCGACGGTGTGCTATGGTCCTGCCCCCCCTGCGCGCATCCCCGCGCCGCCTTGAGAGCGGTCATGATCCCACAATCAGAGCCCCATTGGGTCGCGACGCAGGACGACGTCGAGCGGCTCGCCAGTCACCTTCGAGACAAGCCTCGCGTGGCGCTCGACACCGAGTTTCACGGAGAGCGGTCCTACGTGCCGCACCTGATGCTGGTGCAGCTCGCGACCGAAGACGACATCTGGCTCGTTGATCCTCTCGCCGACGTCGACCTCAAGCCGCTCTTCGAGGCGGTGGCCGGTCCGACGCCGCTGCTGATCGGGCACGCGCTCCACAACGACCTGGAGATCCTCTTTCTCCGCTACAACACGGTGTTCGAGGGCGTCTTCGACACCCAGGTCGCCGCGTCGTTTCTGGGCTTTGGCCTGCAGGTCGGCCTCACCGGGCTGCTGCGAGAGGTCGCTGGCGTGCGCCTGCCCAAGGGTGCGCAGATGGCGGACTGGAGCGTGCGTCCGCTGCCCGCGCGACAGGGCGAGTACGCCGCCAACGACGTGCGCTACCTGCTCCACGCCCACCATGTCCTGTCCACCGATCTCGACCAGCGTGGTCGGTCCGGCTGGGTGGCCGAAGAGTGCCTGCCGCTGGGCAACAGCGAGCGCTACCAGCGCAACCCGCAGCTCGCCTACCGGCGCGTGAGCGGCTACCGCAAGCTGCGCGCGCGGGAGGGCGGCGTGCTGGTGGAGCTGGCCGCAGAGCGGGAGAGGCTGGCCGCAGAGCAGGATCTGGTGCCGCACTTCCTGGTCTCCGACGACGTGCTCATGACCCTGGCCCGGCGGATGCCGCAGGCGCGCGACGACCTCAAGGGCAACCGGCGCCTCAACAACCGCAACGTGCATCGCTACGGAGACCGCTGGATCGCGGCGGTCGCCCGCGGCCAGCACACACCGCTGGAGCAACCCAAGGCGCGACCACCGACGACGCCCGGCATGGACGCCGCCGCAGCGCTGATCATGCTGATGGTCAACGAGGTGGCGGACCGTGAAGATCTGGCGCCACAGCTGCTCTTGCGGCGCAAGGTGGTGCAGCGGGTGTTGCAGGCGGGGACCATCGAGCGCGAGGGGCTGCTCGACGCGTTTGGCCTGGTCGGGTGGCGGCGTGAGCTGCTCGGAGAGCTGATCTGGGATCTGCTCGACGGTCGGGTCAACGTCGCCTGTGAGCGCCACGGAGAGCGCGGCCTCGGCGTCGTGTTTCGCCGGATGGCCGAGTAGGGCCGCCCACCGGGGCGGGGCGCCTCAGCGCGGCATGACGTTGCGGAAACGGCCGGTGCTCCGCCGCTTGCGCTCCTTGCCCCGCGCGGCGTCCAGATCTTCCACCAGCACGCGCAGGCTGTTGGTCCCGCCGCGGGGCCAGTTGAAGCCGTCGGTCAGCACCAGGGCGTCGCCAGGCGTCAGCCCGTAGCGGGTGCGCAGCACGTCGCGCGCCGCGTCGACCATGGGCGAGGTCCCGTCGCGGTCCACGTCGAAGTCCCGCACGACGATGGGGTGCACGCCGTAGCAGAGCAGGAGCGAGCGCGCGACCCGGTCGTCGCTGCAGACCGCCAGGAGGGGCACGGCGCTGCGGTAGCGGGACAGGCGTCGCGGCGTGCCACCCGAGCGGGTGAAGGACACCACCGCCGTCGCCGGGATGTGCTCGGCAAACTGCACCGCGGTCAGCGCAAACTCTTCGTTGATGCGCCCAATGAAGGGGTCCTCGGCGTGCTCGCGGGCGTAGCGGCGCATCCACTTGCGGTCCCGCTTGAGGGCCTCGGGGTTGCTGCGATAGCGCTCCGCCACCAAGGCCAGCCGCGCGATGGTCTCCACCACGGTGTAGGGGCGGGAGCCGACGCTGGTCTCGCCGGACAACATCACCGCGTCACCTCCGTCGAGGATGGCGTTGAACACGTCGGTCGCCTCGGCGCGGGTCGGCGCTGGGTTGTGGATCATCGACTCGAGCATCTGGGTCGCGACGATGACCGGCTTGCCCCGCTCACGGGCCTTGGTGGCCAGCGTCTTCTGCGCCAGCGGCACCTCTTCGACCCCGAGCTGCAGCCCGAGATCGCCGCGCGCGATCATCACGCCGTCGCAGGCCTCGATGATGCCGTCGATGTTGTCGATGGCGGCGAGCGTCTCGATCTTGGCGATGAGGCGGATCTGCGGGCCGTCTGCTCCCTGGCTCTCCGCGATGTAGCGTCGGACGCGCTTGAGGTCGCTCGCGGTCCGGACAAAGGAGACGGCGAGGAAGTCGATGCCCTGGTCGAGGAGAAAGTCGAGGTCGGCCTGGTCCTTGGCGGGGAAGGGGTCGAGGTCGATGTCGACGCCGCGAATGGTGACGCCCTTGCGGCTCCCGAGCGCGCCGCCGGCGACGACACGGGCGTGGGCCGCACTGTGGGCGACCGCGGTCACCTCGACCACGATCTCACCGTCGCCAAAGAGCACCCGCGGGCAGGAGCCGGGCTGCCGGTTCTGCAGGGTCCGGAGCGCGCGGGTCACCGCCGGGCCGACGTCGCCCGGCAGGGGCACGTGCCAGTGACGGGGCTCGCTCGCGTCGGCCGCGAGCGCCGCCGTGTTGTCGACCACGTCGTCGACGACGAGGGTCACCGTGTCGCCGTCGGCGAGCGGCAGGCCGTCGGTGGGGAGCTCGCCGATGCGGGCCTTGGGACCCTGCAGGTCAGCCAGCACCGCCACCTGGGGAGCGCTCCCGTCGATGATCGGTCGGTTGGCCCACGCCAGGATCTCGCGCTCCTTCGCGTAGCCCGCGCGGGCATGGGACATGTTCAGCCGAAGCACGTCGACGCCCGCCTCGGCCATGCTGTCGAGGAACGTGGCGTAGGTCTCTTCCGGACAGAGCCCGATGGTCGCGACCACGCGGGTCTGTCGGGGGCTTGAGCCTTCATGACGGCGCATCGCTGCTCCTGAGTCGAGGCCCGCTTTGGGGGCGAGCTGGGGAGAGAAGGGTCGGCGTTCTCGGCGCGCGATCGTCCTGGAAGCCGGGCGCTGTCAGACGCCGCGGTCCTGATCCGGCCAGAGCACCTTGTGGAGCTGAATCTGCATTCGCCCCGGGGCACGCTCGGCGAGGAGGAAGGCCGCCAGGCGGTCCGGAGCGAGCTCGTTGTAGACCGGCGACCAGAGCACCTGCGCGGCTGTGGCTCGGAGCGGACCGCGGAGCTGCGCCAGCGCCCAGCGCAGGTCGTCCTCGTCTGCGGCGACGATCTTGAGCTCGTCTTGCGGGCGCAGGGCGGCCAGCTCGTCGAGCAGGTTGCGCTCCGACTCCCCCGAGCCCGGGCACTTCAGGTCCACGATGCAGGTCACACGGGGGTCGACGCCGGCCAGCGTGACCGCGCCGCTGGTCTCGAGCAGGACCTCGAACCCGGCGTCGCACAGCGCCGTCAGCAGGGGACGGCAGCCCCGCTGCGAGAGCGGCTCGCCGCCGGTGACCTCCACCAGCGCGACGCCGAGGGCGCGGACACGCTCGACCACGGTCGCGATGTCGAGGCGATCGCCCGCGTCGAAGCTGTACTCGGTGTCGCACCAACGGCAGCGCAGCGGGCACCCCGCGAGGCGGACGAAGGTGCACGGGCGCCCGGCGTGGGTGGACTCCCCCTGAATCGAAGCATAGAGCTCGGTGACGCCGACCCGCTCCGCGGCCGCGCTCACGAGGGGCCGCCGCGGCCGGGTGCGTTGCGAGCCCACGCCATCTGCAGGCCGTCCAGCGTCAGGAACTCCACCACCTCGTCGATGACGTCGGACTCACGCCCGATCAGCGGCGCCAGGCCGCCGGTCGCGATCACCGCCGGCTCGCACTGGAGCTCCCCGGCGATGCGCTGTACCAGGCCTTCGACCAGCCCGACGTAGCCGTACACCAGCCCAGACTGGATCGCGTCGACCGTGGTCTTGCCGATGACGCTGCGCGGGCGCACGACCTCGACGCGCGGCAGCTTGGCCGCGCGGCTGAAGAGCGCGTCGGCGCTGATGCCGACCCCGGGGACGATGACGCCACCCAGGTAGGCGCCCTGCGCGTTGATCACGTCGAAGGTCGTCGCCGTGCCGAAATCCACCACGATGCAGGCGCGGCTGCACCGGGCGTAGGCCGCGATGGCGTTGACGATGCGATCGGCGCCCACCTCGCGTGGGTTGTCGTACAAGATCGGCATGCCCGTGCGGATGCCCGGGCCGACCACCATGGGCTCCTTGTCCAGCCAGCGTCGGCACAGCCCCTCGAAGACGGCGGTCAGGGGCGGCACCACCGAGCCGATGATGGCGTGCTCGACCGCGTCCAAGGTGATGCCACGCTGCGCCAGCATCGTGCCGACCAGCGCGCCGTACTCGTCGCTGGTGGCGCTGCGGCGACTCTCGATGCGGAGGTGATCGACGAGCGTGTCGCCTCGGTAGATGCCGATGACCGTGTTGGTGTTTCCGATGTCGATCGCGAGCAGCATGGCGCCTCGTTCAACCCGGCTCCTGGGCCAGGGCGGGCGGATGATGCCATGGCGGATCGGTCCGCGCATCCAGCAGCCGAAGCGGCACGACGCGCTCCTGCGCGCCTGTCGGAGCGCCCTGGGTCACACGCCGAACCCGCAGCGCGCCGGTGTCGTCGACGCCGTCGAGCCAGTAGGCGGACCGGGAGCCGTCGCCGAGGTCCAGCCCCACCTCGGCGTCGCGAAAGAGCAGCCGCGCGCTGAGCCGGTCTGCGAGCAGGCGCCCGGCCCGTCGCTGCCAGGCGTCGACGTCGTCCGCGATCGCCCTGGCCAAGGGAGCGAGCAGCGTCGGCACGTCGACCTCTGGGGTGGGGTGCACGCCGTCCGCCGCGCTTTGGCTGTGGGCGGCGCGGCGCAAGGTGTCCAGTCCCACGGCGTGCGCCGCAAGATCGGGCGCGCCGGCGGCTGAGGTCAGGGGCCGCACGTTCAGCCCCACGCCGGCGACCCACAGCGCTGCGCCGCCTGGGAGCTCCACGCGCTCGCAGAGCACGCCACCCACCTTGCGGGCTGGGGCCTCGCGGCTCATGAGGTCGTTGGGCCACCGCAGCCCCAGCGACACGCCGAGGGCGGACTCGAGGCCCCGCGCCACGGCGTCGCCCACCACGAGCGAGGCGCGCGGCCAGCACCGCGCCGGGAGCTGGAGCCGGGTCGCGACCGTGAAGAGCAGGGACCCGCCGGGCGCGGACCACCACCGCCGTCCTCGCCGGCCTCGCCCCGCACGCTGCTGACGCGCGGCGACCAAGGTCCACGTGCCGAGCGGCGGCGGCGAGCGTGTCGCCCACGCGATCAGGTCGTCGTTGGTGGAGCCGGTCTGGTCCAGGAGGAGGGGCGGGCGCCACCGACCGTCGAGGTGCAGCGCTGGCCAGGGAGCGGCGGCGACGTCGCTCGCGTCGGGCGTGGTCTCCCGGTCGCTCAAGGATCCAGGCGCAGCGAGAGGTCGCCCACGGTGACCGTGTGGGTCAGGGCGCCCATGGAGATGAAGTCGACCCCGGTGGCCGCGACCGAGGGGAGCCGCGCCAGGTCCATGTTGCCGCTGGCCTCGAGCTGCACGCGCCCGCGCGCCAGCGCGACGGCCTCGCGCAGCAGCGCGTTGTCCATGTTGTCCAACATGACCACGTCGGCGCCCGCCGCGATGGCCGCCTCGAGCTGATCGAGCCGCTCGATCTCGACCTCGACCTTGAGCAGGTGGGTGCCGCTCGCGCGCGCACGGGAGACCGCCTCTGCCACGCCACCCGCGGCCATGATGTGGTTCTCCTTGATCAAGATCCCCGCGTCGAGCGCCGTCCGGTGGTTGCCGCCGCCGCCGGTCCGCACGGCGTACTTGTCCAGGCTGCGGAAGCCGGGCAGGGTCTTGCGCGTGTCGAGCACGACGGCGTTCGTGCCGGCGACCGCGTCGGCGCAGCGCCGCGCCGCGGTGGCGATCCCGGAGAGGCGGCCCATGAAGTTCAGCGCCAGCCGCTCTGCCGTCAGGATCGCGGCGACGCGCCCGTCGATGCTCAGCACCCGTTCGCCAGGCGTCGCGCGCGCGCCCTCCGCCACCAGCTGCGTCACCGTGATCGTCGGGTCGACCCGACGCATGACCTGGGCGAAGAGCGGACCGCCGCACACCACCAGCGGCGACTTGGCGACCACACCAGCCGTGCGCTGCAGCGTGGGGTCCACGGTGGCGTCGGTGGCGGCGTCGCCGGTCCCGACGTCCTCCGTCAGGCCGAGGTCGATGAGCTGCCGGATCGCGGGAGTGTCAAACCACATGGCCGCCATTGTAGGGAGGGCGCGTCGCATGGCAATCGCCCAGGGCGCCCGCCCGCCGAAGGGCCTGTGACCGGCGGCGCCGAGCTCGCGTCGGCGGCGCTCTTCGCCGGCGTGGTCGCGGTGGGCGTCACCGTCGCCATCGAGCGTCTGGGGGGCAGGCTCGGAGGCCTCGTCGGGACCCTGCCGAGCACCATCGTGCCGGCGTCGCTGGGGATCTACGCCGGCACCGGGGCGAGCGAGCACGGGGCCTTCGCCGAGTCCATGGGCGCCGTGCCGGTGGGCATGCTGCTCAACGCGCTCTTCCTCTTGCTCTGGCGAGAGCTGCCGCCGCGCCTGCCGGCGTGGTCGCTCCGGGCTCGCCTCGCCGCCATGGTCGCGCTCTCGTTGGGGCTGTGGAGCGTGGCCGCCGTGGGCGTGGTGGTGACGCTCAGCGCGCTCCAGGGCAGCGCCTTTGCCACGGGCTGCGTCGCGACGGCCGTGATGCTCGCCGTGGGGGTCGCGGCCTGCCGCAGCGGCGTGCCGGCGCCACGCGGTCGTCGCCCCACCCGCCTCGTGGCGCTCGTCATGCGGGGCGTGCTCGCCGCGAGCGCCATCGCCGCCGCGGTGGCCATCGCCCAGGCGGGCGCCGAGGTCGCGGCGGGTGTCGCCAGCGTCTTTCCTGCGATCTTCCTGACCACCATGGCGAGCCTGTGGTGGTCGCAGGGCGAGGCCGTGCCGGCGGGGGCTGTCGGTCCGATGATGCTGGGCTCGACGGCGGTCGCGGCCTACGCCCTCTTCGCCGCCTTCGCGCTGCCCGCGCTCGGGCCGATCGCTGGCTCAGCGCTGAGCTGGCTGGCGGCTGCGGCCGGCGTCACGGTGCCCGCGTGGCTGTGGTTGCGCTCGCTTCGCACCGCCGGGTGAGTCGCACCACGGGCCGCGGCGCCGATGCGACAGAATATGTCCTATACCCGAGGCCGCGGCGCTTGCGGCGCCCGGCGCCCGCCCGCACCCTGCCGACGTGACCAATTCACCGGACCAGCTCTCGCTCACGCCGCCAGGCCCGACGCGCTCGTCGCGTCGCCCCGCCCGTCGTCAGGCGCCCCTCGCGGGAGAGGGGCTCGCCGCCGGCCGCCGCTTCGCGCTCGCGGCTGAGGTCGCCGTGGCCACCGGCACCGGCCTGCTCAGCTACGGGCTGCCACCGAGCGTCCTCGCCGAGGGGCGCACGGTGGTGGCCGGCATGCGTGTGCGCGTGCCGGTGCGCGGTCGGCTGCACGTGGGGGTCATCTGGCGCGTCGCGGCGCCCGAGGACATCGGCTGTCCGGTCGACCGGCTGCGACCCGTGGACGAGCTGCTCGACGACGCCCCGTTGATGCCTGGAGACCTGCTGACCTGCCTCGCCTTCGCGGCGCGCTACTACCACGCGCCCCTCGGGCAGGCGGTGCGCCTCGCGCTGCCGGCGCCGCTGCGCCGCACCGGGGTCAAGGGCGACACAGCAGACGTGCGCACGCGGTGGATGGTCAGCCGCATCGACGGGCTCGAGTGGCCCACCGGGCTGCGCAAGCCCGAGCGCCGCGTGCTGGAGCGGGCGTTGGCCCTGGGCGAGGTCTCGGTCACCGATCTCCGCCGTGAGCCGGACCCGCTGACCGGGGGCAGCAAGCGCGTCGCCGTGCCGCAGAAGATGTTGGAGTCGCTGGCCGAGCGCGGGTTGATTCGGCTGTGGGAGGAGCGGGTGCGTCGCGACCCGCTCGGCATGCGGACGCCCGTCCCACGGGACACCCCGCCCGCGCTGACGGGCGCACAGTCGCAGGTGCTGGACACCCTGCGCACGACGGCGCTGGAGCCCGGCCTCTTCGGTGGGTTCGTGCTCCGCGGCGTGACCGGCTCCGGCAAGACCGAGGTCTACCTCCACCTCATCGCCGACGCGCTCGCGCGAGGGCAGGGCGCCATCGTGCTCGTGCCGGAGATCGCCCTGACCCCGCAGCTGGTCACCCGCTTTCGCGCCCGCTTCGGAGATCAGGTGGCGGCGCTGCACTCTGGCATGAGTGACGGCGAGCGGCTCGACCAACACGGCCGGGTGCGCAGCGGCGAGGCGCGCATCGTCATCGGGCCCCGCTCCGCGCTCTTCGCCCCCGTGTTCGACCTGGGCGTCGTGATCCTCGACGAGTGTCACGACAGCAGCTTCAAGCAGCAGTCGGGGCTGCGCTATCACGCCCGCGACCTGGCGCTCGTGCGCGCGCGCTCGGCCAAGGCGGTCTGCGTGCTGGGCTCCGCCACGCCGGGCTGCGAGGAGATGGCTCTGGTCCAGTCGGGGCGGCTGACCCTGCTCGAGATGCCGGAGCGCGTCGCCGACCGGCCGATGCCGGAGGCTTTTGTCATCGACCTGCGCGAGGCGGAGCGGCTCCGCGACCCCGACGACGACAAGCGCCCGAGCCTGCTCTCGGTGCCGCTGCGCGACGCGGTGGCGGCGACCGTGGCGAGAGGTGAGCAGGTCATCTTGCTGCACAACCGACGCGGCTTCGCCACCACCGTGGTGTGCGCCGGCTGTGGCGACGCGGTGGAGTGTCCTCACTGCGCAATCAGCCTCACGTGGCACAAGCGCCAGGGGCGCCTTCGCTGCCACTACTGCGATCACTCCGTAGACCGAGACCAGCCCTGCGCCAGCTGCAGCGGGCGGAACTTCTTGCGTGTAGGCGCCGGCACGGAGCGCGTGGAAGACACGCTGCGCCACGCGATCCCCGGGGTCCGCGTGGCGCGCTTTGACCGCGACACGGCGACGGGTCAGCGCATGCTCGACCTGCTCGAGACCTTCCGGCGCGGCGAGCTCGACGTCCTGGTCGGGACGCAGATGCTCGCCAAGGGCCATGACTTTCCGCAGGTGACCCTGGTGGGGGTCATGTTGGCCGAGACCGGCCTGCGCATGCCCGACTTCCGCGCCTCGGAGCGGACCTTTCAGCTGCTGACCCAGGTGGCGGGTCGGGCGGGGCGCGGGGACCGGCCGGGGCAGGTGTTGGTGCAGACCTGGGCGCCCGACCACCCAGCCATCATGGCGGCCTTGCGCCACGACCACGCCGGCTTCCTCGAAGAAGAGCTGCGCAAGCGGCGCATGAGCGGCTATCCGCCCTTCGGTCACCTCGCGCTGCTGGAGACACGGCACGCGGATCTGAAGCGGGCCAACAGCGCGGCGCGGTGGCTCTCCGACTCGCTACGTCACCACGGCGCAGACGCGCGTGGCCCGGTGGCGGCGGGGGTGGCCAAGCTGCGCGACGTGCACCGGTTCCACGTCCTGCTGCGCCACGAGGACCGCGCGACGCTCCACGGCCAGCTCAAGTGGGTCCACGGCCACGGCACGAAGTCACTGCCGCCGGGCGTCAAGCTCTTCGTCGACGTCGACCCGGCTGATTTTGCCTGAGGTGTGGGGCCACGGCGCCCGTCGGCGGTGGACCAGCGCGGCGGGCTACTCCTGGCGCGTGGCGTAGAAGGTCGCCTTCACCTTCTGAGGCTTGCCGCCGATCTTCACCTGCATGTTCCAGTCACACTGGTCGGTGGACTTGCCCATGGTGTCGATGACCATGTCCTGGTTGTCATCGAAGATGGCGCACGCGTCGGTCTTGATGGTCATGGTGCCGCCCTTCGATGTGTCCGTGTCCAGGCTCACCAGCTGCGACTCGATGAAGCCAGCGCCGAGCTTGACCAGCAGCTCACAGGTGCCCTCCAAGAAGCTCTCGCTCACCAGCGACTGCTGACTGGCGAGCTGCTTGCCGAACTCCGCGCAGCACGTGTCCTTGATCAGGCACTTCTTCCCCGCCAGCAGGCTCTTGACCAGCTTCTCGTAGCTGTCCACCACCGGCGCGGCCGGGTCCTTCGGATCCGCGGTGATCGCGGGCAGCAGCTGCTTCTGCACGATGTAGTTGATCAGCGCGCCCCACTTGATGGAGAGGCCGTGCTCGCCGATCTTGATCTGACTGAGCACCGCGTTCCGCCACAGATCGAAGTGCCCGACGATGGCGTCCTGCTGGAAGGCCACGATGCTGAAGGTCTTCTTGCCGCAGTTGGGGTCCTTGGGGTTACAGGCCTGGCCCAGCGACCACTTGTAGGTCACCGACTGCCACTCGTCCTTGGTGTGCGCTTTGCCCAGGAAGCCCGTGTTGTCTGGCTCCTGGTCGATGACGATGATGCCGCCCATCTCCAGGTCGGTGAGGATCTTGCCCAGATCGGCCCCGGCGCTCAGCCCCGACTTCACGTTGTCGGGCAGGAAGCCGTAGAGGATGCCGTCGAGGAACTTCACGATGAGCGCGCCGAAGGGCTGCTTGAGGTTGTTGATGTCGGGCTTCTTCACGTCCTCGAACACCAGCCCACAGAAGCTGTCGAGCTTGCCGTCGCCGAGCTTGCACGCGAGCGAGAGGGTGCCGGCGATCGGGTCCGTGAGGATGTCGAAGATGGCCTTGAACGCGAACTCCACCGAGTCGGGCAGGATCGACAGCAGGTCCAGCTTGGTGACCATGTCGTAGGTCCCCTTGAGGCGGGGCGGCAGGTCCTTGACTACCACGGTCACGTCGCTGCCCTCGATGGCCTGGGTCTGCGGGTTCCACGTGACCGTGGCGCCCGTGTCGACGCATCCGGCAGCGCGAACGGCGCCGAGGCTGCTCTTGGCGGCGATGCCGAGCACCGTGAAGGTCACGGGCTGCCCGTCGGCCTGGACCTCTTTCTGCACCCACGTGGCGAAGGCCGGGTAGCTGATGGTCCAGGGCTTGGTCCACTGCAGGTTGCCCGGGCTCTCCCACTGCGCCTTCGGCAGCACGTCGCCGAGGTCGATGTCCTTGCATGCGGGCTGTCCGGCGACCTGCTTGGTCAGCCGCGCCTTGAGGTAGGCGAGCTCGATGGGGTTGTTGCTGCCGAGGTAGTGCAGCCGGATCTGCAGGGGTCCCTTGGCCTTGGAGATGACGTGGATCGGGAAGACCTTGGCTCCCGCGGCCTCGTCGTCCGGGACCACGGCCGCGATGTCGATGGTGCCCGGGGTCGTGTCGGCCTTGAGTTGGCTGACCGCGACGCCGTTCTCGTCGGTGATGATGTTCTCGATCAGCACCTCGACCAGCTTGTTGTTCGGGTCGATCTTGGCGAAGCGCACCAGCGCGTCGGGCTTCGGCTTGCCGTCGACGAGGTACTGTACGTAGATCTTGCGCACGCTGTTCTGCGGCAGGTTGAGCTTGCACGTGTCGGCGCAGAGCCCGCCGAAGTCGTCCTTGTTGCCGTCCGGCATGGCGAATCGCAGCTCGCTCTTGGCGACCACGCCGGAGTCGCCCGCGGACGTGGCGCCGTCCTCGCCGCCTGCGGTGCCGCCAGCGTCTGCGCCTGGCCCAGCCCCGTCCTGCCCCGAGCTGCCGTCCCCCAAGAAGGGCGTGATGTCGTTGCCGCTGCCGTCCGGGACCCACAGCGTGCCGCGGACCGCCTCGGTGCCGCAGCCGCCGAGCAGCGTCGCGCAGACCACGAGCGCCAAGGCCCCATTCATCGCCTGCCTGCTCATGCTGCTCTCCCTCGCTCTCACCCTGGAATCTCGCCCCGTCGGTCTCGCGTACCCAAGCCGCACGGTCAGGGCGTCGCGTCACCCTCGGTCGCTGGCGCCAGTGGCGGGATGTACCGCAACACCGTGCCGATGCTCCCGACGAGCAGCGCGTCCTTGCCCCAGCCGCACACGTCGTTGAACGTCGCGATGGAGCCGGTGTCCAAGGGTGCCAGATCCTTCCCGTTGAAGCGCAGCGCCATGCCCTGGGTGCCCACGAGCAAGATGTTGTCCTTGCCCCAGCCCCACATCGCGCGGACCACGCGGGTCTCGTCGTTGAGCAGCTGCGTGTATTTCCACGACTTGCCGTCCCAGTGCACCAGCACGCCCTTGTTGTGCGAGTCGGGCGCGCCGGCCGCCCAGACGTCGTCGGGCCCGGAGCCCCACACGGCGTACAGGGTCGACTCGACGATGTAGGGGTCCTGCTCGGGGATCTCGAAGGGGTCGATCGGCGTGGGCGACCAGCCGCCGCCCGCGTTGTGATAGATGGCGCCCTTGTCGCCGACGGCCCACACGTCCTTGGGCCCCGTGCCCCACACCGCGCGCATGGTCTGGGTCACGGGCGCGGCGATGATCCGCCACTTCACGCCGTCCCACCGCAGCAGGATGCCGCCCTTGGCCGAGGCGTAGATGTCGTTGGGATCGCTGCCCCAGAGCGCGTTGAAGTCCAGGTCCTCGGAGGGCGTCGGCACGACCGTCCACTTGCCCTCGTTGAAGCGCACCATGGTGCCGTTCAGGCCCGCTGCCCAGACGTTGTCCGGCGCGCTCGCCCAGACCGCGCGCAGGTGCTTCGACGTGGGCGACTTGATGCCCTCCCACTGCGCGCCACCCTCGAAGTGGGCGATGGTGCCGTTGTCGCCCACGACCCACACGTCGCTCGCCGAGTTGGCGTGGATGGCGTGGGCGGCGTTGAAGCCGAAGGTGCCGCTCTTGGGGGTCCAGACGCCGCCGGAGAGCTCCATGAGCAGCCCCGAGAGCCCGACCGCCATGGCCTTGCCTGGGCCGGTCACCGCGACCGCGTTGAGCAGGGTCGGCGCCGAGGCCTTGGGCAGCCAGGAGCCCGTGGTGCTGCGCTCGTAGATCTGGTTGCTGGCCACGGCGTAGTACTTGCCACCGCCTGCGGCGGCCACGCCCTTGACCGGGGCGAAGGTCGGGAAGGTCTTGACCGACCACTTGCCCTTGTCGAACTCAAGGACCTTGCCGCCGCTCCCGACAGCCACAGCGTGGATCTTCGTCGGGTCGTCGGCTGTCACGGCCACACCGTAGAGGTCTGTGGTTGCGCCGGTGGGGATCGGGTCGACGCCTGCCGGGCCCAACGTGCCCAGCATTCCGCCTTGCCCCACGGCCAACTGCAAGACGCCCGCCACGCCGCCAAGCGCGAGGATGTCCTTGGGCTTGCTGCCGGTCTGCATCGTCCAGGCCGTGCCGTCCCAGCGGGCGATGGCGCCACCGACGCCCACGGCGTAGGCGAGGTCGTCATTGGCGGCCCAGACGTCGAAGAAGGTCGACTTGGTCAGCCCCTTGGCGCCGCTCGTGCCGCTTGAGCAGGTGGTCTGCACCATCAGGTCGTCGATGAAGACGCCCTCGCCGTCGTTGATGTCCTTCTGCTTGGCGTCGAAGGTCACCTCGAGCTCGATGCTCACGCCGGACCAGTTGGTCAGGTCGACCGTCTGCGTGACGAACTTGCCCTCGGTGCTGCCCGAGCCGCCGACGTGCGTCTTGTCCCACACCAGCGTCTTCTTCGAGCCCTGCTTGACGTGCAGCGTGAGGGTGTCGAAGCCGGTGCCGTTCTCCACGTCGAGGAGCAGCTGAAAGGTCAGCAGCACCTTCTCCGAGACCGGCAGCTTCACCAGCGGCGACACCGCCCGCGCGCCGACCACCTTGCCGTTGTCGAAGGTGGCGCACTTCTTCGCGGGGTCGCTCTTGCAGGGCACGTCGGTGCGGCCGAAGTACATCGCCTTGGGCCCGCTGGTGAAGCGCGCCTTGCCGTCTTTGCCGTGTACGGCGGCCGCCGACCAGAGGATGCCGCCCTTGTCCGCGACCTTCTCGTAGAGGTCCGTCACGGTCCAGTTGGCGAGGTTGTTGAAGCTGTCGGAGAAGGCCACCGACCCACAGCAGCCCGCCGCGCCCGAGGGTGTGTGCTGGCAGACGCCGCTCTCGCAGTAGTCGTTGGTGCAGCCGTCTTTGTCGTCGCACTCCGCGGCGGACTGACAGCCACCAGGGGGCCCCCACACCTTCGCCACATCGGTCGCGCTCGACGCGACGCCCGACACCACCGTCCCCGCCAGGCCCACGGCGTGAGCGCGCACGCCGCCCTTTCCGGCTGCGACGCCGTTCAGCGTGGTGAACACGCCGCTGGTCAGCTCGTGCCATTTCAGGCCGTCCCAGCCGAGGATCGCGCCGCCGGTGCCGCTCAGGTAGGCCCGTGTGCTGCCCTGCGTCCAGCAGCCGTAGTAGACCTGATTCTGGTCGCCGGGGACCGCGATCTCCTGGAACTGGCCCTGCTGCTGCACGCGGCCGCTCACGTCCGGCAGGCTCACGTCTGCGATGCCCCCGAGCGCGTCGCTGGCGTCGCTCTCACCCGCGTCTGTGACGCCACCGTCCGCGACGTTGCCGCCCGCGTCGGCTTGCGTCGGCTCGCCGTCGACGATGGTGTCGCTGCCCTCGCCACAGCCCACGAGCGCCAAGGCCAGCGTGAGCGCGGTGAGCGATGCCCGTAGGTTCGTCATGCGTTCCCCCACCCCTACAGGGCCTCAGCGACCTGGTAGATGCCGCCCTTGTGGCCGACGACCACGGCCGACTTGCCGACCGCGCCCACGTCCAACAGGACGTTGGGCAGCCCCGAGTCCACGGCCTTCCAGTCCTTGCCGGAGCCCACCACGAGCGTGCCCTTCCAGCCCACCGCGACGACGGTGCCGTCGCCCCGCCGCGTCACGCCGTAGAGGAAGAGGCCCGGGCTCTCGAAGACCTTGGTCCACTTGCCGCCTTCACGCGCGAGCACCAGGCCGTTGTCGCCCACGGCGACTGCGCCGTCCGCCCACGCCACGACACGGTGGAGGTTGAACGACTCGCCAGAGGCTTCCTTGGTCCACTTGCCGTCCTTGTCGCGCTTCACCACGGTGCCAAACTCGCCCACAGCCCAGGCCGTGTCGCCGTGCGCCGCGATGGCGCTCAGGTTGAACTGCACGCCGGTGGTCTCGCTCTGCCAGACCTTGCCGTCCCAGCGCAGCGCCGTGCCGCCGTTGCCGACCGCGACCACGTC
Organism: bacterium; assembly: GCA_030425545.1. Taxonomy (GTDB): domain Bacteria; phylum Myxococcota_A; class UBA9042; order UBA9042; family UBA9042; genus UBA9042. The sequence goes on along the minus strand of JAUIAC010000030.1, from coordinate 16,161 downwards.
CTTGCCCACGAGCGCGACCCCGCTCAGACGCTGCCCGCCCTGGGTGACATGCACGGTCGGGGTGCCCGCCGCGTCGACGTGCACGGTGACGCCGCTCTCGCCCACAGCCCAGAAGCCCTTGGCTCCGTCGGGGGCGACGCCGCGCAGGTTGGTCCCGGTGACCGCCACGCCCAGGTCGACAAAGCGGCTCGTGTCGTCCTTGGCCTCGAGCAGGAGCCCGCCGTCCCCCGCGATGACCATGCGCCCGTCGGGCAGCGGGGTCACCGCGTTGAGGTGGGCGGTGGTCTCAGCGCGAAAGTCCAACCACTTGTCCGTCGCCCCGGAGAAGCGGATGCCAGCTCCGCCGTCGCCCACCGCGAAAGCGAAGGTGTCGTCGCCGTCGGCGATGCCCCACACCGACCGGAACGTGCGGGTCTTCATGTAGGTGCCGTCGATGTCGGTGAGGTTCCACTTGGTGCCGAGGTGGTGAATCAGCGCGCCGTCCTTCCCCACCGCCCAGGCCTCTTTCTCGCTGATGGCCCACACGCCGAAGAGGTCGCGGCTCTTCGGGTCGTTGGTCAGCGAGGCCTCCCACAGCTTGCCCTCCGTCGCGGCGACGTAGCCGTCCACGCCCACGGTGTAGAGCCGGCCACCGGGGCTCAGCGCCAGCCCGTGGAGGTCGGCGTTGGCCTTGGGTAGGGGCACCGACGACCACGTGCCGCCGGAGAGCCGCAACGCCTGGCCCTTGTCGCCGATGGCCCACACGTTGCCGGCGTTGATCGCGCGGATCTCCCGGATCTTCAGCGCGGAGTTCGACTTCTCTTTCATGATCGAGCCGCTCTCGAGCACCCGCAAGATGACGCCGTCGTCGCCGCCGATGAGCACGGTGCTCTTGTCGGCCGGCGCGTGCACCGCGCGCAGCACCACGTCGCCGAGATCGTCCGGCGTCCGGTCGACCATCTTCAGGCCGTTCCAGTGCAGCAGCACGCTGTCGCCGGCGAACCACACGTCCTTCGGCCCACGCCCCCAGACGGCGAAGAGGTCCTTCTCCGTGCCCGACTTGCGTGGGGCGAGCACGCTGCCGTTGTAGTGCAGCACGGTGCCCTTGCTGCCCACCCACCAGATGTCGTCCGGCCCGCTGCCCCACACGCCCTGCATGTCCTCGACGAAGCGCAGCGAGCGGGTGGTCAGCACCGAGTCGCCGCCGCCGCCCGTGTCGGTCACGCCGCCGTCGACGGTCGTGCCGCCCCCGTCGGACGCGCCGCCGTCGTCGCCACCGGTCCCGTCCACGACGCCGTCCGCGCCGCCGGTGCTGTCAGCGACCGCGCTGTCGGTGTCCTTGCCGTTGTCCTCGTCGCCGTTGCCGCACGCGCTCAAGAGCGCCGCAGCTACGAAGAGGGCGGCCCACGGCAGGCGCGCCCCGAGGGAGCCCGCGCCGGTCCGGTCCTGTCTGCTCGTCACGTGTCTGGTCCTATTGCTTCTGGAAGAAGAACTGGTTGATGGCCCACGAGCGCCACGTCAGCTGGTTCATGTCGGTCAGGTCGTAGGCGTCGATGTCGAAGCCCTCCTTGTACCCGCGAACCATGGTCAAGCGCAGCGTGGTCCCGGTCGGGATGCCCGGTGTGCCCTGGATGTTGGGGAAGTCCGGCAGCTTGGTCTGGGTCAGATCGCCGGCCGTCATGATGTTCCACACGGGCGTGTCGGGCCCCATGCCGGGGATGCCGATGGTCAGGTAGTTGAAGTGCGGCTGCGTCGTCGACTCGTCGACGTTCCACTTCAGCAGGTAGTCCGTGAGCACGCCGTTCTTCTTCGGGTTGACGTCGAGCGGCGGGTAGATCATCGGCCCGATGAGCAGCTCCTGCTCGCCCATGGCGAAGAAGTCGCCGTTGCCCTGGGCGTAGATCGCGTGCAGCGACTTGTGCACCTCTTTGACCACCACGCGCTTCCACTTGGTGCCGTCGTAGTGGACCACCTCCGAGCGCGAGCCCACCGCCCACACGTCGGTCTCGCTGTTGGCCCACACGCTGTAGAGCGTGGTCTTCACCGGGCTCTTGTGCGCCGTCCACTTGACGCCGTTGTAGTAGAGGATCTGGCCCGCCTCGCCGACCGCGAACACCGACTTCGGGCTGAGGGCGTAGACGTCCCGCAGGGCGATGGCCGTGCCGGAGACCTGGTTCTGCCAGACCTTGCCGTTCCAGTGGACGATCTTGCCGGCGTAACCCACCGCCCAGATGTTGTCCTTGTCCGCGCCGTGAATCGACCACGCGTTGAGGTAGGGCGAGGGGTAGTACTTCTTGAAGCCGGTCTTGCTGCCCACGGTCTCCAAGCGGTAGACGCCGCTGGTCCCGGCCGCCCACACGTCGACGTCTCCCTGGTTCTGACCCGGCGTCGCGAAGACGCTGTTGAGGTTGGGGCTGCCCGAGACCTTGTCCAGGGGCTTCCAGCTGGTGCCGTCGAAGGCCGCCGCGGCGCCCTTGTAGCCGACCGCCCAGACCTGGCTCGCCGACACGCCGTGGATGCCGCGCAGGTCGTCCTGGGTGAAGTTGGCCTGCTGGGTCCAGCCCTGGCCGCTCCAGTTCATCAGCGCGCCCTTGGTGCCGACCGCGTAGATGTTGGTCGAAGACGTGCCCCACATGTCGTAGATGGTGTTCTGCACACCGGTGGCGATGCCCTCGAAGTCCCCGCTGCCCAGGCGACGCACCATGGTGTCGTTGGTCATGGACTTGATGTCGTTGAGCACCGACGCGCTCATGGGCATCTGCTGGCCACCCGTCATCTGCACGACGATGCCCAGGAAGCTCATGCTGGCGTCGAAGATGTCGCCCGTGAACGCCGCCGGCAGCTGCTCGATCTCCAGCTTGTCCGGGTTGGTGCTCTGGAAGGGGGCGAGGAACTTCTGGTCGGTCATGGGCATGCGAATCACGCCGTCGGAGCCAAGCACCAGGTAGGCGAAGGCCGCGCTCACGATGTAGCCGCCGCCGGTGAAGTCCCAGGTAGGCGGCTCGTCGAAGCGCACCGACGCCTTGCGGCTGAGCGGGATGTCGAGCTTGATGTTGACGTCTTTGGGGTTGTCGCCGAGGCCGACGAAGAGGTGCCGCTTCACGCCCATGGTCGTGGCGGTGAACTGCTGCATCGAGGTCGGGTTGTCGGCGTCGAGCATGGCGCCGACGGTCTTGTAGCCGCCGAAGCAGACGATGGCCATCTCGCCGTAGGCGGTGTTGATGCCGTAGCTGTAGCCGTTGGCAGGGGTGGCCTCGAAGCCGTTGCCCACCGGCGGATAGTTCTCCCGGCTGAAGATGGTCGCCTTGCTGTGGTAGCAGACCGCCGCCAGCTCACCGGCCTGGGGCACGCAGCGGGCGCCGCCGCTGTCCTTTTGCGGCTGACACACAAACGCGGTGGGGCACTTCTGGCCTTTGCTGCAGTCCTGCACGCAGCGCTTGCCGTTGCCGTTGCCGATGTCGAGGCAGGCGAAGTCCTGGCCACCCGTGGCCGTGCACTGGCTGTCGACGCTGCACGAGTTGCACGTCGGCGCGGGGGTCGTGGGCTTGCCGGCGTACTGGTAGCACTTGCCTGCGGGCACGATGACGTACTTGTCGAGGCCGATGACCTTGCCGCTGACCAGCGGCGCGGGCTGACCCGGGGGCGGCGAGCCCGGCGAGGGCGGCGGGATCGGCGCGATGTACACGGTGACGTTGGTGGCGTTGAACTTGACCACCGACGCCGACTCGTAGGCCTCCTTGCTCGCCGAGATCATCTGCGTGCCGAGCACGTCCTTGCCGCTGAAGGTGATCTGGCCGTTCTTGTCGGTGAAGCCCTGGTGCGGCGTGGTGGGGTCGGTCCACAGCATGGTGAACGCGTCCGGCACAGGCTGACCGCTGCCGCTGTCGAGCACCGTCACGTTCACGGTGCCGTCGACCGCCGCGCCCCAGGTGCCGCCGTACTTGCTCATGGGGTTGAAGTACGTGTAGCCGTTCTTCAGCAGGCGGGCCTCCTTGCCCACGACCGCCTTCACGCCCACCGCGCCGACCTTGCCGGGCGGCGTCTTCACGGTGACGTGGGTCGGGTCGACGAAGGTCAGATGCGTCGCCGGCTTGTCGCCGAAGAGCACCTGCATCGACTTGTCGAAGCCCGAGCCGTAGACGTGCACGAGGGTGCCGCCGGCCTGCGCGCCGTTGTCGGGAAAGACCACGTAGAGCGCCAGCTTCTGGCCGGAGTAGGCGAAGCCGTTGGGCAGCACCGCCTGGTCGTTGTCGACCTGGACCATGACGTTGACGTAGCCCGAGCTACCCGGCGGGGTCACGGCCTGGAGCTCGCTGTCGCTCACGACCACCACGGTCGCGGCGGGCAGCGCGCCGATGCGCACGAGCGGCTTGCCCTTCGAGAAGCCGGTGCCCTTGATGGTGATCTTGGTGTTGCCGCTCGGCGGGCCGAACGCAGGCGTGATGCTGTCGATCTCCACGCTCTGGTCGTAGACGTAGCCGCCCTTGCTGACGTGCGTGCCCTTCGAGGTGATGAGCGTGACGTCGGCTGGCCCCTCCTTGGCGCCCTTGGGTGTCTTGACGACGACCGTGTGCGCGCCCGGAGAGACGCTCGTGATCTTGGCCAGCTTGCCGGCGAAGAGGACCGTGGTGTCGTCCTTGCTGGCGAGGCCGTTGGCGACGATGGTGACCGCCTTGCCACCGGCGAGCGGGCCCTTCGGCGGCGCGATGGCGAGGATCTTGGTCGCCGCGGTGCCCTTGTCGTCGGTGTAGACGAAGCCGTTGGGGAGCTCCGTGGCGCCGTACTTGGTCTTGACCTTCACCGCCACGGCGCCTGGCGCACCGGGGGGCGCGCTGATGCGGATCTTCGACGTGCCCTGGACCTCAAGCACGGAGGCCTGGTTGCTGCCCAGCCAGACCTGGGCCTTGGCGGTGAAGCCGCTGCCCGTGAGCAGGATCTCCGTGCCGCCCGCGGTCGGACCCGCGGCGGGAGCCACCGTCGCCACCTTGGGCTGCGAGAAGTAGAAGAAGCCCTTCTTCAGCGTCCCGATGCCGCGCTCGTTGACGATGTGGACCGGCTGGAAGCCGAACACGCCGGGCGGCGTCAGCGCGAGCACCTCGGAGTCGTCCACCACCTGCACGCCGATGGCGGGCTTGCCGCCGATGAGCACCTTGGTGTCACCCGAGAAGCCGCTGCCGCTGATGGTGACCGGGGTGCCGCCTGTCACCGTGCCCTCGGCCGGCGAGACCTTGGAGATGATGACGTCGTTGTAGAAGAGGAAGGCGTCCGCGAGCGTGCTCGACGGTGAGGGCTTCGACGGGTCCGCGCTGGGGTTGACCACCGTGATGTCCGACAGGCCGGGCGTGTGGGGCGGGGTCTGGACCTGGATCTCGGTCTCGTCGACGACGAACACGGCCTGGTCGTCGAGCGGCGTGCCGTCGAAGAGCACCTGCGCGTTGGGCGCGAACCCAGCGCCGCCCAGGATCACAGGCTCGTTGCCGGTGGCCTTGCCCTGCCCAGGCGTCACCGTCTTGAGCGCCAGCTTCGCCGGAGCGACGTCCGCGTCCGGAGTCTGGGCCGTGTCGCCGCCTGATCCGCCTGCGTCGTCGCCGGTCTCGCCTGAGTCGGCGCTCACCGCGCCGTCGACGCCTACGGCGGCGTCCGGCTCAGCGGTGGGCCCAGCGTCCTCCCCGCCGGAACAAGCGGACGAGAGCGCCACCACGCTCGCGAGTGCGACGACCCGCGCAAAGGCGGCTCCATGTCGAGACCAAAAGCTGCGCTTCATCTCTCTCTCCCCCGTCTGTCGTGACGCCTGACACGGCTGCGCCGCGCTCCAGGCTGCCTGACAAACCCCAGAAACTAGCCACCCGGCTCTTTCACCAGCTTGAGATCCTTGAGATCCAGACCGGCCGGATAACCGTACGACACGTACTGGTCAAAGCCGTAGACATCGACCGCGACGGGCTTGTCCGACTTGACCTTGTGCACACCTTCGCCAACGAAGATGCGCGTCATCTTGTAGTTTTTCGACACTTTTTCGAAGTAGTCGGGCGACAACACCTTGCCGTCGAACTGCACCTCGGCGTCGATCGGCGCCGCCACGGAGATGTAGTTCATGGCGTACTTGTTGGGCGTCAGGAAGACGAACTCCTCGCGCCACTGCTCCACCGGGATGGCCAGGAGGAACGCCGGATCGCCCGTGCCCGCGTCGCCCGCCTGAGGTCCCACGGTGTTCGGATCGGGCGCGTCCTGGCTCGCCATGAAGTGGCCCACCATGATCGGCGCCGGCTTGCCGTCGCCCTTCTTGGCCACGATCTCGAAGTTCTTACGGGTCTCGATCTCGTACCACTCACCCTTGTTGAGCACCGGCACGTAGACGTTCTTGCCCTTCTGGTCGGTGATCGGCGGGATGGTCGTGATCTTGGTGCCGTCCTCCGCCGCCATGATGCGCCAGTAGTCACTCTCGTTGCCGCGGGGAAAGAGCTTCACGGCGACGTAGTGCGAGCCCCAGGTCTTGATGGGGAACATCTGCATCTCGAGGTGGTCGGCGCAGCAGGTGATGAACTGGCTGCACTGCTCGTTCTTGTAGCACTGCGTCTTGCCGTCGTAGGCGCACACGCCACACTTGGTGCCGTTGGCGAGCTCCTTCGCGGTGCACAGGTCGACGTCGCAGCGGTTGGTGTTGGGCGCGTTGGCGGCCTCCGAGCCGGCGTAGACGGCGACCCGCTTGTTGGCGGTCACGATCGTGCCCGTCAGGTCCGAGCCGACCAGGTCCGTCTCGATGTTCAACGTGTCCCACTGCTCGAGGATGAACTCGCCGCCCTCGCCGCCCTTGAACACCTTGATGTCGCCGTTGGAGCTCGCGAGGGTCTTCCCCGTGGTCTTGGAGAAGTTCACATTCACCACGGTCTTGCCACCCAAGGTCGCGACGATGGTGACGAAGCCGCGCAGCACCGAGAACGACTGCTCGCGGCTCATGACCATGTAGTACTTGCCGAGCAGCTCGTCCGGCAGCAGCAGGGACGCGTCGTTGGAGAACACGTTGACGTTCTCCAGCGGGTTGAACTGGTACGCCGTGATCGGCACCGACGACGAGATCTTGTAGGCGAGCTTGGCCTGCACCGTGCCGTTGATGTTGCGCGGCTTGAGGTTGTAGACCCGCAGCTCGCCCGGCTTCAGCGGGCTCAGGTCGAGGTCCTCGCCCTTGGAGTCGTACTTCTCCTCGCCCTTGTTGGTCTCGATCTTGATGTTGGCGGCCAGCTTGTCCGAGGGGTTGCTGACCACCACGGAGTACTGCGCGCCGGCCGCGTCGTAGTAGCCCCGCTTGCCGCCGGGGACGAAGGCATTGTCCAGATCGGTCGCCCAGAAGTAGCAGCCGATGTAGCTGTTGGCCTTGACGTTGATCTCACAGGCCTTGGCGCAGAGGCCGTTGAAGCACTGCTTGCCCTGCGTGCCGTCACAGGTCTCCGCCGGCTCCCACTCGCCCGCGGCGCTGCAGGCCATCACCTGCGTGCTGTCCGACTCGCTGCACTGCTTGCTGCCCGGCGCACAGGCGCCGCACACACCCGGCAGCTTGCACTGCGTGGGCGAGCCGTCGCTGCCGTAGCAGGGGTCCGCGATCCACCCGCTGCCGTCCGCGGCGCACTTCTTCAGCTCCGTCTCGCTGGCGCAGCCCGACACGGTGCCAGGGGCGCACACGGCCCCGTCTGGGATGACCGTCGAGATGTCCGCACCTGCGTCTGCGATCGCGCCGTCGTCGCCGCTGGTCGCGTCGGTGCTGATGACCACGCCGTCCTCGCCGTCGTCGGGCTTGTCGGTCCCGCAGGCCGTCAGGGTCAGCAGCGCCGCGAGCGCGGGGATGCTCCAGCGCGCCCAGCCAACAGTCAGCGAGAGGAGGTCGGTGCGGTCCTGAGGGGCCAACGGGCCTGGGCGGCTGTCGGGGCTGTGCGCGTGCATGAACGTCCTGTCTGGGGAGAGCTCGCTCCCTGTGGTCGTCGTCGAGGGGGCAGATGTGACACCGCGTCGCGTCTGGTCGGCGCACGGGGCTCGCTCGAGCCCTTCGCGATGTGCCGGCGTGGGACGCGGCCCTGACGCGACGCTCGCCTCGTCGTGCAGGCGCCCCCGCTGAGGTGCCCCGGTTGATTGAGCTTGGCTTCGCTTCACGTTGGCTCCCGGGATCCGCGGCCGGACACCGCAGGCTGAAAGCCCGCGACTTCAAGTTGATCCTGCCCCAGACCACCGGCCGAGCCCCCGCTGGCGGCGCGATGGATCGCGAAACGGTAGCGAACAAGCAGCCACGGGGTCAACGAATCGGGCTTCTTTCTCCGTCGATTGACGCTGTTTACGGCCGCCGCCGACCTTGCTTCGGTGCAAGCCTGTCCGGGGTCGTCGGGGCCACTTCGACCTTGACACCACACACGTCGTCGCGTATTTGCCTCGCCCGCTCAGGTCCATGGCGCGCTGCCTTTGGCTTCGGGTGGGCTCCTCGACCTCAGGGTCGTCGAGCGGCAGCCCGAGAGCGCACTCGTGCCCCCAACGCTGGCCAGAACCCTCTGGTTTCGGTGGTATCTCTGGCTCCGGCCGCCGGCGGGGACAACGCTCCCGCGGCGACATCACTGCTGGCACTCCGCAGGCAGTGAGCTTCGTATTGCGCGCCCCCCTGGGCTGCGTAGCGACTGGCCCCTGGTCAGCGCGACAATCTTCCCGCGCCAACTCGGCGTCTTCTGGAGAACGACATGGCCGTTCGCATCCGTCTCGCCCGCTACGGCGCCAAGCGTCGCCCCTTCTACCGCATCGTCGCCGCCGACTCCGAGTCGCGTCGCGACGGCCGCTTCATCGAGACGATCGGCACCTACAACCCGAACGTCGATCCGGCCGAGGTCAACCTCAAGATGGATCGCTACGAGCACTGGACCGGTCAGGGCGCGCTGCCCTCGGAGACCGTGGCCTCGCTGGTCCGCGGCGTGCGTCGCAAGGGCGTCGCAGCCGTCGAGACCGTCGAGAGCTAGGCAAGGGATCGCGGCGCTGCCGCGATCCGAAGACCGGGCGAAGGCCTGGTCACGCTTCCGGGTCGAGTCATCCGGCAGCGCGCGACACGTACGCACTGTCTGCGTCGTCGCACCAAAGCGTCGAGCGTCGACTTCAGGGCAACCGCTGTTGCCCGGTTGGCGCCCGACGCATCACCTGTCCGCGCGACGATGCTCCGGCGTCATCGGCGCGGCACAGCCTCCGGGGACCGCCCATGGACGAGCTGCTCCAGTACGTGGCGACCATTCTCGTGGACTTCCCCGAGGACGTGGCCGTCGAGTCTGAGACAGACGACGAGGGTACGCTGCACCTGCGCCTGACGGTGCGGCCTGACGACGTGGGCAAGGTCATCGGCAAGCAAGGGCGGACCGCGCGCGCGATCCGCAACCTGATGCACGCGGCCGCGCAGCAGCGCGACACGCGCGTGAACGTGCAGTTCGTCGACGCGTGACGGGCAAGGGTGGCGCCGTGCAGTCGAACGAGCCTGGCCCCGCTCGCCAACTCAGCGACGCCCTGGTCACTGGACCGGTCGCGCCCGCCACGCTCTTCATCCTCTGGCTCGCCCTGCTTTGGGCCGGCACTCAAGTGCCGCAAGCGTGGGCACCGCTCGGACACCCCGACGGTGGCTCGCGCGCCGACCTGCTGGCCATGGCCGGCCTCGGGCTGCACCACCTGGCGGGCTCACTCCCCACGTGGCTGCTCGCCGCGTCGACCCTCGTGGTCGCCGCCGCGCGCCTGCTCCATCGCCCCGCTGAGTCCCCTGCAACGGAGCGCCTGAGCTCGCTGGAGGCGCGACTGGGCAAGGTCGTCGGCGGCGCGACCTGGCGTCGCTCGAGCGGCGGTCGCGCCCTGCGCTTTGGACCTGTCGTCGCGTTTCGCGCGCTCCTGGCGATCGCAGCCGTCCTGGTCCTCACGGGATGGCTGGTCCATGGCCATGGCGTCGCGCCCACAATCTTGCAGACCGACGCGGCGGGCAGCGTCACAGCCTTAGCCGTCGACGCGGGGCGCCGTGTCGCAACCGCCTCCGTAAGCGGACGCTGCAGCCAACAACAAGGCACGCTCGAGTGCACGCTCGCCGGCGCGACCCCTGGCCTGGCCGACGTTCAGGGGCAGGTGGTCGTCGCCCCGGGCCGTCCAGCGACGATCGGCGCCCAGACGGTCACGTTGCTGGCGCACCGTCCCCTGCACACGGTGGACCGCGGCCGGCTGCGTTGGCGGCGCGGCGGTCCCGGGGCGACGGACGCCGCGGCTTCCGACCAGAACCAGGACGCGAAGGCGACCTGGTACGCGTTCGAGCTGCCTGCCGGCAAGAGCGTCACCGTCCCGAGCCTGGGGGCCCAGGTCAGTCTTGTCGACGGGCGGCGTGCCGGCCCGCTCGTGGTCGCCAGCGCGTCAGGCAAGGTCTCGGTCGCCGCCGCGGCGGGCGTCGTGGTGGGTGCGCCGACCATGCGTCTCGAGGCGGCGCGCGCCGCTCGCGTCGTGGTCGGACAGGACCACGCCCGGTGGTTCTGGGCCGGCGCCGGCGTGCTGCTGCTGCTCGCCTTCGCCATCTTCCTCACGTCGCCGATCGCTGAGGTGCGCGTCAGCGCTGGTGGCGCGCACCTCGGCGTGCACAGCCCTCGCGTCGCCTCGGCGTCGATCGCGCGTGCCATCGCGCTCTGGCAGGAGGAGGCATGAGCGTCCTCAGCCTCCTCACCTGGCTCGCCGCCCTCGCAGGCGCGGCGGTCGTGGCGCGCCCTGGGCGGGCGACATGGCTCGTCGCGGGTGGTGCCTGTGCCATCGCCGCCGGCGCGCGGCAGGTCCACCTGGACCCGGCGGCCGTGCCGCTCGTGGTGGCCGCGGCGCTCTGCCTTCACGCTGGGCTCTCGCGCAGCGCCGAGCGAGCCCTGGCTACGCTCGCGCTGCTCTTGGTGGTCGCCGCGCTCCTCGCTCCCCCAGGGCGGGCTGCGCTGGCCCCGGTCCCCGCGGCGCTCGCGGTGACGGCGGGTGTCTTCGCGATCGTCGCGCTCGCAGCGGCGTTGCGTCGTCCAGCCTGGCTGGGTTTCGTGGTGGCGATCCTGCCCTTCCCGGCCGGCGTGGTCGCGCCGGCGCACGCAGATCTGGCCGTGGCGCTGCCCGGCGGCGTCGGCCAGTGGGGCGCCCGTGAGGGGCTCAGCTTCGCCGCGTCGACCTGGCCCGCATGGGCCGACCTGGTCTGGCAGCTCGGACCCTGGCTGTGCCTCACGTACGCCCTGGCGGTCTGGGCGCGGCCCACGAGCTGGCGGCCTGCCCTGGCGTTTCTTGTCGCGGCGCTGGGCGCGTCCGCCGTCGCGCAGCTGTTGGCGGTCACGGCCGCTGTCGGAGCGGGCACAGCGTCGGTGGTCTTGGGCGACACCCAGGGGCTGCCTGCGCCCACCCAGTCGGCCGCCGCGCTCTCCGGCCTCGGGGGCGCTGTCGTGGCCGCGCGCGTTGTGGCCTTGGTGCTCTGGGCGCGCTGGCGCTCGTCCGCGGCCGCCGACACGACCGATGTGGATCTGAGCCCCTGGGCCACGGTGTGCGGCGCGGGGCTGTTGACCGCGACCGCGGCCCTCGCCCCTGCCTGGTACGGGCCCGGCTGGGCGAGCGATCCGGCGGTGTTTGGCGTGCTGTTGGGTCTGGGGGCAGGCGCGGCGATCGCCGCCCGTGTGACCGGGCCCCGCGTCAGCGACGCGCTCCACGCCGCGCTGGCCCTCGCCGCCGTGCTGGTGGTGGGCGGTGGGGTGTGGGGTTGGCGGGTGGCGGGCGTGGTGTTCGGCTCGTAGCTGACGCGCCGCGTCGATGTTGCGGGCCGACCGCAAGGGCCCCTTCCCGCTCAGCCCAGACGCGCGTCAGCCAGGCAGACCGCCCCTTGTACGTGCAACCCACTCTCTCCCAGACTGGCGCTGGCCACCCGCAGGGTCGTGCCCGTCGTCACCACGTCGTCGACCAGCCAGACCCGGCCCCCGACCGGAGGCCTCCGCACAGCTCGCGGCGAGCCTGCCGTGAACACCGGCGGCGCTACGCGACCCAGCGCACGTGGCGCGCTCCGGTCGACACGCCGCAGCAGATCACGGCCCACGGCCAGGCCTGCACGCCGCGCGAGCCACTGGGCCAGCTCGTCGGGGAGGTGGCGGCCCCGCGTTCGGAGTCGCCGGGGATCGGGCGGGATCGGGACCAGGGCATCGCCTGGCCGCTGGCGGAGCCTCAGCCCCGTGGCGAGGCTGTCGGCCCACGCGTCCACGTCGAAGGGCGCGCCGCGAAACTTGGCGGCGGTGATCGCGTCCGCTACGGGGCCGCCGTAGCGCCACGCGGTCAGCACCGCGAAAGGCTCGTGCAGCTCGCCCCCGGCCCCGCTCGGCGTCTCGGCGACACCGCACGGTGGGCCCGCCGTCGTCGGCGCGCCCCAGGGCGCCGCCAGCCAGACCCCGCAGGGTTCGAGCAGTGACTCGCAGGTCAGGCACCGCGCGGACGGCGCTCCCACGCGGAGCGCGGCGCCGCACCCACAGCAGCGACCGCCCCACACGCGCCGAATCCAAGTCTGCAGCCGCATCGCAGGCCTCCCTGGGGACCCCGTCCCGCAAGAAGTCCGACGCGCGTCGGCGCGTTTTTCGTCACAGGTCTCTCAATGTGGCCTGTCCCGCAGGGTCGCGGCGCGAAGGCCGTCACCGGCTGGTGTTGGCGTCCGGCGCCGTCGCGAGCCGGGCAGGGCAGCACAGCGCGCTACGGCCACTCGCCGTCGGACGTCAGCGTCAGCAGCTGTCCACCCTCGTCGTCTGCCGCGATCACCAGCTCGAAGTGCGCTGCCGGCAGACCGTCTCGTGTCACCGCCGTCCAGCCGTCCGACGTGGTCACCACCTTGGGGCTGCCCAGCGTGAAGATCGGCTCCAACGCGAGACACCAGCCCGCGGCGATGGTCGGGCCTGTCCCCGGCTCGCCGTAGCTCGGGACCTGTGGGTCCTCGTGCATCTGCGTCCCGATGCCGTGACCACAGTACTCCCGCACGACCCCGAGCCCTTGCGCGGTGGCGACCTGTGCGATCGCCGCTCCCACGTCGCCGATCGTGGCCCCGGGTTGCGCCGCGGCGAGCCCCGCCACCAGTCCCTGCCGCGTCGTGTCGAGCAACGCCTGGACCTCCGGCGCGACGCGGCCCACCGCGATGGTGATGGCCGAGTCCCCGACGAAGCCGTCCAGGGTGGCGCCGCAGTCGACCGAGAGGATGTCGCCGTCGCGGAGCTTGCGCCACGAGGGCACCCCGTGGACGACCTGCTCGTTGACGCTCAGACACAGCGCCGCCGGGAAGCCGTGGTAGCCCTTGAACGTCGGGATGGCGCCGCGCGAGCGGATGTACTTCTCAGCGGCCTTGTTGAGCGTCCGCAGGCGCACGCCAGGCACCGCAAGCTCCCGAATCATGCGCAGCGTGTCGCCAACGATGGCTCCGGCGGCGCGCATCTTCGCGATCTGGTCTGGGGTCTTGCAGGTGATCATGGCTGTGGCCCCTCCGGCGCGTCGCTCGCTCGCCGGGACGCTACCCACCGGGCCCGTGCGCGACAAGACGGCCTGCGCGGCGACACAGCCGCGTGAACCGGGCCGGGGGCGTCGACCGCCTGCGCCGCGGCCCGTCGCTGGCCAGATGCCCCAGCCGCGGTGTCCGCCACCCTGATCGACCGTCTCGACGTTGACGGGGGATCCGGCCCTGCCTACGATCCCCGCGCGCACGGCGGCGCAACCTGGCTGATGATGACGCCACCGCCGAGCGCCGCGACCGCCTGACCCCGTCGCGTCCACCTGCAGCCCCGAGTCCGTGTTGACCCTCGATCCTCGCCTCGTCTCAGACACGCACGCCCTGCTTCAGCGCTCCAAGAGCGCCGCGCGAAGCCTAGCGACGGCCACCACAGCACAAAAGAACGCCTTTCTGCTCGCTGTCGCCGCGTCCGTGGACGCTCAGGTACCAGCGCTGTTGCGGGCCAACGCGGAGGACGTCGCGCGCGCTGTCGCAGCGGGTCGCCCAGACGCGTTTGTCGACCGCCTGAGGCTGTCGGAGAGCCGCTTGACCGCGCTGGCGTCTGCCGTCCGCGAGATCGCCGCCTTGCCTGACCCGGTCGGCATGATCACCCGGGGCTCCCAGCGGCCGAACGGCCTCGAGGTTCAGCAGGTGCGGGTGCCCCTCGGCGTCATCGGCATCGTCTATGAGTCCCGACCCAACGTCACGGTTGACGCGGGCTGCCTGTGCGTCAAAGCCGGCAACGCGGTGGTGCTGCGCGGCGGATCCGACGCGGCAGCGAGCAACGCGGCCCTGCTGGCGCTCCTGCAAGACGCGCTGGCAGAGGTCGGCCTCCCCCGAGACGCGGCACAGGCGCCCGCCGTGGCCGGGCACGCAGGGATTGAGGCGCTGGTCTCCCAGGCGGGTGGGCTCGACGTGATCATCCCGCGCGGCGGCAAGCGGCTCATCGACGCGGTCAACCGGTGGGCGCAGGTGCCGGTCATCCAGCACTACGAAGGCGTCTGTCACGTCTTCGTCGAGGCCAGCGCCGACCTGAGCACGGCCGAGGCCATCGCGCTCAACGCCAAGGTGCAGCGTCCCGGCGTGTGCAACGCCATGGAGGCGCTCCTGGTGGACCGCGCGGTGGCGGAGCGCGCCGTGCCGCAGCTGGTGTCAGCGCTCCAGGGGGCTGGCGTCGAGGTCCGCGGGTGCGAGACCACGCAGCGGCTGTGTCCGACCACGACGCCAGCGAGCGCGGACGACCGGGGCCGGGAGTTTCTCGAGCTGGTCTGCCTGCTCGAGGTGGTCGACGGGGTCGACGGGGCCATCGCCCATATCGCCGCCCACGGCAGCGGTCACTCCGAAGCGATCCTGACCCGCGACATCGGGCTGGCGCGGCGCTTTGTCGCGGCGGTCGACGCGTCATGCGTGCTCGTCAACGCGTCCACACGATTCAACGACGGCGGCTGCCTCGGACTGGGGGCTGAGATCGGCATCTCCACCACGAAGCTGCACGCCTACGGCCCCATGGGCCTCGAGTCCTTGACCACACAGAAGTACGTCGTCATCGGAGACGGCCACGTCCGCACCTGAGCGGACGACGGAGAGCACCAATGGGTGAACCCAACGTGAGCATGGTGCAAGCCATCGCCGAAGCCATCTGGGACAAGAAGGGCTTCGAGGTCAGCGCCTATGCCGTGGGGGACGTGCTCGACTACACCGACTGCATGGTCATCGCGTCGGCGGGCAGCGACCGACAGACCTTGGCGATCGCCGACAGCGTCGAGCAGGTTATGAAGGAGCGCTACTCCGAGAAGCCCATGGGCCGCGAAGGGCGCAGCAACGCGCGCTGGGTCCTCCTCGACTTCAGCGACGTCGTCGTTCACGTCTTCCATCGTCCCGTGCGTGACTACTACGAGCTCGACCGGCTCTACGGAGACGTGCCGCGCGTCCCGCTGGAGGAGCCGGCGTGGGTCACCGACTTCTCAGATCCCGCGACCGAGTGGGCCACTGCGACCGACTATGACCTGCCCGAGTGGGGCGACGAGACCGACGGCGAGCTCGACGGAGACGCAGGGCAGGGCGCCGACGCGGCGGAGGTTGCCGCCGCGGCCGCTGCAAGCGACGAAGCCGAGGGTGTGGCCGCGGCCGATCCGAGCGACGAGGCCGACAGCTCCGACCCGGACGCCCCAGCAGCGACCCCCGCAGAGACGCCCGACGCATGAAGCTCCGCGTCGCCGCGCCTGGTCGCCTGCAGCACGCCGGCGCGGCGACCTATGTCGACGACTACACCAAGCGCATCGCCCGCATCGTCGACATCGAGCGCATGACGATCCGCGAGGCCCGTCGTCGGAAGGGGGGCGTCAACCGGCGCGCGCAGTCCGACGAGGCCGCCGCGCTGCTCAACGCCCTGCCACGCGGCGCGGTGCTCGTCGCGCTCGACCCGACCGGCCGCACCATGGACTCCGACGCCCTCTTGCTCTGGCTGGTGGGGCTGATGGACAGCGGCGTACGCGACCTGGTCTTCGCCATCGGCGGCCCAGACGGTCACACACCAGAGGTGTTGAAGGCGTCGCGCTATCGCCTCTCGCTCTCCGCGATGACGTTGCCCCACGAGCTCGCCGAGGTGGTGCTCCTCGAGCAGCTCTACCGGGCGCTCACGCGTTGGAAGGGCTTCCCCTACCATCGCTGACCCGACG
>JAUIAC010000435.1 GCA_030425545.1 bacterium | reverse complement strand
CGGAAAGCAGCCCGAGAGGTCGCACGCCTGCATCGCGCAGGTGGTGGCGTACGTGGTGCCGTCTTTCTTCGAGCACACGGGCTGGTAGGCGTTCACCGGGCACTCGGCGCCGCCCTTGTCCTTGGGTTGGGCGCAGAGGTTGAACTTGCCGCAGCTGCCCTTGATCACCTCGGACTTCGGGCTGCACTGCCATTTGTACGTGCACGCGGCACCGGAGCCGTCGCACTTGCCGTTCTTGCACTCGACCGGCGTCGCCAGCTTCAGGCAGTCGAGCTCGCACTCCTGCTTGACCGGCACGTAGACGCCGCCCTTGGTCTTGGCGCAGTAGGCGTCCGGCGCGTCGGCCGGGGCGTTGGTCTTGCAGGTCTTGCAGTCCGGGCACTTGCCCTGGGCCAGGGCGATGCCCGCTGGCCAGTCGTAGGCCTTGAGCTCGCAGATGGCGTCGCAGTCGGTCTGGAATTCCTTGCCGTTCACGCACATCGGCGTCGCGGGGCACTTCACGCACTCGTCGCAGGACTTGGCGCAGTCCGGCAAGGGCAGCTTCTTGGCTGGCGTGGTGTCCGCCGCCACGGCCGTGTCGCCCGCCGCAGCGCTGTCACCGGCCGTCGCGCTGTCCGTCGTCGCTGCGTCCGAGCCTGCGGCGCTGTCGCTGCCGCCGCCGCCCGTGTCTGACGCGGCAGCGCCGTCACTGCCGCTGCCGCCACCGGTGTCCGTGCCCGCCGCGACGTCCGAGCCGGTGGTCACGTCCGACGCCGTGCCGTCGACGCCGCCCCCCGTGCCGTCCTCGACCGCGGCGCCGGTGTCGTTGCCGCCGGTGTCCTCCGGCGGATCTTCGACGCCGCAGCCCAGGGCGAGCACGCAGGTGAGCGCCGCGAGCGCGCGGAGGGTGGAGCGGGAGACAGTCATGTGCTTCAGGCCCTTCATCGAGGTCCTCCTGGGCGGCTGGGAGCTCCAGCGCGGCGTCTGCTTTTGGAGCGGGCGTGGCACCCGCACGTGAGGCCGAGGACGCGCGATCTGGCGAACTCGTCGGCGTTCGCGGCCTGGTCGTTCCAGGGTGCCAGGGCCCTCAGGTGCGAGCAAGCCAAGCGCTGAGCGCGGCTGACGCGGCGTTACGGAGCGCGCCCAGGGCCGCTTCAGCCCCTCGCTTCACCGATCGGGCTGCCGACCGACGACCGTGCGTCCGGCGCGCCGAGGCACACGCCGCGAATCGCGTCCCCGTGCGCCGTCGCCATCATCGTCCTCGTGGTGTCGAAGGCGTGCTGCGCCACCAGCGAGCGCGCGGCGGTGTTCATGGGGCTCGTGACGAAGAGGGTCTCGTCGGTCTCGCTCGGCGTGATCAAGGTCAAGGCGACCCCGGGATGTTCGGCCTGAAAGCGACGCAGGCCCATGAACAGGCGCGTCACGGTGGAGATGCGGAAGCTCTGGTTCCAGATGCCCCACATGCCTCGCTCTCGGATCCGAACCACGTCGTCCGTCGGCGCGCTCGCGCGGCCCTGCTGCTGCAGGCTGAGTCGGCGGTGCAGGTTCCAAGGCACGATGGGGTTCACCACGAGCACGTGGGTCGCCCCGGCGGCCACGGCGAGGTCGACGTGGGCCACCTTGCCCGAGCCGCCGTCGATGAGGTCCGAGTTGCCGATGCGCACGGGGTTGAAGAAGAGCGGGATGGCGCTGGACGCGACGATCGCCTGCGCCAGCGTGGCGTCCAGGCGGTAGCCCTGGCCAAAGACCTCGCGATGGCCCGTGTCCAGGTTGTTGGCCGGGATCATCAGGTGGGGCGCGATCTGTTCGAAGTAGCGCGGCAGCGCGTGCCGGGTCAGAAAGCGCTCGATGAAGCGCTCGTAGCCACGCAGCGAGAAGAGGCCGTCGGGCAGGGTCCGGGCGAGGTCGGCCGCGTCGAAGCCGTTGACGAACCCGCCCGGGTCGCGTCGCGCCGCCAGCAGCGCGCGGGTCAGTGCGCGCGTCACCTGTCCGACCTTCAGCAGGGTCTCGCCAGGATCGAAGCCGTAGACGTCGCTGCGCTTGAGCGGGAAGAAGTCGCCTCCCGTCACCAGCGCGTTGAAGAAGCGCGCGGTCGACACGCCGCCGGCCGTGAGCGAGGCCACCAGGGCGCCTGCCGACGTGCCGATGTAGATGTCGAAGTCTTGGGCACGAAAGCCGGGCAGACAGGTCTCCAGCGCCGCGAGCACGCCCACCTCGTAGGCCGCCCCGGTCGCCCCCCCGCCGCACAGCACGAGCGCGCGCCGCACGGGGCGCTCCGCGGGCGTCGTCGGCTGGGGCGTGGGATTGAGCGCCAAGGGGAACCTCTGGGCCAAAAAGGGCGAGGGGCGGAGATGCCGCGCACCTCCGCCCCTCGCGGTGACCCCAGCGGGATTTGAACCCGCGTCGTCGGCGTGAAAGGCCGATGTCCTGGACCTGACTAGACGATGGGGCCAGTTGACCGAGCCGTGACGGCTGGTCGGGCGGCAGGTTGGCTCAGAGAGCAGTGTTGCTCAGGGAGCCGGTGCCGTCCATGACGCTCGCTCACGGTCCAGTGGGCAAGCGCGCTTGGCGCTGAAACAGCGCCGCCAGAACTTCGACTGCGCCGTCGCTCAGACGGCGTTTCGTCGCCCTGGGGTGAGTCGGGAGGGGATCGAACCCACGACCGGCGGATTAAAAGTCCGCTGCTCTACCAACTGAGCTACCGACCCAGGCGGAGGCGCATCCTAGGGGCACGTTTGGCATTGCGCAACGGTCTCACATCACATCGCGGTAGCGGGCCGACGTCGGCTGCCGACCCGC
The DNA here is from genome assembly GCA_030425545.1 of bacterium. Taxonomy (GTDB): domain Bacteria; phylum Myxococcota_A; class UBA9042; order UBA9042; family UBA9042; genus UBA9042. The sequence goes on along the minus strand of JAUIAC010000435.1, from coordinate 2,185 downwards.
TCGGCAACCGACCAAGAAGTGGCTGGAAATGTCGCCGAGAGGGGACAAGCGTTCAGGCGTGGGTGCTCTTCTTCTCGAAGTCGGCCGCGACGGCGTCGCCCTTGCCCGCCTCGAGCTTGGGGGTCGCGTCGACCTCCTGGTTCTCCTCGTCCATCGCGTTGCGCTGGGCCTTCTTGAAGTTGCCGATGGCCTCGCCCATGCCCTTGCCGAGCTGCGGCAGCTTGGTCGCTCCAAAGAGGACGACGACGATGGCAAGGATGACCAGCATCTCGGGCAGGCCGAGCATGGCGGTCGCGACCTGGGCGCCGGGGACGGCGATGATCGTGGTGAACATGACCTCTACTCCAGTGGGAGGGCTTCCTCCCGTAGGCGCCGCGGTGCCGCTTCGCCAAAGGGGGGACATGATAGCAGCGCGAGCGGTCGGGTTCCACATTCGTTCGCGGCTACGATGGTTTTTCAGGCGTCGTCGGTGGCCGTGGCGCCGCTGTCCGGCGCCGGGCGCTCACGAACGCTGGCGCGTCCCGTCGACCGGCGTGCGACGACGTGCAGGTCGCGGAGCAGGGCGTGGGCCGCGGCGTGTTCCGCGGCCTTCTTGCTCCGACCCTGGCCCTGGGCCGTGTGCTCGATCTCGCCCACGTGGGTCTGCACCTGCATGGTGAAGCGCCTCGCGTGCGCTGGCCCTGCGCTCCGCACCAAGGTGTATGTCGGCGGTGGTGCCCCCCCGCTCTGGAGGTGCTCCTGCAGCGCCGTCTTCCAGTTGCGCGCGTGGTGGTGGATCGGCCGCAGCCCTCCGGTGGACGCGGCGTCCAAGGTCGCCCGGATCGGCGCAGCGAGCAGCCGCAACGCGACCTCGCGTGCGACCGGGTAGCCGCCGTCGACAAAGAGCGCGCCGAGCACAGCCTCGAAGGCGTCGGAGAGCACGGAGTCTCGGTCTGCTCCGCCTTCGGACACCACGCCCCGGCCGAGCCGCAGCGCGTCCGCAAGCCCGGAGGCGCGGGCGGCGTCCGCCAAGACCGGCTCGCTGACGACGCGCGCACGCACCGTGGTCAGCGTGCCCTCGGCGGCGTCGGGTCGCGCCTGGAAGAGGGCCTCACTGACGGCCAGCCCCAGCACCGAGTCGCCCAAGAACTCGAGTCGCTGGTTGTCGCGCCCCTCGTCGGGGTGCTCGTTGCGATACGAGGGGTGGGTCAGCGCCTCGCGCAGCACCGCCGGGTCCGCGAAGGTGTGCCCGAGCAGCGTGATCAGCGTGTCGGTCGCGGCACGCCGGTCAGGCGTCGGCAAGACGTCTTGCGCGTCTGCGGCGACGTCGGCTTGAACCGTCGGCTCGTGCCCGCTCGAGAGCGGCGCTGGGGCGTCGTCTGCTGCGGCCATCTCAGAGGTGTCCAGGTGCTCCGTGGTCATGCTCGCTCCAGCTCGCGGAGACGGCCGCGGCCGTGGGGGCGCTGGGACCACCCCACGTGGTCCGGCTCGGCCCGCGTGGCGGCGGCCCGCAACATCGCCCCCTGATGTGGCGCCGTCTCCAGATCCAGCAGCGCCGGCACATAGTTGCGCGAGATCGCCCGGCGCAACGACCCCTTGGTCCCGAGGGTGAGCCACTCTCGCGTCCGACCCAGCTGCGCGCGGTGAAAGAGGTGTCGTCGCACGTCGCTGCGCCGAATCAGGGTTCGCACCCGCGCGCTCCGCTCCGTCGCCGGAACCTGGTCCGCCATGGTGGCCGACGGTGTCCCCTTGCGCGGCGAGAAGGGGAACACGTGGAGATAGGTCCAGTCGACCTGGTCCAGGAAGGCCAGCGTGCGTTCGAAGCTGGCGCGGTCCTCGCCGGGATGACCCACCAGGACGTCTGCACCGATGGCCGCGTCGGGCAGGGCCGCGCGCAGATCGGCGACCACGCGTTGGTAGGCGTCGGTGGTGTAGAGCCGACGCATCCGTCGCAACACGGCGTCGTCGCCCGACTGGAGTGGCACGTGCAGGTGCTCACAGAGCAAGGGGTGCTCGCGCAACATCGCGATCAACGTCGGGGTCACCTCGTTGGGCTCCACCGAGCCGAGGCGCACGCGGGCGATGCGGCCGTCTCGCGCCAGCGCGTCGAGGAGCTCCAGCAGCAGCGCGTGGAGCGGCACGCGGGGCGTCAGGTCTCGCCCCCAGTGACCGAGGTGAATCCCAGTGAGGACCAGCTCACGCGCGC
>JAUIAC010000434.1 GCA_030425545.1 bacterium | reverse complement strand
GGCGCTGCCGCCAGCCGAGCGCGCGCCGAGCTCGCGCGCCGGTCGGAGGTCGAGGGCGGCGGGGTTGCGGCGCGCGGCTCACTTGGGGGTCCGGTTCGGATCGAAGCAGGGGTAGGCGAACACCAGCGCGCTGCGGTTGGCCTGCTTGACGGTGAGCTTCTTCTCCGTCAGCCGCTCGGTGTCCGTGGCGGTCAGGTACATCTTGGTGTGCCCGTAGGTGATGTACCCGACCCGGTCCTTGCTCATGCCCATCTGCTCCACCAGGAACTTGCGGGTGCTGTCGGCGCGGCCGAGGGCGTACTCGAGGTTCTTGCGCCACGGGCCGTCGCGGCTCGCGCGGCCGACGACGATGACGTAGCCGCGGTCGGCGCCGATGTTCTCGACGAAGGCCTGCAGCTGCTTGCGGTCGTTGCGGTCGAGCCCCGTGCGACGCGCCCGGAACGTGACCAGCGTGTGCGGCAGGTGGCCGAGCAGCATCATGTACTGCGACCGTGTGATCAGGTTCGCCTCGTCCACCTGCTTGCACTGCCCCTGGTGGCAGGCCTGGACGATGCCGTCGACATGCTTCACGAAGCTCTTGTCGCGACAGAAGGTCTCCCGGGCATAGCGCGCGGCGTTCTCCTCGGCGCAGGCCGTGTGCTTCGGGTGGTCGACGCAGACCGCCGACAGACGCCGGCGCAGCTCGTCTTTGTTCGCGCGCAGCTTGCCGAGCTTCAGCGTCGCGTTGAGCAGCTGCTGGGTCTTCTTCTCGTACTTGACGATCTCGATCATGCCGGGCGGCGGGCCCTTGGGCTTGGGCGGCGGCTTCTCCGCGACCTGTCCGGCTGAACAAGCGCCGAGAGAGGCCACCATCGCGCAGCTGAGCAGTCGTTTGGCGAACATGGGTGGTCCTGGGTACGGGCGGACGCTGAGACACGTGCACGGGAGCGCGAGACGACAGGCTGTGCGCCCAAGGGTGGGAGACGGGCCAAGGTCTGCAGCGCAGCGCGTGCGGGCTGGCACGACGCTACCACCCCCAGCGCCGTGACGGGAGCCCCCCGCGTGGCAGCCGGGGAGCCAGAGCACAGCCGCTGCGCAGACGCGACACTGCGCGGCCGCAGATTGTCAGCCCAAGTCACAGGGGTGTACACAAGGGGGCATGGTTGACCCGCGCTGTCCCGCCGGCCCGACGCTCCGCGCGCCTGCGCACCCTCGCGTCGTTGGCCGTCGAAGCCCGCTGAGAGGCCGGGCCGCAGCGCTGTGGACCAAGAAGGTGCGGCTGACGACGCCGGGGGCAGCGGCGCGGCTGGTCGCGCCGGGGATGGTCGCGCCGGGGATGGTCGTGCCGGGGATGGTCGTGGCGGGGATCGTCGTGGTGGGGATGGTCGTCGCGGGGATGGTCGCGCCGTCGTCCGCCGCCGCGACGCCAAGCCCGCGCCCCGCGCCGCCCAGCGTCGATGCCCAAGGGGACGCCCCCCTGCCCTTGCGCGCGTTGCCCGCGTCGGCAGGCCATGTCGCCGAGATCGCCCAGCACTCCGTGCGCGCCATCGCGCAGACGGCGGACGGCTACCTGTGGTTGGGCACCGAGGCCGGCCTGCTCCGCTACGACGGGGTGACCTACACCCACATCTCACGGCGCCGCTTCCCTGAGCTGCCTTCGGACCGCATCTACGACCTCATCGTGTCGGGGACGAAGCTGTGGATCGGCACAGACGCGGGCGTCGCGTGGTGGGAGGCCGGGCGCATGCACACCCACCACGGGCCGCGTGGCGCGAGCGCGGGCGCCGCCCTGCTCGCCGACGGCACGGTCGTGATTGGGCAGCGTCGTCGCGCAGCGGTCACGCCCACCCCGGTCGCCCCGGTGCTCGCGCTCGCGCGCGCCACGACCGAGTCGATGACCGACCCCGTGGTGAGCAGAGACGGCGCCCTGTGGGTCAGCAACAGCGAACGCGCTCGCCTGCTGGTGGTCAGGGACGCGACGGTGCGCGCGCTTCCCCTCGCGGATCTCCCCGAGGGCGAGGGCCCCCAGTGGCGCATGAAGACGCTCCGGGCCTACGGCGAGCGCGGGGTGCTGGCGGCGGACAGCGGCGGGCTCTTGGTCGCGGACGGGCAGACCATGCGCCGGGTGGGCCCGCAGGGCATCGTGGTCAACGACGCGCTGCAGCTCGAAGACGACACGTGGCTGGTGGCCACCGAGCGGGTGGGGCTGCTGCGCCTCGACGCTCAGTGGCGGTCGCTGGGCCACGTCGACGGCCTCGAGCGCGGACAGGTGATGCGCCTGTTCCGGAGCGACGACGGTCAGGTGTGGGTGGGGACCGGCAACAGCGGCATGCGCCGGCTGGTGACCCCCACGGCCCGGGCGCTGGCCCTCCCCGCCGAGCTCACGGGCCAGAGCGTGGCGGCGCTGACCGACGACGCCGACGGCGGCGTGTGGGTGTCGGTACCCTGCCGCGGCGTGGTGCGCATGCGCCGCGGCCAGCGCACCCACCACGTGGTGGCCGGCCTGCGCAACACCTGCGTGTGGGCCGTGGCCGAGCAGCCCGCGGGGACCATGTGGTTCGGCACCTGGGGCGGCGGGCTGCATCGCTACGACCGCCGCGCCCGCGCGTTCACCGGCGTCTGGGGGGCGAGCGAGAGCCTGGACTCGGTGGTGCTGGCGGTGCACGCCCAGGGCGACGACCCCACGGGCGACGGCGGCGCGCTCTGGGTGGGCGGGCCGCGCGGCCTGTATCGGCACGAGCGGGGGCGCTTCGTGCGGGTGACGGCGCGCGGGCTGCGGCACGTGGTCCACATCGGCGCTGACGCGCGGGGGCGCATGTGGGTCACGGGCGGGACCGGGCTCTTCGTGCAGCGGGGCGATCACTTCTACCCGCTCAGCACAGCGCCCGTGCGGGACGTGTGGTTCGACGCCAACGGCGACGCACTGCTCTCGACCTACGGACAGGGCCTGTTGCGCTATGTCGGTGGCGACGTCCGGCCCGTGTCGCCGACCGTCGGCGTGGAGGCGGCGTTTCTCGGCCAGATCTTCGACGCCGGCGGCGGGGACCTCTGGATCTCGAGCAACAGCGGCGTGCTCCGCGTCGACGCCGCCGTGGCGCTCGGCCGGGCGCAGGCCGCGCGGCACCGCCGTGTTCACCTGACCCGCGCCGACGGGCTGCCGAGCACCGAGTGCAACGGCGGCACCGGCTCGTCGGGCTTCCTGACCCCGGGCGGGCGGCTCTACGTGCCGACCGTGGCGGGGCCTGCGGTGGTCGACCTCGAGCGCGCCGCCGCTGGCGAGACCACGCGCCCCCGCGCGCTCGTGGAGTCGGTGCACACACCGCGGCGTGCCCTCGACGCGCCGCGAGGCGAGGTCACCTTGGCGCCCGACGAGCGCGACGTTCAGCTCGCGTTCACGGCCTTTCACTACGACAGCGCCCACGAGCTGAGCTTCCAATATCGGGTCGACTCCGGCGACTGGCGGCCCACGGGGCGGGGGCGCATGGTCCTCCTGGCCGGGCTGGATCCCGGACCGCACCGCGTCGAGATCGAGGCGCGCGTGCCTGGCGGCGTGTGGTCCGACCCGGCGGCGGTGACCCTGCGAGCGCAGCCGAAGTGGTCGGAGACGTGGTGGTTCTGGTCGCTGGTGGCCTTGTCCCTCGCCGCGCTGGTCGCCCGTTGGGTGTGGGCTGCTAAGGGGCGCGAGCGGCGCATCCAGGCGCTCGTCGAGGCGCGCACGCAGGAGCTGGCGATCGCGAACGCCGCGCTGGCCGAACAGGCCCAGCAGGACGCCCTGACCGGGCTGGCCAACCGGCGCCGCTTCGAGTCCCGGCTGGAGCTCTACTGGGGCGACGCCCGACGCACGGCGACCCCGGTGGCGCTGATCATGCTCGACATCGACGCCTTCAAGACGCTGAACGACACCCACGGCCACCTGGCGGGGGACCGCTGCCTGGAGGAGGTGGCGCGGCGCATCGATGCCGCGGTCCAGCGCTCGTTGGACCTGACCGCGCGCTACGGCGGCGAAGAGTTCGCCGTCCTGCTTCCCGGGATCGGCGAGGCCGAGGCCGCTGCGGTGGCCGAGCGCGCACGCCAGGCGGTGGAGCGGCTGCCGATTCAGGTGTACGCCAACGTCGCCGTGACCGTGACCACGAGCGCCGGCGTGGCGGCGATGGCGCCCCGTGGCTCGGACCAGCCGGCGGAGCTCATCGCGCGCGCCGACGCCGCGCTCTATGCCGCCAAGGCCGCCGGTCGCAACCGCGTCGTGCGGGCGAGCGAGCGCGCCGCAGAGGTCCCAGCCGAGGAGGCCGCCGAGGACGAAGCCGTAGGCTCAGCGGGGGACGCGGCGGAGGCGCACGCCGTCTCTGGTGATGCGGGTGGCGGCGACGAGACGCAGGCCTAAACTGGCCCGGAGCCACCGCGGCGCCGCTGCCGCTCCGAGAGGTGCCCATGAAGCCGAATCACATCCTGCTCGCGACCGATCTCTCCCCCGCCAGCTGGCGCGGGATCCCGCAGGCTGCCCGCCTGGCCTGGCTTGGCGGCGGCGACGTGACCGTGGCGTGGGTCGGCGACGCTGGCGACGACGCCGCCCGCGGGCTGGCGCAGATCCGAGAAGGGCTCGAACAGATGGACGTGTCGGTGCGGTGCGAGGCCCTGTCCGGCGCGGTGGTGCCGGCGCTGCTCGAGCTCGCAGAGAGCGTCGGCGCAGACGTCATCGTGACCACCAAGCACGGCGACAACGCCCGCGGCAACGCCCTCGGCTCCGTGACCGACGCCCTGCTGCGCAAGAGCCCCGTGCCGGTGCTGGTGGCCCACGACCCGCTGAGCTACGAGGAGCCCCCCCGCGCGAAGCCGGCCGTGTGGCGTCGAATCACGGTGAGCACGGACTTCTCAGCGGTGAGCCAGCTCGGCGTGCTCGAGGCTGCGCGGCTCTGCCAGGCCCTCGGCGGCCACCTCGACGTGGTGTCGGTGGTGGTCGACCCGCGCTGCCCGCTGAACGTGGACGCAGACGGGGTCCAG
>JAUIAC010000029.1 GCA_030425545.1 bacterium | reverse complement strand
CGAGCTGCGAGCGCAGCTGCCGGCTCTCTCGCTCAGCGGTGGCGACGCGCGCCTCGAGCGCGCTCCGCAGGCTCGGGTCGACGTCGACCGCCGCGCTCTCGGCCTCGGCCCGCGCTTCGGCCAGCGCGGCGCGCAGCGCCTCGGCCTCCGCGGCCTGGCTCCGCAGGGCCTCGATCTCCGCGACCTCCACACGCAGTCGCTCGACCTCCTCCGCCCGCGCGCGCAGCGCGTCCACCTGGGCCTTCAGGCCCGCGATCTGGGCCGCGGAGTCCTCTCCCGCGTCCGAGGCCGCGGCGTCCCGCGCGGCGACCAGCGTCGCTCGCTCAGCGACCAGCGCGTCGCGCTCCTGGGCGAGGGCGTCGCGCTCGGCTTCCAACGCGCCCAGCGCCCCAGCTGCGGCGCTCCGCTCGGCGCTCCGCTCGGCACCCTTGGGCTGGGCCCGCGTCGACGGCAGCGTCGGCTGGGTCCCCGCGGCGTCCGCACGCGCGCTGGCCGCTGCCGGCGACCGGGGCGCCGCGCCGCCCCCGACCCGGGCGTCGGCGCCACGACCGGCGTGCAGCGCCTTCCGCGCCCCAGGGATCGTGAACTTCTCGGTGTAGAGCAGGTGCTTGATCTCGTGGAGCTGTCGCACCGACGTCTTGGTGTAGAGAAAGCGCCCGGTACGCGAGCGCTCCGGCCGCACGTGCTTGAACTGCTTCTGCCAGAAGCGCACCACGTGGGGCTTGACGCCAAGCAACGCGGCGACCTCCCCAATGCGGAAGTAGACCTTGTCAGGAAGCTCGAGCGGGGGTGTCGCGTTCATCGCACGATCTCACCACGTTGCCTGGCCGGATGCAACGCGTGGGATCGCCCCTTTTCGTGCCACTGCGAGCACACTCTCCGCCTCTCCGCCTCTGCGCCCGCGCGGGCCAGGGCGGGGCCAGGGCGGGGCCAGGGCGGGATTCCAGCCGCGCGCGCCGCACCCCGCAAAAACGTCCACGGCCAGCCCCGAGAGGGACCGGCCGTGGTCGTTGGTTCTACGGGCGCTTGGCCACCCTCAGGCGGCGGCGCGCTCAGCCGTTGAGCTGCTGCTTGAGCACCTGCGACGGCTTGAAGGTGAGCACCTTCCGCGCGGAGATCAGGATCGGCTCGTCGGTCTGGGGGTTGCGGCCCATGCGCGACTTCTTCTGGCGGACGACAAAGTTGCCGAAGCCGGAGATCTTGACCTTCTCGCTGCGAGCGAGGGTCTCTTTCAGCGTCTCGAACACGAGCTCGACGATCTCAGCCGCCTCACGCTTCGAGAATCCACCCAACTTGTCGTAGACAGCCTCGACGATGTCAGCCTTGGTCATGGCGTCCTCCTGGTGTGTCTGGGGTGAAACTCAGGCTGCGGCCGAAGTCTTCACGTGCTCGTAGACCGCCTGGAACGCGGCCGGGTCCTTGAGCGCGAGCTCGGCGAGCACCTTCCGGTCCAGATCGATGTCGCTCTTGCTCAGCCAGCCGGCGAACTCGGAGTACTTGCCACCGAGGCCACGGGTCGCGGCGTTGATGCGCGCGATCCACAGACGGCGGTACTCCCGCTTCTTCCGGCGGCGCTCCTTGTAGGCGATCTTCAGGCCGCGCAGCACCTGCTCGCGCGCGGTGCGGTAGAGGCGCGAACGCGCTCCACGCATGCCCTTGGCCATCTTGAGGAACTTCTTGTGGCGACGACGCCCCTTGAACCCCTTTTTCACGCGCGGCATGACCGCCTCCTGTCTCTTGGCCCGCTGTGGAGCCCGCTGCATGGCGACCGGCTCGCGGTCACCGTTGAAGTGCGCCAGTACGGCGCGGTTCGGTCGCCCTGGTGAGGGCCCGTCAGCCTAGCCGTAGGGGAGCTGACGCTTGATGGCACCCACGTTGGTGGAGTCCATGGTCTTGCTGCCACGGAGCTGGCGCTTGGTCTTACGACCCTTGTGCTCCAGCAGGTGACGGCGGTAGGCCGAGGCGCGCTTGACCTTGCCGCTCTTGCGAATCTTGAAGCGCTTGGCAGTGCCGCGCCGGGTCTTCATCTTGGGCATGACGTGCTCCCGTTGCGGCGAACCGCGAACGTGTAGGTCTCCCGCGACCGAGGTCGGATGGGGGACCGGGGTCAGAGGGGCTTCAGTCCAGGCGGCCCTTGTGGCTCACCTTGGTCGTCCGCTCCTCAGTCTGCGGCTCAGGGCGCGCTTCGCGCGGCTCCTTCGCCTCCTTCGCTGCACCGCCACCCTTCTTCGGGTTCAGCATCATGCTCATGGTCCGTCCCTCCATCTTCGGAGGCACGTCCAGGATCGCGACATCGGCCAGGGCCGTGGCGATCTCGAGCAGACGCTTGCGCTGCGTCTCCGTGTAGGCCATCTCCCGACCACGGAACATGATCGTGACCTTCACGCGGTTGTTGTCGCCCAGAAAGCGGCGGGCCCGGTTCATCTTGGTCTCGAAGTCATGCTTCTCCGTCTTGGGACGGAACTTGACCTCTTTGACCTCGATGTGGGTAGCGCTCCGCTTGGCTTCCTGCGCTCGCTTCTTCTGCAAGTACTTGAACTTGCCGTAGTCCATGATGCGACAGACGGGCGGGCGCGCCGTCGGCGCGACCTCGACCAGGTCAACCCCGGCCTCCTGCGCCATTCGCATGGCGTCCTCGATGGAGACGATACCGAGCTGCTCGGCCTCCATGCCCACCAGGCGAACCTGGGGAACGCGAATGCGATGATTGACGCGCGGCTCACGGCTGCGCTCGGCCTCGCCCCGGCCTCGGGACCTACGGAAACCCATACTTGTTCTGACCTCGCCCTGCGGTCCTGATGACCGCCGTGGTTGTCTGTCGCTGGGCCCCGCGAGATGCGAAGGCCAGCTGCGGGTCCGGGTGACGTCGTTGGACGTGCGCCACCCTGGCCTGCGCCTCGAGAGTCCTCGTCGCTGCTCGCCGCGCTCTGTGGGCCCGGCCGCGACCCCAGCGGAGGCTGGTGTGGGTCTGCGACGAACCTTGGAACGCTGGTGTCGCGTCTGCGACGACCGGTGGGCCGCGCAAGCGACGTGCCCGAACCCGGCGGTCCCCAACCGGTCCCCCATGTGCCTGTCTTGCGACGGCCTTCATGGAGCGTCTGGCCGGGGGCGAAGAGTGTTGGGGTGTGAACCCTGATGGTAGGCACGAGCGGACTCGAACCGCTGACCCCCACGATGTCAACGTGGTGCTCTAACCAACTGAGCTACGCGCCTGATGCTGTGGGCCTCTCGGCCCTCGACGTCGTCAGCAAGATCACTCCTGCGTCGCGGCGTCACAATCAGGGTTCAGCGCCCCTCTTCCTCTTCCTCGCTTTGTCCCGGTCCGGGGGCGCCGCCTCTTCCACGGAGGCAGTTGCCCGGTCGGTCCCGGAGCCCACCGCGTCTCCGCCTTCGTCGTTGGCTCGAAGTTGTCTTCGAATTCCAGCGAGTTGGTCGGCTGGGGTGGCGCCCCGTCCCCCCGCGGTCGCACGAGTGCTTCCGCTTGGGAGCCGGCTTTCTAGGTGCTTTCGCCGTCCATGTCAATGGACTTCGTCACCGAACTTCGTCAATCACTTCGCCCGCGTCGGGCGACGCGCCGAGCGGGGCTGTGATCTCCGCGGTCACGAGCGTGACTGCAGCCGTCCGGGGGCGAGGAGCCTCCGACCTCGAGCCACAGCACGTCACCGCCCGCTGAAGCCGCCGCTCAGCGCTCGGCTGAACGGCCTGCCCAGGCGTGGGACCCTGATCGGGCCCGCGGCGGTGCCCCATCGCCGGCGACCGCGCGGGCCTGTCAGTCGAGGGGGCGCGCTGTGTAGAGCCGCGACCGCCACCTGTCAAGCGGCCGGTGCGGGCCGCCCGCGCTTGCCATCGCAAGGCCCATAGCCCATGTGTGCGGTGACCTGTGCGATCGGCGTTACCACAGCGCAGGTCGGGCGTGGCAGACTGGGCGTGGCGCGGCCAACCCACGCGGCCGGTTGATCGCCCGGGCGGACCGCGGCCCGCGTCCTCGACGGGCGCGGCGCGCCGCCAGAGCAGGAGCCCTCTCGTTGCAGCTTGCGTCGTCCCACGCGCTCCGCGCTCGGAGCCCCCTCCCGCCCGCTCCCCCTTGGGCGCCGAAGCCGCCACGTCCGGGTGCGACGCGCGTCGGCCGCCTGCGGCTCGTCGGCCTGGCGCTGCTGCTGAGCGCGGTCTGTGCGACGCCGGCGCACGCTGACTGGCGGCGGATTCAGGACGTCACGCGCGGCACCGCACAGGTGCTGGAGAAGGGCGAGCTGACCTTTGGCGTGTTCGCGCCCATCGCCTACGGCATCACCGACTCCCTCACCGTTCAGTCGAGCCCGATCTTCGATCTGCTGCTGATGCCCAACGTCACCGCGCGCTACCGGGTCGTGCGCTCGCGTGTGTTGGTGATGTCGGTGGTCGGCAACTACAAGCAGGCCTGGTACGACAGCAACACCGACAATCGCCCAGGCGAGCTCGACATCGGCGGCAGCGGCAGCCTCTACCTCGGCTCGCGCTGGGCGCTCACGGGCGGCCTCTTCTTCGCCGGGCGCTTCGGCGCGACGGCGCGCGGCCAGTTCGTCGGCGGGGTCGCGGTCCAGGCTGCGGCGCACTTCTTGGCGACCCAGCGCGACCTGCTCACGCTCACGGTGCTGCAGCGCGCCACCGCCGACGGGCTCGACCGGCCGCTGATCACGGCCGCGCTCGTGAAGCAGCTGCGCGTCATCTTCAAGATGCACCTGGTGCTGGGAGTCAGCTATGGCCGCTTCCCGCTGCGTGAGGGGCCGGTGAGCGAGGTGCCGGTGTGGCCGGTCATCGACGCGTGGTGGCGTTATTGAGCCGAGCTGTGGGTCGAGCTGCGCGGTGAGCCGGGCCGTGCGGTGAGTCGGGCTCGACGACGCGTCGGTTGCACCACGGCGTGCACGGGCGAACGGACGCATGGGCGACGAGGGGCACGCGGCTGGCCTGGGGCGCAGGCGCACCGCGGAACGGGGGAGGGCACGTGACCGAGGTCATCGGAGAGTACGAAGGGCGCCGCGTGGCGCGCATGCTACGGCAGCTCTTCCTCGCTCACCTCGAGCCGGGGGAGGGCTTCACGGTGAAGGGGCACGCCACCGGGGGCTGGGTCCACGTCTCGTTCTCACTCACGGGGGGACCGCGGGACTATCCCGTGGAGGCGCGCGTCGACGCCAAGCGTCATGGGCTGCGGCAGAGCGACGCCAAGGACGCCCTCCTCGACCTGCTTGGCCACTGTTTTGGGGAGTACCTCGCGGGCGGCCGCGCGCCCTTCACAGGCCCCAAGTGGGAGGAGGTCGACCTCGCGGGCACGGCGGTGTTCGTGCGCGGTCAGGAGCGCATGCCCGACGCGGAGGCGCAGGCCACCGCCATGCTGGCGGCGGACGCGCGGGCCCTCGCGGCGGCGGCGCGGACCCCGGGCGCGGCAGCGGACCCTGGCGGCGGGCCGGCCGAGCGCTGAGCGCACCACGAGCGGACCCCTCACGTGCGCTGGATCGCGCGCATGGTCGGCCCTGGTGCGCCCTTGACTAATCGCGGCCGCGGGTGTGTCCTCTCGGCCCTCAAACGCGGCCCCGCGGGGCTCTTTGAGGTGTGACCTCGCACACTTGGCACGGCCAGCCCCCGGGCTTGTCACCGCCCAAACCGCCGTCTCGCGCCACACATCCCGACCGAGACAACACGCCCACCGCGCGCTCGCTGCGCGTGAGGAGTCCAGCCACCATGAGCAAGCCTGTCACCGTCGCCGTCACCGGAGCCGCCGGCCAGATCTGCTACAACCTCCTGTTCCGACTCGCTTCTGGCGAGACCTTCGGCGACCGGCCCGTGCACCTGAAGCTGCTCGACCTGCCGATCCCGGCGGTGCAGCAGGCGGCTGAGGGCGTGGCCATGGAGCTCATGGACTGCGGCTACAAGACCCTCACCGGCGTCACCGTCACCGGCGACCCGAATGAGGCCTTCGACGGCGTCAACTGGGCCCTGCTCGTGGGCGCCAAGCCCCGCGGTCCCGGCATGCTGCGCAAGGATCTCATCCTGGAGAACGGGCCGATCTTCACCACCCAGGGCAAGGCCCTCGAGCGCGCCGCGAGTGACCTCCGCGTGCTGGTGGTGGGCAACCCCTGCAACACCAACGCGCTCATCGCCGCCAGCAACTGCAACGGCATCCCCGACGACCGCTTCACCGCCATGACGCGCCTCGATCAGAACCGCGCCGTGGCGCAGCTGGCCCAGAAGGCCGGGGTCACCAACGCCGACATCAGCCACATGACCATCTGGGGCAACCACAGCGCGACGCAGTTCCCCGACTTCGAGCACGCGCGCATCGGCGGCAATCCGGCGGCCGAGGTCATCGGCGACCTGGAGTGGCTCAAGGGCGACTTCATCAAGACTGTGCAGCAGCGCGGCAAGGCGATCATCCAGGCCCGCGGCAAGTCCAGCGCGGCGTCTGCGGCCAACGCGGCCATCGACCACGTCAAGGAGTTCGAGCGCGCCACGCCCGCGGGCGAGTGGTTCAGCGCAGCGGTGGTCTCGGACGGCAGCTACGGTGTGCCGGCCGGCCTCATCTGCTCCTTCCCCTGCACCAGCGACGGCCAGGGCGGCTACAGCATCGTGCAGGGCCTGGAGATGAGCGACTGGGCGCAGAGCAAGCTCGACGCCACCGTCGCCGAGCTGCAGGAAGAGCGCACGGTCGTCGCCGGCCTGCTCGGTTGATCTGAGCGCTGCGGCGCGGGCGAGGACACCTCGCCCGCCGCCGCGGCATCGAGCGACGGGGGGCCTCCCCCAGCGCTCAGCGAGGGGCGCCCGAGCGGCGCCGCTCGTCTTCCAGGGCGCGTCGCCCGCATCTTCTCCAGCGAGGAGGACTACACCATGAGCAGCGCAACACCGGGCAACCCCATCGCCCGCCTGTTCGGCTCCACCATCGGCCTCAAGGTCGTGATGGCTGTGACCGGCGTCATCTGGGTGGGCTTCGTGCTTGGCCACATGGTCGGCAACCTGCAGATCTTCCTGCCGATGCCGGAGGACGGCGTGCACGCCATCAACAAGTACGCTGCCATGCTCAAGAGCACAGGTGGCGTGCTGTGGGCGGTCCGCCTCGGACTCCTCGCGGCCTTTGCCACCCACGTCTGGGCGGCGATCACCCTGAGCGGCCGCAACAAGGCAGCGCGCCCGGTGGGCTACGACCGCTACGACAACATCCAGTCGAAGCCGTCGAGCAACTACATGCTCATCAGCGGCCTCGTCATCCTCGGATTCCTGCTCTTCCACATCGCCCACTTCACCATGGGTGTGGTGCAGCCGGACGCCTACAGTCGCCACCTGCCCAACGGCATGCACGACGTCTACACCATGTTCGTGCTCGGCTTCCGCAACCCCGTGTTCGCGGTCTTGTACATGGTGAGCAACGTCCTGGTGGGGCTGCACCTGCACCACGCGGTGTCGAGCATGTTCCAGACCCTGGGGCTGCGCACGCCGGGCTACCGCGGGCTCATCGACAAGATCAGCCCCGCCGTCGCCGCCGTCGTCATCGTCGGCAACGTGCTGATGCCGCTCGCGGTGCTCGTCGGCGTCATCGGTCGCAGCGTCAGCTGAGCGAACGGCGACGTCCGCTCCGGACCTCAGACCCCAATCCCTCGGGCACACGCCCACGATTCGACCCTCGCAGGAGCCCGCCATGAAGCTCGACTCACGAGAGCCAACAGGCCCGATCGAAGAGCGCTGGGACAAGCACCGCTTCGACATGAAGCTGGTCAACCCCGCCAACAAGCGGAAGTTCGACGTCATCGTCGTGGGTTCCGGCCTCGCTGGCGCCAGCGCCGCGGCCACCCTCGCCGAGCTTGGCTACAACGTGCGCTGCTTCTGCTACCAGGACAGCCCGCGTCGCGCCCACAGCATCGCTGCGCAGGGCGGGATCAACTCCGCCAAGAACTACCCGAACGACGGCGACAGCGTGTTCCGGCTCTTCTACGACACCGTGAAGGGCGGCGACTACCGCTCCCGCGAGTCGAACGTCTACCGCCTCTCGCAGGTGAGCCTGAACATCATCGACCAGGCCGTGGGGCAGGGCGTGCCCTTCGCCCGTGAGTACGGTGGTCTGCTGGCGAACCGCTCCTTCGGCGGCGCGCAGGTCAGCCGCACCTTCTACGCGCGCGGGCAGACCGGTCAGCAGCTGCTGCTCGGCGCGTATCAGGCCCTCGCCCGTCAGATCGACGCGGGCAAGGTCAAGATGTACACGCGCACCGAGATGCTCGACGTGGTGCTGGTCGACGGCCACGCCCGCGGCATCATCACCCGCAACCTGGTCGACGGCACCATCGAGCGCCACGCCGGCGACGCGGTCCTGCTGGCCACCGGCGGCTACAGCAACGTCTTCTACCTGTCGACGAACGCCATGGGCTGCAACGTCACGGCCGCCTACCGCGCCTACAAGAAGGGCGCTGCGTTCGCCAACCCCTGCTACACGCAGATCCACCCGACCTGCATCCCGGTCAAGGGCAGCTATCAGAGCAAGCTGACCCTCATGAGCGAGTCGCTGCGCAACGACGGCCGCGTGTGGGTGCCCAAGAAGGCCGGCGACATGCGGCCCGCGAACCAGATCCCGGAGGACGAGCGCGACTACTACCTGGAGCGCAAGTACCCGAGCTTCGGCAACCTGGTGCCGCGCGACGTGGCCTCGCGGAACGCCAAGTACGTCTGCGACGAGAACCGGGGTGTGCAGGGCGGCCAGCAGGTCTACCTGGACTTCCGCGACGCCATCAACCGGGTCGGCGCGGAGGCGGTCAAGGCCAAGTACGGCAACCTCTTCCACATGTACCAGAAGATCACGGCGGAGAACCCCTACGAGGTGCCGATGCGCATCTTCCCGGCGCCGCACTACACCATGGGCGGGCTCTGGGTCGACTACAACCTCATGAGCAACATCCCGGGCTTGCACGTGCTCGGCGAGGCGAACTTCTCCGACCACGGCTCCAACCGCCTGGGCGCCTCGGCGCTGATGCAGGGGCTGGCCGACGGCTACTTCGTCATCCCCTACACGCTGGGGCATTACCTCGCGACGGCCAAGCAGCCCAAGGTCAACACCGACCACCCCGAGTTCGGGGCTGCAGAGGAGGCCGTTCGCGGTCGCATCGGCAAGCTGCTGAGCAACAACGGCAGCGAGACGGTCGACAGCTTCCACCGACGCCTCGGTCGTATCATGTGGAACCACTGCGGCATGTCGCGCACCGCCGAGGGGCTCACCTCCGCCATCGAAGAGATCAAGGAGCTCCGCGAGGAGTTCTGGAACAACGTCTCGGTGACCGGCTCCGAGGGCTCGTTCAACTCGGTGCTCGAGCGTGCGGGCCGCGTCGCCGACTTCCTCGAGTTCGGCGAGCTGATGTGCCGCGACGCCCTGACGCGCAACGAGTCCTGCGGCGGTCACTTCCGGGAAGAGTTCCAGACCGAGGAGGGCGAGGCGAAGCGCGACGACGAGTCGTACGCCCACGTCGCGGCCTGGGAGTACACGGGCGACGACAGCGAGCCTGTTCGCCACACCGAGGCGCTGGACTTCGAGTACGTCAAGCTCACGCAGCGCAGCTACAAGTAGCGCCAGGGCCGGGCAATCCGGCGTTGGCCCTGCCACAAGCCTGGTGAACCGGGCGGCACTGGAGGGATCCATGAACCTCACTCTGAAAGTCTGGCGGCAAGACGGCGCGAGCGGCTCCGGCCAGTTCGTGACCTACCCGGCCAACGACGTCAGCGAGCACATGTCCTTTCTGGAGATGCTCGACGTGGTCAACGAGAAGCTCGAGGCCGAGGGGCAGGACCCCATCGCCTTCGACCACGACTGTCGCGAGGGCATCTGTGGCGCCTGCTCGATGCAGATCAACGGCGTGCCGCACGGCCCCGAGCGCGGCACCACCACCTGCCAGCTGCACATGCGCACGTTCAAAGACGGCGACTCGATCACCATCGAGCCCTGGCGTGCGGCGTCCTTCCCCGTGGTCAAGGACCTGGTGGTCGACCGCTCGGCCTTCGACCGCATCATCGAGGCGGGCGGCTACGTCTCCGTGAGCACCGGCGCGACCCAGGACGCCAACGCGACGCCGATCAACAAGGCGGACGCCGACGAGGCCTTCGACTACGCCACGTGCATCGGCTGTGGCGCCTGCGTCGCCGCGTGCAAGAACGCGTCGGCGAGCCTCTTCACCTCGGCCAAGCTGAGCCACCTCGCGCTCTTGCCGCAGGGCCAGGCCGAGCGCTACGAGCGGACCGCCGCCATGGTCGCGCAGATGGATCTCGAGGGCTTCGGTGCCTGCACCAACACCTACGAGTGTGAAGCGGCCTGCCCGAAAGAGATCAGCGTCAACGCCATCGCGCGCATGAACCGCGACTACCTCAAGGCGACGCTCCTCGGTCGCTGAGCGACCCTGCGCGCACCGCCCCTCACAGGCCTCCGCATGCCCAAGCGCGCTTTCCGCTGCCAGGTTCGGCTCTCGCTCAGCGACATTGACCGCAATGTCTACGCGGAGCGCGTGATCTCGCTGGCCCAAGAGCCCGACGAGCCGGACGAGCACATCCTCCTCCGCTTCCTGGCCTTCGTCTTCTTCTACGACGAGCGCCTCCGCGACGCGGGCGGCTGGACCCGCGCGGCTGAGCACGACCTCGTCGCAGACGACCTGGTGGGCGACGTCACGGTCATCGTCGAGTGCGGCATGCCGCAGCGCATGAAGCGGCTGGTCAAGGCGCTCGGTCGACACAAGGACGCCCGCATCATCGCGCTCTTCGCCGACGACGAGGAGATCAAGGACTTCCGCAAGGAGCTCGCCTCGGCGCGGGCGCGCAACGCGGACCGACTCGAGGTCTACAAGGTGTCCGACGCCTTCATGCGGCTGCTCGAGTCTGTCGGCAGCCGCAGCATGGAGTGGAGCGCGACGATCAACGACGGCATCGTCTACCTCGACAGCGACGGGACCAACATGGAGGGTGTGCTCCTGCCCGCGTAGGCCGCTCGAGCGCAGCGTTCACACGGCCAGCCTCGCGCCCAGATTTTTCTGTCGCCAGCGCCGTGACCTTTGGGACGCGCGTCCGCGTGGCCCGCGCCGCGCCGGCGCGCACCTTCAGGAGTGACCCATGCCCACAGACCCGCACCGCAAGGCGCCGACCCAGGAAGAGCTGCTGGAGGGCAACGCGGTGATCCGCTGGCTCGACGCACGCGAAGACGCGCTGATCGCCCAGCTTCGCGGCCTGGTGGACATCAACAGCGGGCTCGACAATGGCCCGGGACGGAAGCAGGTGCTCGACCTGCTGCAGGAGCGCTATGAGGCCTTGGGCTTCACCTGCCAGCGGCTGCGCCACGAGCAGGGCTTCGTCCACCTGGTGGCGATGCGGCCGGGACGGCGGCCCTCGCCAACCAAGGTGCTGCTGCTCGGCCACGTCGACACGGTGTTCGACTCCGACAGCGCCTTTCTGAGCTTTCAGCGCGAGGGCGAGTGGGCGTCTGGTCCCGGCGTCGGCGACATGAAGGGCGGGCTCGTGGTCGCGCTGGCGACCCTGGGGGCCCTCCACAAGGTCAACCGGCTCGACGACTTCGACTGGGTCGTGGTGCACAACAGCGACGAGGAGATCGGCTCGCCCACGTCCCGCGAGCTCATCGAGCGCATGGCCGCGGACCGGGACCTGTGTCTGGACTTCGAGATCGGCCGCAAGACCGGCGCGGTGGTGCGCTCCCGCGCGGGGGTCGGCGCCTTCTTCGTCACCGTCCACGGCAAGGCCTCCCACGCTGGCATGGACCCCGAGCTCGGCGCGAGCGCCATCGTGGCGGCGGCGGAGCTGGTGCAGCGCGTGGCGGCGCTGGCGGACCCGGCAAAGCGCACCACGGTCAACATCGGCCGCATCATCGGCGGCGGCAAGCGTAACATCGTGCCCGACAGCTGCCGCTTTGAGATCGACGTGCGCGTGCGGACGCCGGCCGAGGCCGAGCGGGTCGAGGCTGCGCTCCGTGCCGCCTGCGAGACGACCACGGTCGCCGGCACGCGAGCCGAGCTCTTCGGCCGCATCGGGCGGCCGCCGTGGCAGCGCACGCCGGCCAGCGACCGGCTGATCCACCACTTCCAGGAGGTCGCCAACGACCTGGGCATCGACCTGCCCGCGGAGGACACGGGCGGTGGGTCGGACGCCAACTTCGTCGGGGGGCTCGGCATCCCCACCATCGACGCCTTGGGGCCGGTGGGGCAGGGCGCGCACACCTTCGACGAGCGCATCCAGATCCACACGCTCAAGTCTCGGGCGAAGCTGTGCGCCATCGCGCTCTTGCGCTGGCGCCCGCAGGAGACCGCCCTCGCGTGAGGCGGAGGTCAGCGTCGACGCCGCGCCTCGCTCAGAACTGGACCGAGGGCGACGAGGCGAAGAGCAGCATCAGGTCGTTGTCGGTGAACGAGATGCCGAGGCCGAAGAAGCCGTCGCGCTGCTTGGTCAGCAGGTCGTCGCCGCCCACCTGCACGTAGGCCCAGCTCAGGAAGGCCCACCGCAGGCTCGCTCGCAGCCGCGGCGCGGGCGCCGGCCCCGTGAGGCGAAACACGCTGGCGGAGAGCTGGACCCGATCCTGCGCGGCGAAGAGGTCGACCCCGACACCCGCGGTGGACTCGATGAGGCCGCCACGCAGCGCCAGCGCGCCGAAGCGCCGGGCGTACTGCACGTTGAACTTGATCACATCGGTCAGCTCGTTCCGGCTCTCGGTGACGGTGCCGGTCCCGCCAGCGCCGCTGGTCTGCAGCCGCGTCACCGTGTCGAAGTAGGGAACCACGTCGCTCGAGATGCCCAGCAGATAGTACTTCCGCTTGTCGGTGGGCTGGATCCGAATGGTCATCTGCGAGCGCCAGGCGTCGTCGCCCGCGTTCAAACGCCGCCCGTAGGCGTTCATCTGGAAGTCGATCGCGGTCTGCAGCCCGACAAATCGGGTCACGAAGTCCTTGGTCTGGCTGACCATGGTCTCGGCGTCGTTGATCAGCTTGTCGCTCGAGAGCAGCCGCCCCACGGTCCCCTCACCGCGGGCTGCCTTGCCGCTCACGGTCTCCAGGTTGGCGACCACCTTGTCGATGCGGCCGAGGGTCTGCTCCGCCTTGTGCAGCGTCGAGGTCAGGCTCGCCACGGTCTCGTTCATGCCCTTGGTGTTCGCGCCGACGATGCGCCGCAGCTGAGCGGTCATGGTCTCGACGTTGCTCAGGCTCCGCTGCGCGCTCGCGCCGCCCTTCTTGATCAGCCCACGCGCGTCGAGGGCGGCGAGGTTGGCCTGCCCGGCGAAGCGGTCCAGGTTCTTCACCGTTCGGTCGAGGGCGCCCCCGGGCGCAAGGGGTCCCTTCTCCAGACGCCCCTTGACCGACGACGTGGTCGACGCCAGATCACGGCTCACCTTGACGAAGTTGGTGGCGATCTCGTCGAAGCGCTGCGCGCCGTCCTCCGAACCGAAGACCTTGGCCGCGTTGTGGGTGATCTTCTCGATGTCGGTCGCGATGCGCGTGATCTTCGGGATGATCGTCGCCGCGTCGTTGACCTTGACCGCGACCTTCTCGAGCTGCTTCATCGCCGCCGCGATGCCGGTCTCCAGCACGACGAGCGGCACCCGGTCGCCCGGACCAAGCTTGGCCCCCTTGGCCCCGGGCTTGAGCTCCAGGTAGGCGTCTCCGAGCAGCGAGGCCTGCATCCGCTGGACCATGGCCGCCGAGCTCAGCGCGCCCGTGGCCGGGTCCTTGGCGCCGGCGTAGAGGGCGATCTCATTGCGGATCCGCAGCGTCACGCGGACCTGCTCCCCCTCGAGCTTCACCGCGCTCACCTGACCCACCGGGTAGCCCGCGATGGTGATCTTGGTCCCCGCGGCGATGCCGGTGATGTCGCTGAACATGCCGTACACCGCGTAGGTCTCGTCGTCGCCGCCGATGCCCTTGGACGTGCTGGCGATGCCCACGAACACCAGGGCGGCCGCCACCACGGCGAGCAGACCGACGAGCACCGCGGCGCGCGCCTCGCTCACAGCTGACCTCCGGCAGGCGGGGCGGCGGCCGAGCCCGACCGCGTCGTCGCCGTCAGCGGGCCGGTGCCGTCGACGTGGATGAAGCGCTGCACCACCGGGATGTCCGCGTTGCGCACCTCCTCCGGCGTGCCGGTGCAGATGATGCGACCCTCAAAGAGCATGGCCACGTGGTGGGCGATGCGGAACGTGCTCGCCATGTCGTGGCTGATGACCACGCTGGTGACCTTCAGCCGCGCCTGGGTCGCCGCGATCATGTCGTCGACCTGCTTGATCATGATGGGGTCCAGACCCGTGGTGGGCTCGTCGTAGAGGATGATCTCCGGCTTCAGGATCGTCGCGCGCGCCAGACCGACCCGCTTGCGCATGCCTCCAGACAGCTCGGCCGGGAACTTGTGCTCCACGTCGTACAGGTCGAGGGCGTGGAGCGACTCGGTCACCAGCCGCTTCACCTCGGCCTTGTCGAGCCCCCGTCGGTGCTCCCGCAGCGGGAACGCGACGTTGTCGAAGACGTTCATCGAGTCGAAGAGGGCGCTGTGCTGAAAGAGCATGCCGAAGCGGGCTCGCATCGCCGCGCGGGCCTTGTCGTCCAGCTCCGACACCCGCTGGCCACGGTAGAGGACCTCGCCGCTGTCCGGCTGCATCAGCCCGATGAGGTGCTTCAAGAGCACGCTCTTGCCGGAGCCGGACCCGCCGATGATCACGGTGGTCTGGCCCTGGGGGATGCGCAGGTCGATGCCGCGCAGCACCTCCTGGCGACCAAAGGCCTTGGTCAAACCCCGCACTTCGAGGATCGGCGGCTCGCTCACGCTCTCTCCCTCCCGGTGTCGGCGGGCCTGGTCTCTGCCACCACCGGCGACGGAGGCGCTCCTGCGTTGCGTCGGCGCGACAGCCAACGGTGTTCGCCCGCGTGTGATGATCTGGCAGCGCCGTGGCCACGCAAGTATTTGCCCCAGCGCGTCGTGCCGGCGACGCGGCTGGACGTGCCTGTCACTCCACCGCCATACTCACGGCCGCCCGGTGCGCGTCAGCGCGTCATTCAGCCTCAGGGGGGCTCTTGAGCCAGGCCAACGACCATCGGCTGCACGTGTTGAGCGGTGACTTGGAAGGGCAGGTGCTCTCCGTGGCACCGGAGCTGGTCATTGGTCGGTCGACCAGCTGCGACGTGTTCATCCCAGACCGGCGCATGAGCCGGCGCCACGCCCGCTTCTACGTCGACGGCGCGCACCTCTTCGTCGAGGACCTCGAGAGTCACAACGGCACCTACGTCAACGGCAAGCGCGTCGCGCGGATGCAGCTCTTCCGCTCCGACGTCGTGCGGGTGGGCACCTCGCAGTTCGAGGTCGCGGTCAAGGAGCACCAGACCTCGCCGGTCCAGCTGGTCGAGGGCACCGCCGACGTGCACCCGCAGCTGGTCAAAGAGGTCAGCCCGGGTACGCACCCGAGCCTCACGCAGATGCTGGCCGAAGAGTACTTTGACGCCATCGGCATCGGCGAGACGGGCGACAGCGACGAGGTGTCCGCCGACCAGGTGAAGTTCCTGGTGCAGCAGACCCGGAACTACGCGCTGCTCCACGAGATCAGCAAGGTCATCCAGGGGGGCGAGCTCGCCGAGACGCTGTGCCACGAGGTGCTGGCGCTCATCCTCAAGGTCACCAAGGCCGACCGGGGCTTCATGGTGCGCGTGGTCGCAGAGCCCGACGGCACGACGCGGCTGGTGCCAGTCGCGGTGCAGGACCGGGACGCGCCAGACGACAGCTCCGTGGCGCTGAAGCTCAGCGAGACCGTGGCCGAGCAGGTCATCAACGACCGCTGCGGCGTGATCACGTCGGACGCCATGAGCGACACGCGCTTCTCCAGTGCCGAGTCGGTCGTGCTCAACGACATCCACAGCCTGCTCGCCGTGCCCATGGTCGTGGGCGACCGGGTGACCGGCCTGATCGAGATCGAGAACAAGCAGCTGATCTCGACCTTCTCCGAGGCGGACCTCGATCTGCTGGGCATCGTCGCGAGCATGGTCGGGGCCGCGCTGGAGAACCTGGAGCTCGCGGCGCAGCGGGAGCGCACCATCGCCGAGCTCCAGCAGGCCCAGGAGCAGCTGCTGCAGGCGCAGGACCAGCTCGTTCGAAGCGAGTCCCTGGCGGCCATCGGTCGCTTCGCCAGCGGCATCGCCCACGAGGTCAAGAACCACCTCGCGCCCTTCATGCTCGCCGACATGCTGGCGCGCTCGTACCCGGAGGACGAGGACGTGCAGGAGA
Organism: bacterium; assembly: GCA_030425545.1. Lineage (GTDB taxonomy): Bacteria > Myxococcota_A > UBA9042 > UBA9042 > UBA9042 > UBA9042. Next base: position 19,542 of record JAUIAC010000029.1, on the reverse strand, counting down.
GCGCCGAGCTGATGCTCGAAGCCCAGCGCCGCATCCTCGGGCTCATCGACGAGATCCGGCACTTCGCCAGCGGCGCGTCGTCCGACTACGAGATCATGCCCCACGACCTCGGACGCGTGCTCGAGGGCGTGATTCGCTTTGTGAAGTGCGACGTGCGCGTCAAGGCCATGGACGTGGTCTTCGCGCCCACAGAGCGTCCGCTGGTCGACATGGACGCGGGCCGCATGCGGCAGGTGTTCATCAACCTGATCCGCAACGCCGCCGACGCGATCTCCCACGAGGAGGGCCGCATTGAGATCGGCCTCCGCGAGCAGGGCGATCAGGTGATCATCGAGGTCTCGGACAACGGGGGTGGGATCCCAGCCGACGTGGCGGCGCGCCTCTTTGAGCCCTTCTTCACCACCAAGGGCGACAAGGGGCTCGGGCTGGGGCTCGACATCTCGCGCAAGATCGTGCGCGCGCACCACGGCACGCTGACCTTCGACACCAACGATGTGGGCGGCACCACCTTCCGCATCATCATCCCCACCGTGCAAGAGCTCGACGACTACGAGGTCTCCTTTGCCAACGAGTGACGTGCACGCGCTGCGGGCCGCGGCGCGACGGCACACGGTCGGTCAGGTGGTCCAGGTCGACCGGGTGGTCCTCGTCGCCAAGACGTCGACCCTGCAGCGACAGCGCCGGCGGCCGGACCCCAAGCTCACGGCCCTGCTCGACCGGGGCGGCCCCACCAGCGCGCGCATCATCGGCGCCCACAAAGAACACCTCGCCACGCTCGAGTCGGTCACCGCTGTGCTGCGCAGCCAGGGGGTGCGCCTGCGGGTGGTCGACGCGCTCCGTCGCCGAGACGCGCGCTGGGCGGACCTGATCATCACCGTGGGGGGCGACGGCACCTTCCTGCGCGCGTCTCACTGCGTCGAGAGCCAGCCAGGCGACGACGGGACGCCCATGCTCGGCGTCAACAGCGCTGAGGGCTCGTCGGTCGGCTTCTTCTGTGCGGCCAACGCGCGCTCCTTCGCGGCGCTCTTTCAGTCGCTGCGGCGGGGCGAGGTCCGGAGCGCCGGGCTCTGGCGCATGCAGGTGGCCATCAACGGCCGCCCGGTGCGGGATCTGGCGCTGAACGACGTGCTGGTGGCCCACAAGGTCCCGGCGGAGACCACGCGCTACACCCTGCACTACGGCGACCGCGCGCAGATGCAGAAGTCGTCTGGGGTCTGGGTCGCGACCGCGGCCGGTTCCACCGGGGCCATCCGCTCGGCAGGCGGCTCGATTCAGCCGCTGTCCGACAGCCGGCTGCAATACCGGGTCCGCGAGCTCTTTCCACTCTCGGTGCGCGACCAGGCGCCCATGGTCCGCGGGGTTGTCGAGCAGGCGGTGGAGCTGGAGAGCCACATCCCGGCCGGAGTGCTCTACATCGACGGCAACCACAGGCGCGTCTTCTTCGGCACGGGCGATCGCATCCGCTTCAGCCCGTCTGCGCGGCCGCTCCCGTGGGTGGCGGCCGCCGACGTCGAGGCGCGCCGCGCCGACATGCGCCGCGTCAGCGAGACCATCTTGGCCGCCGCCGGAGTGACCGTGAGTCAGCCGCCGAGCTGAGTCGCCGCTGCCTCGCCCGGCGAGGACACGGCCGCGCGCCGCGCCAGCGGCCCCGGCGAACGGCGGGCGAGCCCCCGGCCACGCGCGCGCTGGAGCTCCAGGCCGGCGACATGCGTGTGCCCCGCCGGGCAACGATCCTCCAGCACCGCCACAGGCCACCGCGCGTCGCGCTGAGCCGCGAGCTCGGGCAGCGCGCGGACAGGGTCGCCCATCGCGGCGGGTTGGGTCGGCGACGGCCCCTTCTGCCACGTCTCGGCCACCTCGCGGGCCGCGTCTTCGCTCAGCCACCCCAACCTGCGCCGGCGCAGGCTGCGGCCGCAGCGGTCGCACACCGGCTCCGCCCGAAGCTGCTCGAGCGCGCGCGAGGCCACCAGCGCCACCAGGGCCGCGCGCAGCGCCAGCCAGAGCGCGTGGGCCCACACCGGCACCTTGAACACCCGCGACACCGAGAGCACGCGCAGCGCAGGCACACCGACCCGCAGCTGCACCCGCGCCGCGCCCAACCAACCCGCCGCGCCGGTCTCTGCCAGCAGCGACGCGTCCACCAGCGCGGCCGGGTCGTCGTCGTCATGGACCACGGCGTGGTCCGCCAAGAGCAGCCCGCGGCGCCCGACCTCGGAGGTCTGCTCCAGATGGAAGAGCACCGCGTCCGAGCCACGGTCCGCGGCCAGCCAAGCAAGCGCAAGCAGCCCGGCCGCCACGAGGTGCCACAGTCGCCGACGCTCCCGGGTCAGGTGGGCGAACGTGACCAGGGCAAAACCGCCCGCCAGCGCCGCGGCCAGAGGCCACAGCCCCATCAGAAAGAGGGAGCGGCCACCGACCCCTGAGACGACGCCCAACGCCGCGCCCGTCAGGCCTGCGCCGACGAGCCAACCGAGCGTGCGCGTCACATCCATGGGCTAGGCGTCCGGGCTGAGGGGCGACGCGAGCCGCCCGCACCGCGTCGCCAAGGGGTCTAGCAGACTGCGCCTTGTCTCCGTTCTTGCGGCCACGCCGGTCAGTCTGCTGGGAAGGGAAAGCCGCAGCTTGCCGTGGCTGGGGGCGCTCGTAGCCCCCCCAAGAGACAGAAAAGCTCGCAGTTTGGCCAGACAATCATGTTCGCCGCGGTCTGCCAGGCCAACGTGTAGCGCATCGACCTGGCGCTCTGCTCTCCCGGCGGCCCCCATGCTGCGCTCCTCCCGGCACTGCGCGGGCGTCCTGAAAGCAACCCCGCTGGCGGCGCCGCATTCCTGCCCGTCACTGGCGCAGGCCGACCGCCGCGTTGGCGTCGACCCGAACGTCTCGACGACCCTGCGCGTACTTCGCAGCGGACTCAAGGAGAATCGGGGCTTTGGGGGCGCTCTCGTAGCGGAGACGCGGCTCGGAGAGCACCCGCGTCCACGCTCTCGGGGCGGCGCGTCCGTGCGCTGGGCGTCCCGGCATGCTGGGCGCGCTGGGCGTCCCGGCGTGCTGGTGTCCCGCTCAGGCCGCGGGGTAGAGCTCGGCCACGGCGATGGTCAGGTCCACCAGCTCGACGACCTGCGCCGGCTCGGTCACCAGGAACCACGTGGTCACCGTCAGCATGCCGTCGTGCACGCGGACGTCCACAGGATCAAACTCCCGAATCTGGAAGCCGACGTCGCCCTTGAGCAGCTGCTCGGCCGACGCGCCCTCGCTGATGCGCAGTTTGTACCCGGGGGGCACACGGTTGTCGCGGACCTCGGGAGCGTCGAGGTCGGGCAGCTCCAGACCGGTCGGCGGCGCCAAGGGGCCGAAGCGAACCACGACGCCGCTGTCGACGCCGGAGAGCACGTGCACACGCACGAAGCGATCTCCGCTGCCTGCTTCAGGCGCGCTCGCCTCGACCTGCACCGTGAAGTCCTTGTACTGCCCGTCGAGCTTGGTCGTCTGGCGGCCCTGGTGCGCCTTGAGGCCCAGGTCGCCCGCCGAGAGCGCCACCACGTCGATGCTGCGACGGCCCTGCCGGTACAGGCCGATGCCTGCGATGGCGAGGAGCAGCGCGGCGAGCGTCACGCCGGCCGACTTCAGCGGGTCGTACACGGGCTCAGGCTGCTTGAGCACGCACTTGTCGATCTTCCAGTCCTGCGGGTCGCTGGCCGAGGCCACGGCGCAGTGGTTCACCACGTCGCCCGCGAGCTTCTCGTAGCGCTTGTAGAAGGTGTCGAAGGCGATCTTGCGCTGCGCCGCCCAGATGCGCTTGAAGCGGTCCTCTTCCTTCAGAGCCTTGGCGTTGTCGTACTGATCCGGGTTCTCGCCCCGCGCCACCGCCTCTTTCTTGCGCTTCTTCTGGTACGCAACGAGGACACGCGTCTCCTCGAGCTCGGTGCGCAGGTCTGCCAGACGCGCTGCCGCCTCGGGGTCCGGGGGACGGATCTCCGCGCAGCCAGCCAGCCCGGCCAGCACCGTGACCGCCACAAGGGCCGCCACCGTCTCGCGCTTGATGAGAATCGCACGCCGCATCGTGCTCATCGTGTCTCCCTCTTCCGGCGCCGCATTGCCGCGCCACATGGTGCTCTGTCGTTCAAGGGCGGCTGAGTCGCCAGACCCCTGACGGGTGTCGCCCGCACGTGTGCGGGCATCGCCCTACTCTTCGCGGACTGAAGTCCGAGACTCTCGCCAACGCTGACCCCCGATGGCTGCGGACTGCCGCAACCCGGAGGACATCATGGAATCGGGCCGAATCTACCACGCCGATCTAGGCCCCGCAACGCCACCCAGGACGCCGACCCGGCGGCAGAAAATGGGATTCTGAGCGGCCCGACTCGGGCTCTGGGAACGGCTCTGCGCGTCATGCATCATGCTGCACTCGCCAGGAGGGTGTGTGCCAAGCAGCTCGAGCCAGGCTGAACGCGACCGCGGGCGCGCGCCCCGCGTGCCGATGGGGTGTCGGTGGATGGTGCTCGTGCTGGTTGTCTGCGGTGCCCAGGCGTGGCCGACGCAAGGGGTCGCCCTGCGGCTCCACGTGCGGGCCCGCGCTCAGGTGGAGGCGCACGTCTTCGCGCGCGCTGGCGAGGTGGTCGTGCGCGGGCAGCTGACCGACGCGCGTGGGCGGGGCATCGCCAACGCAGCGGTGAACGTCACCCTGGCCGCGCCGGTCGCGGGGCCCATGGGGACAGGTCGACATGCCCAGGTGACCACGCGACGCGCCGGCCGCTTCGAGGCCGTGTTCCCGCGCGCCGAGGTGCCGCTCCGCGCGCTCAAGGTCCGGCTGCGGGCGACCTACGCCGGAGACCCCTCGTACGGCAGCGCCCAGGTCGACCGCATCGCGCCGGTGGACAAGCCCAGGGCCGACGTCGAGGTCGAGGTGCGGCCGGCGGTGGTGAGCTCGGATCTGAGCGCGCTCGCGGTGTCGGTCTACGTCGGCGTGGCGGGCGTGCCGCTCGGGCAGCGGGCGGTGCGCCTGGCCGTCGATCAGGTCGCGCTGCCGACGTTGGAGACCGGCCCCGAGGGCTGGGCTGAGGCGCGCGTGCCCCTCGCGAAGCTCCTGCCTGCCGGTCTCCGGACCTTGAGCGCGACGGTGCCGGACGGAGCCCATGTGGCCGGCCGCACGGTGCGCGTCCCCCTCGATGTCCGCATGGCGCTCGGGGTGGACCTGCGGCGCAGCGAGCGCGCGTGCCCCGACGACGCGACCTGCGTCGAGGGCGAGGTGCGCGTGCACGTGGGCGGCGGCCAGACCCGGCCCGCGCGCAACGCGACGGTGACCCTCCACGCGGACCGGACCCGCTTGGGCAGCATCGGCGTCGAGGCCGACGGGCGCTTCGCCGCCAGGCTTCGGGGCGACGTGCTGGCCGAGCTCTTCGCGCCCGGGGCCATCGGCGTCGTGGCCGAGGCGCGCGTGCCGGCGCCCTTTCACGACGTGGGCTGGAGCCCCGTGCTCGCCGTCGACGTGCCGCCGCCCACCTCGCCGTCGGAGTGGATCTACGTCGCGCTCCTGGTCGCCTTGGCCCTCGGCCTGGCGTGGCGGCGTTGGCGTGACCTGGTGCGCGAGCGCACGCTGCTGGCGGAGCAGGACGCCGCGGCGGCGGGCCTGCCGGCGCGGCAGGTGCGGCATGTCGGGGACGGTGACGCGGGCCACGTGGTGCGGGGGTGTGTGCTCCACGGGGAGACCGGGGCCCCAACGGCCGCGGTGGTCGTGGCACAGGGGCCGGAGGCGCAGCGGCTGGTCGAGGCGGACGACCACGGCCGCTTCGACTTCGGCGCCCTGCGAGGGGGCGCCTGGACGCTGCGCGTGGAGGCGCCTGAGCACGAGCCGCTGCAGGTGGCGCTCACGGTGCCCCACGACGGCACCTACGACGGCTGCGAGCTCCTGCCGCGCTCGTGCCGGGCGGTGGCGCGCGGGCGCTTCGCTGCGACGGTCGCGCACCACACCGGTCGCACGGTCGACTGGCTACGGGAGACACCTGCCCTGGTGGAGCCGCGGTGGATGCGGGCGCGGCGGCGCGGGCACGGCGCCATCCGCGAGGCCGTCGACGCCGCGGACGTCGCGCTCTATGGCCGCAAGACCGACGCCGACGCGCTGGAGCGCCTCGACGCCGCCCTGGGTCGCACCGAGGAGGGGGCATGAGGGGGGCGCCGCGGCCTGTTGGGCGTCGCGAGCAGCCCCGGGGGCGGCCCGCGCCGACGTCCCCGCCGGTGACCCGCGTCGTCGCGACCGCGCTCCTGTTGGCCACGCTGGCGCCGGCGCTGCCCTTCGGCGGCCTGGGGGCCAGGACCGCAGACGCCCGGCCGCAGCGTGGCGCCGACTTCGCGCCCTCGTCGGACGAGTGGAACGGGCTCGGCTACCTGGTCGAGACCGCACGGGAGGCGCAGGTGGACCTGAGGGTGGCGCGGACGCTCGACTGGTCCACGGTCTCCGAAGACGAGGTGCTCTTCGTGGTCGCGCCTCACGCCGCGCCGGAGGGCCCGCAGATCCAGGCGCTGCTCGCCTTCGTGCGGGCCGGAGGGCGGGTCATCGTCGCCGACGACTTCCGCGCGGGCGCCCGGTGGGTGCGGCCCTTTGGCATGGAGCTGGTGGGGCAGGCGGGCGAAGCGAGCTCCTACGCGGGCGGGGCGCGGCACCTGCCGCAGCTGCAGGGTGGTACGGCCGTCGGCGCCTTCCTCGGGTTTCACGTCGAGCAGGTCGTGCTCAACCACCCGGCCGCAGTGCTCGCCGACGGCGGTGGCGGCGGCTGGCGCCACACCCCCCTGGGGCGCTACGTGGACGGCGTGCGGGCCTGGATCATGGAGGCGCAGCAGCCGGGCAAGCAGGGCAGGGTGCTCGCGCTGGCGGACCCCAGCGCCTTGATCAACGCCATGGTGCGGCGCTTCTACGGCAACAAGCAGCTGAGCGCGAACCTGCTGCGGTACTACTGCTTCGAGGGCGAACCCTGCCGCGTGCGGCTGCTGGCCAACCTGCAGCACATCACGGGGACCTTCACCGCGAAGCACCCGGGTGACGGCGTGCCCGATGTGCGCGAGCGCCTCCAAGCGAGCGTCGCGGCGGCCGCCAAGCTCCTGCAGCGGCGTGAGCTCCGGCTGCTGTGGTGGCTGGCCGTGGTGGCGGCGCTGCTGGCTCCCGTGCTGCTCGCCGCGCGCATGCCGGGACCGCGGCTGCCGCCAACGCCGGGCAGCTCCGCAGGGGACGGGCGCCTACGCGGCACCGTGCGCGCCTGGCTCGCGCGGCCCGACGCCGACTATCGACGTCCGTCGCTGCAGCTCGCTCGCCACCTGACCCGGCTGGTCGAGCAGGCCGAGCGCCGCGGACGGAGACGGGAAGTCCAGGCCCCCGTTGACGGGTTTGACACGTTGCCGGCAGCGGTGACGCGGCTGGTGCGTACGGGGAGGCTGTCCAGCCGCGCCGGCCAGCGCATCCAAGGGCTGGTGGGCGAGCTCCGGCACGTCGCTGGGGAGCAGGCCGAGCCGGTCGACCGGGTGCGGTTCACGCAGCTGTCCGCCGAGGTAGAGTGGGCGGAGCAGGTGCTCAGTCACACAGTGCGATAGCGTGCCGCAGCCGTACGCTGAGAGGGGATGATCAGGATGAGCGAAGACACCACCGGCACGCAGGGCACGCCCCCACCGGGCGACACCGCCACCGCACCGCCGGCCTCTCCGCCAGCGGCCCCGCCCACACCGCCGGGGGGGCCCCAAAGCGTGGCTCCTGACGCACCCGCTGCGTCGCCGCTCGATCACGCCACGCTCGCGGAGGCCGTGGGGCTTCGAGACCGAGTCACACACGAGGTGAGCCGGGTCTACATCGGCGGCCAGGAGACGGTGCCCCTGATCCTGGCGGCCATGCTGGCGCGCGGCCACGTCCTGCTCGAGGGGGTCCCTGGGCTGGCGAAGACCACGCTCGCCAACGCCATCGCCCGGTCCTTGGGGTGTGACTTCCGCCGCATTCAGTTCACGCCTGACCTGCTGCCGGCCGACATCACGGGCACCTATGTCTTCAACCAGCGCTCGCAGGCCTTCGAGCTGCGGCGCGGGCCGCTCTTCGCCCAGGTGGTGCTCGCCGACGAGATCAACCGCGCTCCGGCCAAGACCCAGTCGGCGCTGCTCGAGGCGATGCAGGAGCGTCAGGTCACCATCGAGGGGGAGACCCTGCCGCTGCCGCGGCCCTTCCTGGTGCTGGCGACGCAGAACCCGGTCGAGCAAGAGGGCGTGTACCTGCTGCCCGAGGCGCAGATCGATCGCTTCCTGATCCGCATCCGCCTGGACTATCCCAACGCCGCCGACGAGATGGCGATGCTGCGGACCTACGACCGGGCGCCGGCCCCGGCGAAGGCGGTGTCCAGCGTCGACGAGCTGCTGCGATTCTCAGCGCTGGTCGACGAGGTCCACGTGGAGGAGCGGGTGCTCTCGTTTGCGCTGCGCCTGGTGCGGGCGACACGGGAGCACGGGCGGGTGGCGCTCGGCGCGTCCCCGCGGGCGTCGCTGGGGCTGGTGCGACTGGCCAAGGCGCGGGCGCTGCTGGCTGGCCGCGACTACGCCAAACCAGACGACGTCACGGCGCTGCTGCCCTACGTGCTGGAGCACCGGGTCATGGTGACCACGGACGCCGCCATCGAGGGCGCGTCGGCGGCGCACGTGCTGGCGGACGTCGCCCGGCAGACGCCGGTGGTCGACGCCGGTGTCAGCGACCGCCGACTGCCGAGCGCGCCTGGCTGGGCGGAGCTCTGATGCTCGAGGCCCGCGGGCTCTTCCTCTTGGGGCTGATCGGAGGGCTGGCCGCCTGTGGGCTGCTGCTCGACCTGCCCTCGGCGTTGCTGGTGGCCGCCGGGCTCGCAGGCGTGCTGGCCCGTGAGGTGACCCGGCTGCGTCGCGGGCTCGCGCGGGGCAGCCGCCCCTGGGGCCTGCAGGCGCGCCTCGACGCGCCCCGGACGGCCGCGTCGACGCGCAACCTGGAGCGGCGGAGTCAGCGCGTCGGCCAGCGGCTGCAGCTGCAGCTGGAGGTCGACGTCGGCGTCGCGTTCACCGGCGCGAGCCTGGAGATCGTGGGCGTCGAGGCCACGGAGGGGCTCGACGTGGTGCCGCGTACGGCGTCGGCGACGGTGTTCGCTCGGGCTGCGCGCGGCGGCCGTCAGCGCGGCGCGGTGCTGGACCTCGCAGCGGTCCCGCTGACCGCCGCGGTGCACCGGGTCCACGGCGTGCGCGCGGCGGTGGTGGACGCCCATGGGCTGGTGCGCGGCGAGGTGTTCTTGCCCTGTCCCTACGAGGTCGCGGTCCTGCCCCGCTCGCTGCCGCTGGCGCTCCGCGACCTGCCCGAGACCCGGCGCCACGCGCGCCGCGCCGCCGTGGGCAACCGCTCGGACCAGGTCGCAGGGCAGGGCGACGAGCTGCGCGAGCTGCGCGAGCACATGCCTGGTGATCCGTTCAAGCACATCGCGTGGAAGGCGTCCGCCCGCCGTGGCCGGCTGATGAGCCGCTCCTTCGAACACGAGCGCGCGCGGGCGCTCTTCGCCGTGCTCGACACGGGCGCGACCATGCGGTGGGGTGCGCTCGGCAGGTCCCCGCTCGACGCGGGGCTCGACCTGGCCCACTCCCTCGCTGAGGGTGCGTCGCGCCAGAACCTGCCCTTTGGCCTCTGCCTCGTCGACGGCGACGTGGTCGAGCGCCAGCCCACCCGAGAGGGCCTGGCCGCGGTACAGGGCTGCGACCGCGCCTTGCTCGACGTGCGGCGGGCGGTGTCCGAGCGGCAGGCGCCCGTGGACGAGGGGGCGCTGCTCGACGTGGTCGCGCGCTATCTGCGCGCCGTGGAGGGCGTCGCGCTGCCCCAACCGGACAGCGCCGAGGCGTGGGTGCGCTTTCGACAGCGCACCGTCATGGCGGCGCTGGCGCGTCTACCGGAGCGCGAGCGACTCCCGGCGCTGCGCGGTCCAGAGCCTAGCGCTCGGGCCGATCTCTCCATCTTGCGGCGCTTCTGCCGGGCGGCGGACCTGGCGTTGCCCTACCGTCACGCGCTCGCGGCCGACGACCGTGTGGCGGGGCTGGTGGCGGGCATTCGCGCCGCGATGGGGGCGCGCCGAGGGCCTTTCGTGGTGGTGGTGGCGAGCGACTTTCTCGGTCTGCGCGGCGGGTGTGACCCGCTTTGGCAGGAGGCGGGGCGGGCGCGCAAGCGGGGGCATCGTGTGCTCTTCGTGTCCTTGGGCGAGCCCCGCGACGACGCCGTGGCGCTGGTGGACGCCATCGACGACGTGGACACGGCGCGTGGTCTGGCGAAAGCGGACCTGGCGGCCCGCACCCAGCTGCTCGACGAGCTGCGCTCCGGCGCGCGCCGCGCTGGTGCCGCCTTCTTGCCCGACCCGGCGCCCGAGCAGCTCGTGCGGGCCTGGGCCTCGGTCTCGCACGCCTGACCTGGGTCGCGTCGCCGCCCTGCGCGCGGGCCGTGTCGGTTGCGACCGGCTCGGGGCGGCGTGTACCCTCCCCGCGCGCCCCGAAGCTCACCGCGCGCCCGCGAGTACCCCGATGCATGCACCCCGCTCTCGCTCTTGTCGCTCCCTTGGCGACACCCCACGGTCCCGACGGTGGCTGACGCTGCTCTTCGCGGCGGCCGTCCTGACGTCCGCCTGCGGGAGCGACGAGCCCGCCGCCAAAGACGAAGACACGGGCGTCGACGCGGGCAGCGGCGACACTGGAGAGGGCGACGTCGAGCCGACCCAGCCCGACGTGAAGTGGACCGGCAAATGTGCCCAGGGCCCGGCGCTCTGCGACGACGGCAACCCGTGCACCGTGGACGACTGCGACGCGGTGCTCGGCTGCACCACCGCGCCCAAGGTCTGCAAGGACGACGACGCGTGCACCGTCGACGCCTGTGACGTCGGGACCGGCGACTGCAAGCACGTGCCCGAGTCGTGCGAGGACGGCAACGCGTGCACTACCGGCAGCTGCCAGGCCGGGCAGGGCTGCGTCTACGTCCCGCTCGACTGCAGCGACAACGACAACTGCACGTCCGACGGCTGTTCGCCACTCAAGGGCTGCCTGAACACCAAGCTCAACTGCGACGACGGCATCACCTGCACCGACGACAGCTGCGACCCCGACTCCGGCTGCGTGCACAAGAAGCCGAGCGGCGCGACCTGCTGCGAGAGCGCGGCCGACTGCGAGGACGACAACGCGTGCACCGTGCACGCCTGCGTCGCCGGCGTCTGCGAGACCTCGCCAGTCTACGGCTGCTGCAAGAGCGCCGGTGACTGTGACGACGGCAACCCGTGCACGCTCGACACCTGCGCCCTGGCCACCGGTCAGTGCTCGAACACCTTCCAGCAGGGGCAGGGCTGTTGCCAGAGCACCAAGGACTGCGACGACGGCAACCCGTGCAGCGCCGACCTCTGTGTCAAGGGTCAGTGCGGCTACGAGATCACGTGCTGCACCGAGGCCGCCGACTGTGACAAGCCCGTGGCGGTCGGGCTCTGCGGCGCGTCGACGTGCACCGCGGCCGGGTGTGGCGTGGTGGCCAAGGAGGGCGCGGGGTGCTGCAAGCCAGACCTGGCGTCGACGGGCTTCGAAGCCGCGGGCGGGTGGGGCCAGACCATCGTCGCGGCCACACGCGGCGTGTGGCAGGTGACGACGACCGGGCTGTCGACCGCGAGCAACACCAGCAAGCAGGGCGTCGGCGCGGCGACCTTCGCCACCACCGACAAGGATCTCCCGGGCGGCCAGACCGTGGCCAAGCTCATCTTCGACGAGGTCGAGCTGCCGGCGGGACGCGCGGCCAAGCTCACGTTCTGGGTCCGTGCGCTGCTGGTGGGCGGGAGCTTGGGCGACAAGCTGCGCGTGCGGCTCGAGACGGCGACCGGCGACTGGCTGGTCTGGCAGGCCAAGGGCAGCATCAACGGCTTTCAGAAGGTCGAGGTCGACCTCCGCGGGCTCGCCAGCCGCCCCGCCACGCGCAAGGTCCGCGTGGTCTTCGAGGTGGTGCCCAACGGGGTCAAGAGCACGTTCACCAAGATCTGGCTCGACGAGGTCTCGGTCGTCGCCACGTGCGCCCCGCCGGCCGCCTGCGTGGCGGACAAGGACTGCGACGACGGCCTCAACGCCACCAGCGAGGTGTGTAGCGAGGGGGCCTGCGTGTTCACCACCGCTGACACCTACTGCGAGAGCCACGGCGGCTGCAATGACGGTAACGCCTGCACGACCGACACCTGCGAGGACTTCGGATGCAAGCAGGTCGACCTGCCGGACTGCTGCACCAAGGCGTCGGACTGCGCAGACACCAACCCCTGCACCACGGACTACTGCAGCGGGCTCAAGTGCAAGCACCAGACCAAGCCGGTCGCCACGTGCTGCTTCGAGACCAAGGACTGCGACGACGGCAACCCGTGCACCATCGACCAGTGCCCCGCTGTGGGGCTGGGCTGCGCTCACACGCAGACGGACGCGTCCTGCTGCATTGGCGACAGCGACTGTGACGACAATGACAAGTGCACGGTCGACGTGTGTACGGCCAACACCTGTGGTCACAAGAACCAGTGCTGCAAGACCGACGCGGACTGCGATGACAAGGACCCGCTGTGCACCACCGACAAGTGTGGCGTCGACGGCCTGTGTTCGTGGACACCGACGAACGCCAAGGGCTGCTGCGACAAGGTCATGTTCAAGCGCGAGTTCGACGACGGCAGCCTCGCTGGCCTGACGATCACCAACGGCGCCACCGACGTGAAGTGGCAGCTGGTGACCACGAAGAAGGCCAAGAGCGGCAAGGGCGCGCTGTGGTACGGCAACCTGTCCACGGGCAACTACGACTCCAAGAAGGGCACGAACAGCCAGCCGTCCAAGGGCACGGTCGCGCTCGCCAAGACCAAGATCATCGGGGGCGAGAAGACGACCTTGAGCTTTGCCCTGTGGATGCAGACCGAGGCCGGAACGAGCTACGACAAGTTCCAGGTCTGGGTCGACGTGCCGGGCAAGCAGACGCAGGTGTGGAACAAGAGCGCCAAGTCTTTCAAGCTCGGTGAGTGGCAGGTCTGGACGGTGGATCTCACCGCCTGGGCGGGCTCGGAGGTGACCTTGCGCTTCGTCTTCGACACGGCCGATCAGGTGGCCAACGCCACCGAGGGCGTCTACCTCGACGACATCCGCCTCGAGCGCAGCTGCGCGAAGCTGACCTGTAACGCCGCGTCGGACTGCGACGACGGGCTCCCCGGCACCAAGGACGCGTGCACCGGCGGCGTCTGCGTCTACAGCCACTGAGACGGCCGATGGCCGGGCGGCGGGCGACGTCGGTGTGCCCGCCCCGCCGCGCGCGCGCAGGCGAGCCGTGAGTCCTCCGGCGAGGTCGCGGCGCGCGTGATGCGCCCGTGGCCCTGAGCGTCCAGAGCTGGCCCCAGACGGGAGGCAAGAAGCGGCGCCGACGCTTGACGGTGTCCGGGCCGAGGGTGATCCTCCGCACCCACCCGGCACGGAGTCTCATGCGCTACTGCCCCCTGTGCGGCACGCCCAGCGACGCGCTGCATTGCCCAGCGGACGGCACGCCTACGGTGCGGCGCGTGTCGACCGCCACGGGCCACGTCCTGCGTGGCGAGGTCATCGGGGGGCGCTATCGCGTCAGCGGCGTCATCGGCCGCGGTGGCTTCGGCACGGTCTACGAAGCCAAGCACGTCACCACGGGCCACGCGGTCGCGGTCAAGCTGTTGACTCAGCGGCCCGGCGCCGAGGGCGACGAGCTGGCGCGGCGCTTCTTCAAGGAGGCGTCGACGACGTCGCGGCTGTCGCACCCGAACACGGTCCGCGTCTTCGACTTCGGCCAGACGGAGAACGGCGACCTCTTCATCGCGATGGAGCGCCTCGTCGGCGAGTCACTGCAAGAGGTGCTCACGCGGAACCACCAGAACCGCGCGGTGATGCCCGAGTACGACGCGGTGGAGATCGGCGTCGCCGTGCTGCGATCGCTGGGCGAAGCGCACGCCCACGGGCTGGTGCACCGTGACCTGAAGCCGGCGAACATCTTTCTGCATCAGGTCGCGGGCGGCGACTCCATCGTCAAGGTGCTCGACTTCGGCATCGTCAAGGACGTGGACACGTCGATCACGCAGGCGGGCAAGGCGCTGGGGACGCCCACGCACATGAGCCCCGAGCAGGCCATGGGCAAGGCGGTGGACGCGCGCAGCGACCTCTACGCGCTCGCGTGCGTGCTCTTCGAGTGCCTGACTGGGGGGCTCCCCTACTTCGCAGACAACCCGCTCGCCATCGTGATGCAGCACGTCACCGAGCCGGTCCCGCGCATCGAAGACCGCGTCCCCGGGCGGGTCAGCCCCGCGGTGGCCCACATCGTCGAGCGAGCCCTGGCGAAGGAGCCGCGCGACCGCTGGAGTGACGCTGCCGAGATGCGGGGCGAGCTCCAGCGCGCGCTCCGCGCCCCAGGACAGGCGAGCTTTCCTTTGGGTGGGCGTCCGGGCGCTGGCACCTCCGGGGGGACGGTCCCGGGGGTCGCCGTGCCGCGGGCGTCGGACGAGCCGCGGGCGGCTGCGCCGCGGGGCGGACCGTCCCGTCGCGAGCCTGGGTCTGTGGTCACCGCGCCGGTGTCGGCCGAGGCCCCTCCGCCGCCCCCCGTGGCGGACGACGCCCCGGCGCCGGCGTCGATTCGCGTGCGCCTGCCCGAGCCCAGCGTCCGCCGTGGCGTGCCGGCGCCGCAGGTCACCGGCGACCGGACCGTGGTCGAGCGGCCGGCGATGCCGGACACGGGGGACCGCACGGCCGTGGAGCGCCCGGCGATGTTGGACACGGGGGATCGCACGGCCGTGGAGCGCCCGGCGATGCTGGACACGCCGCCTGGCCCCAGCGCGTCGCGTGCGCCCCCGCCTGTCGCGCCGGAAGCCGTCACGCCCGGGTCCGTGACGCCGGGAGCTGTCGCGCCCGCCGCGCCTCCGCCCGCGGCGCCCCAGCGCCGCATGTCTCCCTTTCGCGCTGCGCCCCCGCCGCCGACCGCCGACGCCGAGCTCCCTCCGCCGCCCCCGCCGGCCCCGGAGTCCGCCCCCCCGAGCCCGTCCGCCGAGGCGTCCGGGGCGGACCCGATCGCCCCCATTGACGCGGCGCGCGCCGCGTTCGCTGAGCGCGAGACGGTGCACCTCGACGCCTTGAACGACGACGAGGTCGAGCGCATGCGCTCCGGGCCGCCGGCGGCCGCGATCTCCTCGCCAGACGTGCCGATCCCCGCGGCGCTGCGTGCGGCCGCCGCTGCGTCGCGGGAGACCCGGCCGTCCCCCTTCCCCAGGTCTGCGCCGAGCCCTGCGCAGGGCGTCGCCCATGAAGGCGCGGAGCGCCCCGCGTCCGACGCAGCGCCGCCGCGTGAAGCCGCGGCCGACGGTGCGCCGGACGCGCCGCCCGCAGCGTCGGCGCTCGCCCCTGCGCTGGCTGACCCGCCAGCTCCCAGCGACGCTCCTGCCCGCTCCGACGACGAGCTGCACGACAGCGCCATCGTGGCGGTCATCGGGGAGACCGACGTGGTCGTGGAGCACGCCGCGGACGTCGGGATGGTCATCGGCGTCGACGACGTCGCGCCGCGCCCAGCGGACGAGGGAGTCGCGAGCCGCGACACGCCCTCCGAGCGGGCCTTGCGGCCGCCGCCCGCGCCGCCCAGGCCACGCCCCTTCCCTGGAGGTGGGGACAAGCGTCCGGGGCTGGGCGGGCTGGGCGCACGCGGCCACCGTCCGCTCGGCGCTGGTGGCGGTTTCCGCATGCCCGGCATGTTCGGAGGCAGCTTCGACCCCGCGCGGCCCCAGGACGCCCTCAGCCGCGATCTGCGGCGCATGACGGACCGGCTCCGCAAGCGGACGCAGCGCAGCGTGTCTGGCGAGCGCTCCACCGTCGGCGCCATGTGGTTCGCGCCGGACGGTCAGACCGTGGTCTACGGCGACCGGGGCGGCCGGGTGCGCATGGTCCACATGGGTGAGATCGACGAGCAACCGCGCGCCGTGGTCGACGCGGGCGAGACCGTGGAGATCGGCGAGCACGAGGGCATGATCACCTGTCTCGCCCTGTCTCCGGACGGTCGCCTGGTGGTCACGGCGGGGGTCGACGGGCACGTGCGTGCATGGGCCCCCTCGGGCGGGGAGCTGGTGGCAGAGCTCGACGTGGGCGCCAACGTGAACGCGCTCGGGATCTCCGTGGACGGCAAGCTCATGCTCGCCGGCTGCGACGACGGCTCGGCCCGCATCATCGGGCTGCCGGACCTGACCGAGCGACGTGCGCTGCGTGGCCACCGTGACGCGGTCACGTGCGTCGCCGTGGCCGGATCCCGCCGGGCGGTGGTCACCGGTGGTGAGGGCGGCACGCTGCGCACCTGGGACCCGGTGGGCGGCGGCGCACGGCTGACGTCACGTGGCCACTCGGGCGCCGTGGGCGCCGTTGATCTGGCGCGGAACGGCCGCTGGGTCGTGTCGGGAGGCTGGGACGGGCAGGTGCGGGTCTGGTCGCCGCGGAGCGGAGACACCAAGCACGCCTTCGACGCCCACAGTGACGTCGTGGCTGGCGTCGCCATCGATCCTGCGGGTCACCTCTTCGCGTCTGTCGGCGACGACAAGGCCGCGCGCATCTGGGATATGGAGAGCGGCGACCTGGTCGCCGAGCGGAGTGACTTCGCCACCGGCGCCAAGTTCGTGCGCTTTCGCGCAGACGGCCGCTGCATCTACGTCGGTGCCTGGGACGGGACGGTCCGCAGGCTCAGCGCGGTGGGCCCGCTCTAGAGACGCACCCCGCGGGCCCAGCGCCTGCCCTCTACAGGTCGAGGTTGCGCACGTTGAGCGCGTTGTCCGTGATGAACTGGCGCCGCGGCTCGACCTGATCCCCCATGAGCACCGAGAAGATCGCGTCCGCCTCGTCTGCCTCGTCGATGCGCACCTGCAGCAGGCGACGCACCGTGGGGTCCATGGTGGTCTCCCAGAGCTGCTCCGGGTTCATCTCGCCCAGCCCCTTGAAGCGGTTGAGCTGCACGCCCTTCATGCCAAAGGCGAACACCCGGTCGAGCACCTCTTCGTAGTCCTCGAGCTCGGTCCGGTCTTCGCCCCGCGCCACGGTGTACGTGTCCGCGCCGATGGCCTCGTGGATCTCCTCGATGCGTCGACCCAGCAGGACATAGTCCGCGCCCTTGACCATGCGGTTGCCGATGAGGGTGACCTTCTCGACGCCGCTGACCCGGGACTCCACGCGGATGCGGTAGCGCCCGAGCTTGGTCGCGTCGCCCTCGAGCTCGTCGATGTGGAACACCGGCGTGACCATGGACGGGTAGCGCTGCTGGAGCCACGCCTTGGCCTTGACCACGGCGTCCTCGAGCGTGTCGCGGTTGTTCAGGTCCTCGAACTCCAGGTGCACGCCCTTGACGAAGGCCCGCACCAGCCGCTGATCCGTCGCCACGCCCAGCCGCCGGGTCAGCCGCTGCATCACCGAGCGGAACTCGATGATGCGCCGCAGCAGCCTGGTCAGGTCGTC
The DNA here is from genome assembly GCA_030425545.1 of bacterium. Classification (GTDB taxonomy): domain Bacteria; phylum Myxococcota_A; class UBA9042; order UBA9042; family UBA9042; genus UBA9042. The sequence continues at coordinate 2,049 of JAUIAC010000029.1, read as the reverse complement.
ACCGGAGATGGCGCGATCGGTCCCGAGCACCTCGGTGCCACTAGCGCCCGACTCGATCAGCCACGACTCCCGCTCCTTGTCGTCGAGCAGGTAGCGGATCTTCTTGCCTTTCTTCGCGCGGTAGAGCGGCGGCTGGGCGATGTAGAGATGGCCGCGCTCGATGACCTCGCGGAACTGGCGGAAGAAGAAGGTGAGCAGCAGGGTCCGAATGTGGAGACCGTCCACGTCCGCGTCGGTCATGATGATGACGCGGTGGTAGCGCAGCTTGTCGATGTCAAAGCTGCCCGCGCCGATGCCGGTGCCCAGCGCCGTGATCAGGACCGCGATCTCCTCGCTGTTGAGCATGCGGTCGAAGCGGGCGCGCTCGACGTTCAGGATCTTGCCACGGAGGGGCAGGATCGCCTGGTATCCCCGCTCGCGCCCGCCCTTGGCCGAGCCACCTGCGGACTCGCCCTCGACGATGAAGATCTCGCACTTGCTCGGGTCGCGCTCCTGACAGTCCGCGAGCTTACCGGGCAACGACGACGACTCGAGCACGCCCTTGCGCCGGACCATGTCCCGGGCCTTGCGCGCCGCGTCTCGGGCCCGCGCAGAATCGACGGCCTTGCCCACGACCTTCTTGGCCTCGTTGGGGTTCTCCACCAGCCACGTGTTGAGCCCCTCGGTCAGCACCGACTGCACCACCGGCGTCACCTCGGACGAGACCAGCTTGTCCTTGGTCTGCGACGAGAACTTCGGGTCCGGGAGCTTGACGCTGATGACCGCGGTCACGCCCTCGCGGATGTCGTCCCCCGAGAGGGTCCCCTTGAACTTCTTCAGCAGGCCTTCTTTCGCTGCGAAGTCGTTGACCACACGCGTGATCGCCGTGCGAAAGCCGGTCAGGTGCGTGCCGCCGTCGCGGTTGCGGATGTTGTTGGTGAAGCACACCACGTTCTCGTTGTAGGCGTCGGTCCACTGCAGCGCGACCTCCACCTCGAGCACCCGCCCCTCGCCCACGTCACGGCTGCTGTGCACGTAGATCGGCTCGGCGACGAGCGCGGTCCGGTTCTTCGCGAGGTAGGTCACGAACGACGCGATGCCGCCCTCGAAGAAGAACTGCTCGCCCTTCTCCTCGCCCTCGTCGGTGATGTTCAGACGCAGGCTGCGGTTGAGGTAGGCCATCTCGCGGAAGCGGTGGACCAGCGTGTCGTAGCTGAACTCGGTCATCGAGAAGATGTCGGTGTCCGGCTTGAAGTGCACCGTGGTGCCCGTCCGGTCGGTGTCGCCGGTGATCTCGAGCTCAGCGACGGCCTTGCCGTGGTCGAAGCGCAGCCGGTGACTGTGGCCGTCTCGGTCGATCTCCAGCACGAGCCACTCGCTCAGCGCGTTCACCACGCTGACGCCCACGCCGTGCAGTCCACCGGAGACCTTGTAGCTGTTCTGGTCGAACTTGCCGCCGGCGTGCAGCTCGGTCAGGACCACCTCGGCTGCCGAGCGGCCGTCGCCGTGGTCGCCCACCGGGATGCCACGGCCGTTGTCGCGCACGCTGCACGAGCCGTCGAGGTGCAGGGTGATGTCCACGGTGTCGCAGTGGCCGGCCAGGGCCTCGTCGACGGAGTTGTCCACGACCTCGAACACCATGTGGTGCAGCCCCGAGCCGTCGTCGGTGTCACCGATGTACATGCCGGGCCGCTTGCGCACCGCCTCCAGGCCCTTCAGCACCTTGATCGCGTCAGCGCCGTAGTCCGCGCTGTCCGCGACCTCCGGGCGGGTCACGTCAGGGGCGGTGGCTTCGCGTGGCTCGGCGTCGGCGCGCTCGAGGATCTCGTCGATGTTGGCCATGGGGCTCCAGAGTCGGTTTGGGGGCGGCGCGATCCGGCTCGAAAGCGGGCGCCGCGCGGGCGCGCGAGTCTAGCAGATCGACGCTCGCCCAGCAACCGTGGTCGTTTCCTGCAACACGCTGAAACAGTAGCGCTTTGGCACGAATTCTGGCCCCCACTTGCGCCTGTCACCTCGCATCCGGCACCGTCGTGCCTGACCCGCCGTTGTGGACACAGCCGCGCGCACGCA
>JAUIAC010000433.1 GCA_030425545.1 bacterium | reverse complement strand
TCTTCGTCCTGCGGCCGCAGTCCGGCCTCTTCGTCGGTGCGGAGGTCGCCGTCGCGCGCACCGTCGTGCGCAAGCGCAACACGCAGCTCGGCGCGCAGTTTCAGCAGCTCAACCTCGGCGGTCAGGTCGGCTGGCGCTTCGTGCTCGGCCACGGCTTCTACGTCACCCCGTGGATCGGCCTCGGCGCCGGCCTGGCCCCAAGCGAGGTGGCTGTGGGTGACGCGACTTTTGAGAACAGCCGGCTGTTGATCTTCCCGGCCGTGCACGTCGGCCGGCGCTTCTGAGCGCGGGGGCTCGCGTTGCGGAGCCAGGCTGCGATGGGAGCGGGGCGGCGACGCGGGCGCACCGGCGGACGGAGCCGGGTGGCGACGCGGGCGCGCCGGCGGACGGAGCCGGGTGGCGACATGCGCCACGACGCGGGCGGAGCCGGGTGGCGACATGCGCCACGACGCGGGCGGAGGCGGGTGGCGACGCGGGCCATGACGCGAGCAGAGCTAGGTGGCGATAGAAGCGAAGACCCGAACGGAGGAGAGAGTCGAGCCGGACCACGACGTGGGACGACTCGGGAGCGGAGCCAGGCGGCGACGCAAGCGAAGCAGCGAGCGAAGCAAGGCGGCAGCGCGAGCGAAGCCGCGAGCGAAGCCGCGAGCGACGCGATGCGGCAGCGCGAGCGAAGCCGCGAGCGAAGCGATGCGGCAGCGCGAGCGAAGCCGCGAGCGAAGCGATGCGGCAGCGCGAGCGAAGCGATGCGGCAGCGCGAGCGAAGCCGCGAGCGAAGCGATGCGGCAGCGCGAGCGAAGCCGCGAGCGAAGCGATGCGGCAGCGCGAGCGAAGCCGCGAGCGAAGCGATGCGGCAGCGCGAGCGAAGCCGCGAGCGAAGCCGCGCCGCAAGATCCACACATCCGTCGCAGTGGTGGTTCGGGCGTTGAGGCAGCGGCTGGCCGCGTGAGCGGGCTGCAGATGTGAAGCCGATGTCGGAGGCTGGCGACCGACCGATCAACGCGCCGACACACCCAACGAACGCGGACAACTTGGGGGAGGCGGCTGAAAACCACGTTTTTCAGCTGCCGGGGGGATGAAACATCCCCCCATAAACAGCCTGTTTTGGGCTTCGCCCAAAACAGAAGCAGCCCCCCAAGCCAACCTCCCCCAAAGTTGGCAAGGGGGGCTACATCTATCGAACTGAGGCGGGACCAGATCCCCTTTGGCCTTCGCCTCTGCAAGCAACCCGTTTGTACGTAGACAACCGGAGGGAACGACGCTCGTCGTCCCCTGCGCCCCGAGTACAGTGCACAGGCCGTGCCAAGATCGACCGTGATCATCTGATCATGTTTTTGCCCGGATCTTCGGGGATCCTGGCGATTCCCCAGAACACTCGGATCTCCGCGATCGGACATCGATGTCCTAAACTACGCAAACCCCGCACAATAACGGCGTCAAATCGCCATAACCCGCTGAAATACCACAACACAGCCCGGTGACGATCTTCGGCCACTGCACCAAGTTGGCGCACTCCCTGCGCAGTTGACGCACCGCAGCACAGCGGCGCCCAACGCACAGCGGCGCCCAACGCAGCGCGCCCGCCCCGGCCCGCGACGGGGCTGGGGCGGGCGCGCCCGCTCGTCAAGCTGTGTGCTGCCCTACCGCGACCACCCCAGGCCCACGCGTGCCCGCAGGTAGGTCTCGTTCCCCGGCAGCGAACCCTGGCTGTAGAAGTCGAAGCCCGTGTCGAGCTGCGCGATCATGAAGAGCGAGTCGGTCACCCGCAGCTCCGCGCCCACCTGCACCGCCAGAGGCGTGTGCAGCACGAACTCCGGCGTGGCGAAGAAGCCGACCCGCGCGTCGAGCCCAACCACCAGCCGCAGCGAGGGCAGCAGCAGCCGGTCGGCCACCAGGCTGCCGGAGAAGGGGGTCACCAGCAGGCTCTGGCCCGCGGCGTTGGTCGTGGTGGGGTGGTCCTTGCCGGAGATGTGCAGCGCCACCTCGGGCGCGCCGATGACGGCGAAGGTCCAGCCCGACCACTCGGCGAACTTCATGCGGAAGGCCGCGGACACCCCGACCCCACCGCCGCGCACGCGGGCCCCCCGGCCGAACTGAAAGCGGACGCGCGGCGTCACGTCCGCGAGCGTGCTGAGGCCGAGGACGGCGCCCACCTCCACGTCGGGCAGGCCGGCGGTGGCATAGAGCGCGGTGGCGTCTTCGGCGATGGTGCGCGCGCCGATGAACGACAGGTCGTCTGCGGGGCTCGTGGCTGCCGCAGCGGCCGGGGGCGGGCCGGCCGGCGCCGTGGGGCTCGCTGGCGGCGGCGTCGACGAAGGCGGCGCCGCAGCGGCCAGCGTGGGGCTGAGCCACACGGCGAGCGCCGCGGTCACGCGCAGGAGCGGACCAAGCAGTGCGCGGTTGAGGGGGCGTGGCATGGGACCTCCGGGGGGCGGCCGGCGCAGCGCGGCAGCGGCGAGCAGGCCGTGGCGCGGCTCTGATCGATGCTCGGTGGCCCTCGGAGGCTGTCAAGAAAGCGTCTGCTCGGCGCGAAAGCAGGCCGGCGCGGCGCGGCCTCCGCTGCGCTCCGCCACCGCCCCCTCGGCGCGCAGCCGCCGCACGTAGCGAAAGAAGGTGCTGCGCGGCAGCCCGCTCGCGCGCTGCGCGTCGCTCACCGTGGCGCTGGTGGCGAGCAGCTCGGCGACCAGCGTGCGCCGTTCGCGCCGCACCGAGCCGGGCGCCGGCGCCGCGGCCCTGGGCCCCAGGGCTCGGCTGAGCTCCGCCGGCCCCGGAGAGCGCCCGCCGGTGCGCATGGCCAGTCGCGCGGCGACGTTGCGGAGCTCGCGCACGTTGCCCGGCCAAGGGTGACGCTGCAGCACCTGCGCGCAGGGCGCCGACACCGGCGCGCCGAGAAAGTGCGCCAGGAGCGGCCCCAGGTCCCGCGGCCGCTCCCGCAGGGCCGGCAGGCGAACCTCGGTGACCGCGAGCCGGTGCAGCAGGTCGAGCCGGAAGGCGCCGGCGGCGACCGCTTGACGCAGGTCGCGGTGGGTCGCGGCGATGACGCGCACGTCCACCCGCTGCACCGCCCCGCCCACCACCTGGACCTCGCCCGTCTCGAGCACCCGCAAGAGGGCCGCCTGCGCCGCCGGGCTGAGCTCCGCGAGCTCGTCGAGCAGCAGCGTGCCCCCGTCGGCGCGGACGAAGGCGCCGTCTCGGTGGGCGACGGCCCCGGTGAACGCGCCCTTGCGCGCGCCAAAGAGCTCGGCCTCCAGCAGCCCCGCCGGCAGGGCCGCGCAGTTGAGCGCCACCCACGGCCCGTCGGCCCGCGCCGACGCGTCGTGGGCGAAGCGGGCGGCCAGCTCCTTGCCCGCCCCCGACTCGCCGCCGATCAACAGCGGCGCGCCGCTCTCGCCAGCGAGGGCGAGGTCGGCGAAGGTCTGCCACATGGCCGGCGTGGCGGAGCCCATGCGCCCCGCCTGCACCCACGGGCGCTTGGGGCCCGCAGGCGCTTTGGCCAGGCAGACTACCGGGCCGCCCGCCACCCGCAGCACCTGGCCCGGGCGCAGCGTGCCGCGTTGGCCAAGGGGCGCGCCGGCGATGCGCAGGTCGCCGCCGCCGAGGTCGCGCACGCACAGCCCGTCTGGCCGCGGCTCGAGCTGGCAGTGCCGGGGCGCGGCGTGGGGCAAGCGCACGTCGGCGTGCGCGGACGAGCCGACCACCACCCGGTCGTCCACCACCACCTCCCGCCACTGCGCGCCAGCCGGGACCCACACGCTCAGCGCGGCGGCCGCCGCCGGCTCCTCGGGAGCGGGCCAGCGCGCCGCGACGGCCGCCGCCGCGCGCGGCCCACGCCCTGACGGCCCCCGCCGCGCCGCCACGAACGCCGCCATCTCCTCCGGCGAGATCACCTCCGCCAGCGCCGCCATCACGCCACCCCCACGAGCGGCTGACCGGGCTCGCCGATCAGCCCGTCGAGCAAGGCCATGTGGTCGGCTTGCCCAGGCAGCCCCGGCAGCGCGGTGAGCACCGCTCGGGCCGGTCCCGGCAGCCCCGACGACGCCACCGCCAGCGCCAGCTGCAGCACCCACCACGCCGCGGCGGCCCCGACCCGCGCTCGCACCGTCTCCCACGCCGTAGGGCGCGCCAGGATCGCCCGCTGCAGCCCGTGCACCAGCTCCAGCTCCTCGCTCAACGCCGCGCTGTCCAGCCGCCGCGTGCGCTGCCGCAGCCGCGCCACCGCGTCCAGGATCTCCGCCTCCATCGCTCGCTCGTGCATCTTCGCCTCCGCGCCCCTCATAGAGTCCGACGCGCGCCAGCGAAGTTTTCGTCACCCTGAGCCGTTGTTTTTCCGGAGCCGACGCGGGACATCTCGCAATGAGGCTGTAATTTCAAGCGTCTGTCGCCGCCGAAAAAGTTTGCCTCCCACCCTCGCGCGCGGCCCCCTCGCGGAGCGGAGGTCGCCTTGCCGGGTGTGATCCGGTGGGGCATCGTGGGGCCAACCCTGTTCCCGGGACCCGTCATGAGCCTGCGTGCCTTTCGATTCGCCTTCATCTTCGTCATGGGTCTGCCGGCGCACCTGCCCTCGGTGGCCTTCGCTCGGGTCCGCCCTGGCGCGCGCCGGCCGGTGCCGCACCGGACCGTGCAGCGGCGGGTGAACCCCTGGCACAGCTACCTCCGCAGCGGCTTTGACGACTGCGACGCGAAGATGCTGGCGGGCCTCTGGGGCACCTCGGTCAACCAGGCCAAGCTCACCATCGGCCGCAAGGTGAGCCATGGCGGGCGCCGCACGGTCACCCTCGCGCTGCGCTCGGCGCGGCAGCAGGCGACGCGGCACCGCAAGTTCGCGTGCAGCTACCATGAGGCGGGCTATCGCTACGCCGACGCGGAGCGGGTCGCGCAGCGCTGGGACGTGCCGGTCGGTACGGCCAAGCGCATGATGCAGGACAAGATCATCGGCGGGCAGCGGCGCACCCTCGACCAGCTGATCGGCCACGTCACCAAGCGTCCGATCACGGCGGGACCGGTGG
>JAUIAC010000432.1 GCA_030425545.1 bacterium | reverse complement strand
ACGCCGAGCGTGCCGGAGCTGGCCGAGCTCGCCCACGCCCGCGGCGTACCGCTGGTGGTGGACCTCGGCTCGGGGGTTGTCGACGACCTGACGCCGTGGGGGCTGGCGGCCGAGCCGACGGTGGCCGACACCCTCGCCGCGGGCGCCGATCTGGTGCTCTTCTCCGGCGACAAGCTGCTGGGCGGCCCCCAGGCTGGGCTGATCTTGGGCCGCCGGCCCCTGGTCGAGCAGCTGGGGCGCTCGCCCATGGCACGCGCGCTCCGGGTCGACAGCATGGTGCTCGCCGCCCTGGGCGAGACCCTGGGCAGCCACCTTCGCGGCGCAGCGACACAGGAGCTGCCGCTGTGGCGGGCGATCGACCTGCCCGTGGCGGAGCTCGAGGCGGCCGGTCAGACCCTGGCCCGCGAGCTCGGCGCAGCGGTGGGCCCCGCGTGGACCCTGACCGTGGTCGCCAGCGAGGCCGCCGTCGGCGGGGGCGCGCAGCCCGGGGAGACCCTGCCGTCGCGTGCGCTCGCCATCTCGGTCGCGGGACACAGCGCGGCCCGCCTGGCGACGTGCCTGCGCGCCGCCACCCCGCCGCTGCTGGCGCGGCCGCGCGCCGACACGGTGCAGGTGGACCTGCGCAGCCTGCTCGCGGGCACGGTGAGCGTCTCGGCCGCCGCCGCCGCGCTCACAAGCTGCCTCGTCGACGCTCAGGCCCAGCTGGGCGTGCCCGCGCCGCCGACGTGAGCCGCAGCACGGACGGGCGCCGCCACCCCACCGCCGTCGCCTCAACCCCACCACGCAGCGCAGTCAGCGCCCGCCCGCAATCTTTTCGGATCTTCTCAGGTCGTCATGCGTCAGTGCCAGAAGAGGCGGTCGCACGCCCCCCGGGACGCCGTTGCGTGCCGCGCGAAATCCGGGCTATGCTGCGTCGCCGTCGCAGAAGCCCATCAGGGAGGACTTCATGTTGCTTCGCAAGATCGCGCTCGCGGCGCTCGCCGGGGGCCTTGCGCTCACCTTCGCCGCCGCCCCCAATGTCGCCGAGGCCAAGCGCCGTCGTTCCAAGACGCGGACGCTCAGCTTTGACGACGACAAGGTCCAGGCCACCTTCCTTCGCCCCGAAGGGACGGTGACGAACTCGCTGAGCAAGAAGAAGCGCTCCAGCTTGATTCGCATCCGTCGCAACTTCTTCGCTGAGATCATCCGCTCGGCGCGGGACCTGTAGACCATGGCGACCACCCCCCCCAACGCAGGCACCAGCGGCGCCGCGACCGGGTCCGACGCCCGGACCATCAAGCCCGACCCGAAGGCGTCCAAGGCTGGATCCAAGCCGCCTGCGGACCCCAAGGGCGCGGCCCCCCAGACACCCGGACCCCAGACGCCCGCGCCCAAGACGCCCGCACCCAAGGGCGCCGGCAGCAAGCCCGCGGCGACCAGCAACGCCAAGCTCGGCGTCGACATCGCCATCCTGTGGCGCGGCGACATGCTCGCGGCCCAGTTCTTCTCGCGCCCGCAGACCGTCACGGTCGGCCCCAAGGGCACGTTCACGATGCCCGAAGAGGTCATCGGCAAGCCCCTGCAGACGCTGGTGGAGTCCGGGACCTCCGCTGGCTTCGGCCTCCGGATCGACAACGACAAGGCCGCCGGCCACCTGATCATCAACGGCGAGGTGCACGACCTCGGAGAGGTCCGCTCCGGCAAGGTCTCCGGCGTCAAGGGCCCGGTGATCCCGCTCTCGGCGGGCACCCGCGCCGTGCTGGTCTTCGGTGACTTCACCTTCATCGTCTCGCGCGTCCCGGTCCCGCCACCGACCAAGTTCTCCCTGTGGAACAAGGAGATGCTGCCCTTCCTGCTGTGCTGGCTCTTCGCCCTGGTGCTCACGGGTGGCCCGCTCGCGGCCGCGTTCAACTCCCCGGAGTACCTGCGCCGCGCCAAGCTCACCTTCCAGGAGAAGCAGGCCGACCGCCTCAGCGAGCTGGTGCTCGTCGAGGTCAAGGAAGAGCCGCCCCCCGAGGAAGAGGACGCGAAGAAGGAAGAGGAGAAGCCGAAGGCCCCCGAGCTGAAGCCCCAGGAGCCTGAGAAGAAGCCTGAGGTGAAGAAGGAAGAGGCTGAGATCAAGAAGGAAGAGAAGGAGATCGACAAGCAGCTCGACTCCGTCACCGACGAGGAAGAGAAGGACAAGCTGGTCAAGAAGATCGTCGCCGCGAAGGTCGACGAGGCCACGGCGGAGGTCGACGCGGCCCTCGACGCGGTCAACAACCAGATGATCGGCACCAAGCTCTTCGCTGAGGCCGACGACGACGGTGGTCAGGCCGACCCGGCCAACCCCAACAGCGGCAAGGGCGGCGCCGAGGTCATGGCAGATCCACTGGGCAAGACCCAGGGCGCCGGCCTCATGGAGGCGGGCCGCAAGAAGACGGCGATGAACTCGGGCGACGCGACGAAAAAGCGCGTCATCAAGGGCCTTGGCAAAGACAGCAAGGCTGGCAAGGACGTGAAGATCGGCATGAAGACGCGCCAGCAGAAGGTGGTGCGTGTCGGCGGTGGCTCCGGCTCCAAGGCCACGGGCGAGCTGCCGAAGAAGGTCATCCAGAAGTACATCCGTCGGAAGATGGGCGCCATCAAGGCCTGTTACCAGAAGGGTCTGCAGGCCAACCCCAACCTCCAGGGCAAGGTGAAGGTGCTCTTCCTCATCCAGCCCTCGGGCCAGGTGATGGGCGCCAAGGTCAAGGACTCCTCGATCAACAGCCCGAACGTCGAGAGCTGCATCCTCAAGAACGTGAAGGCCTGGAAGTTCCCGCGCGCCAAGGGCGGCGGCACCACGAAGGTGCTCTACCCCTTCCGCTTCAGCTCCAGGTAGGCGCCCTTGATGACGCTCCAGCCGCTGCCCGCGCAGCCGACCTCGCACACCGCTCAGCGCCCGTCTTCGCCCCGATCGCCTCGCCGCGGGGGCGCTGCTGTGCTCGTTGCCCTGGCCCTGTTGGCCGGCGCCTGCGACGACAGCGCCAAGAAGACCGTGCTGCACGTCAACAAGGCGGTGCAGGAGCTGAACCGCGGCAACTCCCTGCAAGCCCGCGGGCAGCTGAAGCAGGCGCTCAAGATCGACCCGAAAAATCACGACGCCCACTACTACATGGGCTTCTTGTCGCTGCGCGCGGACGACCCCCGTGACGCCCTCGACCACCTGCAGCAGGCCACCGCGTCGGACCCGGCTCACGGCGAGGCCTGGCTTCACCTCGCCCGGGCGCAGTTCGAGCTCGGCAAGTTCGGAGACGCAGCGGTCTCGCTCAACAAGCTCTTCGCCATCGACGCGGGCCATCCCAACGGTCACTTCCTCGAGGCCCGCATCGCGCAGAAGCAGGGCAAGCGCGACCGGGTCGACAAGGCGCTGCGGGCGGCCATCGCCGGCGATCCCGGCTTCACCCCCGCGTACCTGATGCTCAGTCGGCTCTACACCGACATCGGCGCCTACGAGCAGGCCATGGCGGTGCTCAACGAGGGCCTGCGCTTCGCCCCGGACGACGTGACCCTGATGGAAGCCTTGGGCCTGTCGTGGCTCGACATGGGCGAGCCGGCGCTCGCGCGTGACGTCCTGAAGATCGCGGTGCAGAGCGCCCGCGCGGACTACAGCACGCACCTGAACTACGCCGCTGCGCTGCTGCAGGTGGGCGAGACCAAAGAGGCGATCCTCGAGATCCGCAAGTTCCTCATGCTCGGTCAGAACCGCGCCAACAAGGGCGATCTGCGCATGGCCGCGCGCATGTTGATGAAGCTGCGCCGCCAGCGCTAGCGGCGCCTGTCGCGCGGGCCCAAGCCCGACCTCCCCGCGCCCGACCTCCCCGCGCCCGACCTCCCCGAGTCGGGCCTCCCTGCGCCGGGCGTCTCCAAGCCACACGTCCCTGACCCTGCGCTCCGCCTTGACCGTGCGCGGGGCCCCGTGCCACAAGCAAGACCATGTTCCTCGGACGCGTCATCGGCACCGTAGTCGCCACCCGCAAGGTCTCCGGACTCGAAGGCATCCGCCTGCTGGTGGTGCAGCCTGTGACCGAGACTGGCGTGGACCGCGGCGGCGCGGTGGTCGCAGCCGACACGACCCAGGCCGGCCCGGGTGACCTGGTTCACCTCACCTCCTCGCGCGAGGCGGCCATGGCCATGCCCGAGACCTTCGTCCCGGTCGACCACGCCATCATCGCCATCGTCGACGCGGTGTGTGCCGACACGCCCTCCGTCACCGGCGCCTGGCCCGAGGTGCGCTCATGATCCTCGGCCGCGTTGTGGGCCCGGTGGTGAGCACGGTCAAGCACGCCGAGCTGGCCGCGCAGACCGTGCTGGTGGTCCAGCCGATCGAGGTGGACGGCAGCGACGCCGGCGCGTCCTTCCTCGCCGTCGATCACGCGCAGGCGGGCGAGGGCGACACGGTGTTGGTGCTCCGCGAGGGCAGCGGCATCCGTCAGGTGTTGGACAACCCGCGCTCGCCGGTGCGCTGCCTCATCGTGGCCATCGTCGACGAGGTCACCGCGTCGGACGACGACGCCAGCCAGCACGGCGGCGTGGTCGCCTCGCAGGGGGCGTGACGTGAGCGGCGGTCACGGCGCGATTCACCAGCTGCACGGCCGCGGGGCGAGCTTCCCCGTGCGCAAGCGCGCGCTGCTCGACATCGCTCACAGCCTGCACAGCGCCGGCTGGGTCGCGAACCACGACGGCAACGTCTCGGCGCGGCTCGAGGCCGGACGCTTCCTGATCACGCCCACCGCGCTGAGCAAGCGTGTGCTCGACGAGACCGACCCCATCGTGGTCGACCGCACAGGACGCGTGCTGCAGGGCGGTCGCCGCACCTTCTCTGAGTTCAAGATGCACGTGGCCGTCTACGAGGCCCGCCCGGACGTGAAGGCCGTTGTGCACGCGCACCCGCCCTCGGCCACGGCCCTCGCCGTCATGGGCGTCGAGGTCGAGCCGCGGATGATGGCGGAGCCGGTCGTGTCCATCGGGGCCCGCGTGCCGATGGTGCCCTACGGCTTCCCCAACAGCGCAGA
>JAUIAC010000431.1 GCA_030425545.1 bacterium | reverse complement strand
CGACCAGCTCCAGCCGCACGCGGTCCTTGGCGCGCTCCAGGCGCTCGTCGAGGGTAGCGAGGGTCGGGGCGACCGCCTTGGGCGACGCCTGCGGCGCCTTCGGCCGCGGCATGGCGCTGCGGCTGCTACGACGCACCGCGCGCGACGGCGGGCGCTCGGTCTCGAGGCGGATCTGCTCCAGCTCCTCGAGCAGCTCGATGAAGTCACGCGCCCCCTCGGGCCGCTCGTCGGCCTGCTTGGTCAGGATGCGCTGACAGACCGCCTCCACCTCGGGCGGGAAGCTGAGGTCGGGCCGGCGCTGCGACAGGGGCACGGGCGCCTGCAGCTGGTGCGCGCGCAAGAAGTCCTGCGGCGTCTCCCCGTCGACGGGCAGGTAGCCGGTCAACATCTCGTAGAAGATGACGCCCAGGGAGTAGAGGTCACTGGGCGGCCCGACGTCGTGGCCGGCCGCCTGCTCGGGGCTCATGTACGCGGGGGTCCCCAACACGAGCCGGGCCTGCGTCAGCCGAGGGTTGTTGCTGCTGCCGGCCGACGCGATGTGCTTGGCCAGGCCGAGGTCCACGACCTTGACGTAGTCTTCGATGGAGCCGAGACGCGTCAGCAGGATGTTGTCGGGCTTGAGGTCGCGGTGGATGATCCCGACCTCGTGGGCCTCGATGAGCGCCTCGCACACCCGCTGCGCGATGCGGATGGCACGGTTGAGGGGCAGCCAGCGCTCACGGTCGAGCAGGTCCCCCAGGGAGCCGCCGTCGATGTACTCCATGGCGATGTAGGTCTTGCCCCCCTCGGTCGCGCCGATGGAGTAGACCGTGCACACGAAGGGCGAGCGGATACGAGCGAGGATGCGCGCCTCTTGCATGAAGCGCTCGTCGGCCTGGAGCTGCCGAGCGAGGTCCGAACGCAGGACCTTCAACGCCACGGAGCGCCCAAGCCGGATGTCCTCCGCCTCGTAGACAGCGCCCATGCCGCCACGACCGATGAGCCGGACGATGCGATACATGTTGTCGACGAGTGACGCTACGGGGAGCTCGTCTTCAACTTCTGCGAACGGGTTGTAAGACATGCACCGCGCTCCAACTGCCGTGGCTGGCCAGCGTATGCCACGGCGGCGGGGGGCGGCAAGGTGGCGACTCAAATGCCCATCGCTTGGCCTCACGACCGGCGCGCCTGCGCCCGTTGACCGCCTCTCCAGGCCTGGATTTACGGGGTTTTTGGCATCGCAGCCCGCCGGAGGCCACCGCTACGCCAAGGCCGAACGCAGGGCCGCTGCAGCGGTGTCCAGCGGCAGCCGCACGGCCACGCGCTTGTCACGGCTGGCCGCTCCCGCCACGAGGCGCACGTCGCCCTTGCGCACGCCGAAGACCTTCGCCAGGAAGGCCAACAGGACCTTGTTGGCCTTGCCGTCCACCGGGGGCGCCGCGACGGCGACCTTGACGCGGTCACCCACGAGGCCGACGACCTCAGAGCGCTTGGCCCCTGGCCGGACCCGGAGGGACACGCGGATCTCGTCGCCCGACACGTCCAGGGTCGCGCGCAAGTCCGCAGCGTCGGGGCCCGCGGGAGGGCTCACAGCAGGCTGCCCTGCCCTTCGCGGCGGGGGATGCCGAGGTGCGCAAAGGCCGCGTCCAAGGCCACGCGCCCGCGCGCCGTGCGCGCGACGAAGCCCTGCTGGATCAGATAGGGCTCGTACACGTACTCGATGGTGTCGCGCTGCTCGCTGAGCGCAGCGGCCAAGGTCTCGACGCCGACGGGCCCCCCCTTGAAGGTCTCGCACAGCAGCTGCAGATAGCCACGATCCATCGGGCCGAAGCCGGCGTGATCGATCTCGAGCTGGTCCAACGCGCCCGCGGCGAGCGTCGCGGAGATCGCCGCCGCACCTCGCACCTCGGCAAAGTCGCGCACCCGACGCAGCAGGCGGTTGGCGATTCGAGGCGTGCCGCGTGCGCGGCGCGCGATCTCCTCGGTGCCCTGCGGCTCGATCCGCACGCCCAAGGCGGCGGCAGAGCGCCGGACCACGTCTGCGAGCTCTTCGACGGAGTAGTAGTTGAGCCGCGCCTCCCAGCCGAAGCGCGTGCGCAGCGGCCCGGTCAGCAGCCCCGTCCGGGTGGTCGCGCCGATGAGCGTGAACGGCGGCAGCGGCAGCTTGACGGTGCGCGCGTGCGGCCCGTCGCCCACGACGATGTCGAAGCGGTAGTCCTCCATGGCGGGGTAGAGGTTCTCTTCGACCACGGTGTTCAGGCGGTGGATCTCGTCGATGAAGAGCACGTCGCCTTCGTTGAGGCCGGTGAGGATGCCGGCCAGGTCGCCCTTCTTCTCCACCGCGGGGCCGCTCGTGGTCACCAGGTTGACGCCCATGGCCTTGGCCGCGAGGTGCGCCAGCGTGGTCTTGCCCAGCCCGGGCGGGCCCGAGAGCAGCATGTGGCAGAGCGGCTCGCTGCGCGCGCGTGCGGCGCCGACGAACACCTGCATGTTGTCGACGATCTTGGGCTGCCCGACGTACTCCTCGAAGGTCCGGGGGCGCAGCGCGACGTCCGGCCGATGCTCGCCGAGGGACTGGGCCGCGCTCATGGGATCGTCGGGTGGGCGGGTCTTCACGGGGGCTCCGGGGCGTGAGGGCGGGCGGTCAGGCAGGCGGTCAGGCAGGCGGTCAGATGCGCGGCGTCTCGGTGTCCGTCGGTCACGACGGTTCCAGGGCTGGGCAGTCCGCAGCGCCCGCAGCCTCACCGGTCACGCCGCGTCAGTCCTTGCGCAACGCCGCCAGCGCCGAGGTTATCAGCGCACCGAGGTCGTCGGTAGCCGCGCCTTCGGCCACCAGCTGGTCGACGGTCTGCTCCGCCGTCTGTTGGCGGTAGCCGAGGTGCGTCAGCGCGCTGACAGCGTCCGCCGCACCGAGGGAGCGCGGACCGGTGGCCACCGGCGTCGCGTCGGGCGGCAGCGCGCCGCCCAGGAGCGCGGTGGGGAGCCGGTCGCGGAGCCGCACGATGAGCAGCTCCGCCGTGCGCTTGCCGATGCCCTTGGCCCGGGTCAGCGGCGCCGGCTGGCCGTCGTGAATGGCCTGCGCGACCTCGGCGGGCTCCAGGGTGCCGAGCAAGGCCAGCCCGCCCTTGGGGCCGACGCCCGACACCGAGGTCAGCAGCCGGAAGAGGTCGCGCGACGCCCGCTCGAGGAAGCCGTAGAGCAAGAACGCGTCCTCGCGGACGGCGGTGTGGATGTGCACGCTCAGCTCGCTGCCCACGTCCACGCGCGCCAGATCCCGCCCAGCGAGAAAGACCTCGTAGCCGACCCCTCGGACGTCGAGGACGACATGATCTTCAGCGACGTCGCGGCAGGTCCCATGTAGCCAGGCAATCATCGGCGCTTTCTCCCCTTGGCGGCGGCCACCACGGCGGCGTAGTAGGCCCGTGCGTCGGTCGGTGGTGGAGGGGCGGCCGCCTCCCACCCCCCGCGCGCCTGTGCGCCGCGGCTCACGGCGAGCAACTCGGGCTCGACACCGCCGCGATGGGCGACCTCGCGTGTGTGGGTCAGCGCGATCGCGAGGGCGTCCGCCTCGTCTTCCTGCGGCAGGTCCGGCAACCGCAGCTGGAGCTGAACCATGTGCCGCACTTGCTCCTTGCTGGCGCGACCCGAGCCCACGACGGCGCGCTTGACCACGCTCGGCTGGTACTCGTGGACGCTGAGCCCGCGCGCGGCGGCGAGCGCGATCGGCAGCCCGCGGGCCTGCCCGATGACCAGGGCTGTCTTGGGGTTCTTGTAGACAAAGGCCTGCTCGACCGCCAGCGCGTCGACCCGGTGCTGCGAGAGCAACGCCGCGAGCTCGTTGAGCAGAAAGCCCAGCCGCGCGGCCAGCGCGGCGCTCTTGGGCGGCGTGAGGGTGCCGCTGGCGACCACGCGCACGCCGTCGCGATCCGCGACGAGCACGGCCCAGCCCAGCTTGCGGCTCCCGGGATCCACCCCGAGCACGCGCAGTTCGTTGTGGTCGTCCGGCACGCGACACCTCCCGGGCGGCAGGGTACAGGGGCGCACGGGCGCCCGACAGCCCCGGTGGACAGGCGCCCCATTGCTGCCAGGGCGAGCCCCCACCTATGCTGCGCGGCCATGTCGCGCACTCGCCTCCGCCCCCCGCTCACCTTGGACCCACCCCGACCCGGGCGGCGCAGCCACGCGTGGGTGGCGTCGCTGGCCCTGAGCACACTGCTGGCCGCCGGCTGCGAGCCCGCCACCAAGGTGTGGAATCAGCTCGCGCTGCCGGAGCCCGACCAGCCCATCGCCCGGGGGGCCCCTCGGCCGATGCTCACGCCGAAGGTGGCGCCCACGCCCGCGGCCGACGCCCTCAGTGGCACGAGCGCGCCGCCAGGCAAGGCGGGGACCAAGGGCAAGGCGGGTCAAGACAGCAAGCCGGCGGCGTCGGCCAAGAAGCCCCTGAGCGAGGCTGCCAAGCGCAAGGCCGCCAAGGCCGCGGCGCGCAAGGCCGCGCGGCTTCGGGCACGAAAGGTCATCCCCCTCGAGATGCTCACGTTGGCCAAGGACCGCGTGCGCGGGATCCCCCCGCGGACCAAGTACCCGCTGCTGGCTGTCTTCGCCCGCATCCGCCAGATCGCGTCGGTGGGCGAGGTGCGGCACCTGCTGCCCTGGACCACGCGCGCCACCCGCGAGCACATCGCCCGCAACCACAAGGACAGCCCGATCATGCCGATCGCGCCGCGCACCTTGTGGCACCGCCTGCGCGGTGATCTGCTGCAGCTCGAGTACGCGGGCCAGCGGGCGATGCTGAGCCTCAAGCAGCCCCAAGGCGTGCGCAAGCTGACCTTCTACGTCGAGGCCGGCTCGTGGCGGCTCGACCTCACCGACGTCGACGGCAGCGCAGGCGCCAAGCCGCTGCCGCCGCAGGTCTCGCTCGCGGAGGCCACCAAGGGCATCACCGGCCGGGGACCGCTGGTGGCGGTGTTCCACACCCCGTTGGGGCGCTTTCGCTGCCGGCTGCACGAGGGCCGCGCGGCGGACACGGTGGCGCACTTCGTCGGGCTCG
>JAUIAC010000430.1 GCA_030425545.1 bacterium | reverse complement strand
CTACCGGCTGCTCGACGTCGCGGGCGACGCGGTGGTCCTCCGCACCCGCGGCGATGACGTGGCGACGATGACACCGGAGCAGTTCGTCACTCGCTTTCTGCTCCACGTGCTGCCGCAAATTGGTGGGTATCGCTCACGCGCTCCCCGCTTTCACGCTCTACCGCGCGAGCAACCCCGTTGGGGTATGCCGCCTTGCTTCACAAGATCCGGCACTTCGGCCTGTACTCGCCGAGCTGGTCGGCGAAGCGTCTGCAGCTGCAGCAGACCCTCGCTGCCCGCGCGGACAGCGACGGCAGCGACGGCAGCGACGGCAGCGATGCCCGCACGGCCGTGCCTACGCCGCCAGTCCCCGCAGACAAGAGCTGCCCGCTGTGCGGCGGCGGCATGCAGCGATGGGCCCTGCCCAGCGTTCGCGGTCCTCCGGAGGGGCGAAGGTGATTCGAACGCTGCCCGCTGTGCGGCGGCGGCATGCAGCGATGGGCCCTGCCCAGCGTTCGCGGTCCTCCGGAGGGGCGAAGGTGATTCGAACGCTGCCCGCTCGTTGGCCGTCGTCCCATCTGGGATGGTCGGATGGCCGAGGTATGCGCGCTGCCGGGAATCGAGCCCGGAGCCGGCGCATCACGACGCCCGTCGCGAGCTTTGGAGCGCCTCGCGGGCCATCGCGCCATGTCGCCGGTTGCCCTCGAGAGGCAGCTGGCCGCGACGGCCTCAGCGGCTCAGGCGCTTTTCTCCCATAGCAACGACGACGCCAGGTCGAGCGCGGCTTCCTCCAACAGGGGATAGCCGCCGCCGGATGTAGTGGATTGGCGGGTTCGAGCGGTCGAGAGCGGCCGCTATCCGCTGGTCCTTTTCTCGGACACTAGCCCTCTGCCTGCCGAGGCTCTCTCGGTAGCCCCAACATCGCGCCTAACCGCCCAAGAGTCAAGCCTTTTTCGGGGTTTGGACCACAGCTTGCTTGGCCAGCCGCCCTCTTCGGGCCGCGGCGTCTTAGCTCAGCGCCTGGCTGAAATCCTCCTCGTCCACCAGCTCGTCGACGAGATCCCAGGGGGCGAGGCCGGGGTCGCTGGCGCGGGTGGGCGGCTCGCGAGCCCGTCTCAACCAGGGCTCGCGGGGCCGCGCCGACGGCGACATGGAGACCCTGGGGCCAGCAGGCGCACGGCAAGGACGCTCAAAGCCCGGACAACGGGCTCCCGGAGCCAAGAGGAGCGCGATGTCAGTGGGACACCCAGCAGGCGTCGAACGCCGCGACGCTCCTCGTACAGACCAGCGCGGCGTCGCACTCATTCGACGTGGTGCAGGTCTCGAAGCAGCGGCTCTGGTTCGTGTCGCATCGTCGACCCGAACCACAGTCGTCGTCGGATGTGCAGCTGCTCGAGCAGACCCCGATCTCTGCGCGCCCGTCCTCCGACAGGCAGAAGTCAGCGCAGTCCAGGTTGCTCGTGCAAGACCTGCCGACCGCGCCCGCGCATTGACCCTCGGCGGCGGCTCCCGACCGGACGCACACCATCCGGTCGGAGCCGCACGACGAGTCCGCGACGCAAGCCTGCCCGGTCCCAGGCGTCCGCCACTCGCTCACGGAGTGGCACGCCGCGAGCGCCAGCAGGGCGCTGGTCAGCGCCAGTCGGATTGCCGGTGCTGCCGATGTGCGGCGATCCCTGTTCATCCCACCCTCACCACGCATAGCCGATGATCCATGCGGCAGCGAGCGTCCATCGGTCGAGGGTCTTGGAGCTGCCGTCGTCCTGCTCGATCGACCGGAAGTGAGCGTTCATCGCCCCGATCTGCGCCGTCATCGAGACGCCGCTGCGCCAGGTCAGCTTGTTGCCGACCATCAGGCCATATCGCCAGTACCGCGTGGCGTGGCGATCCCCGGGGAGCACCTGCAGCGGGCCATCGGCGCTCATCGCCTGCCACGAGCTGGCGCTGGACCAGCTCCACGCGGCCGCGACGTGGACGTTGTCGTCGAAGTCCCCCAGGACGGCGATGCGCGCTTGCGAGCCGACCTCGAAGAGCCATGAGTCGCCGAACTGCGGTTCATCGAACAGGCGCCCGACACCCAGCTCGAAGACGAGCGAGTAGCGCTTCCCCTCGTCGAGGCTCTGCTCGAGGCTGAGCTTCGCCGTGCGGTTGACCAGCTGGAGCGGCTCGACGCCGAGGACCGTGGTCGCCGCCTGAACGACGGCGGGCCAGAGGACCACGAGGGCCACGCACAGCGCCGCAGAGCGCCCGGCAAGCCCATGTCGGCGCCGGGCGACCATCTCCCGCGACCTGCGGTGACGGCGTACGTGCTCTCGGGTCTGGCCTGTTGAGGTCACGGGGGTCCTAGGGCTGGGATGCGGCCTTCAGTTCGTTCACGCACTTGGCGTAGGCGGCCTGGCTGGTGACCTTGCCCCGCTGGGTGCAGGTCGTCTTGGTCTCAAGGGTCTGGGTCACGGCGATCGTCCGGACATTGGCGCTGTCCTGAAGCCAGGACTGACGCACGCAGACCGGCTCCTTTCTGCGCTGCACGTACTCGTGCCTCCGGCGCCGCCCGTGGGCGTAGGTCGTCACGTACGAGCAGGTCAGGACGTAGATCCGCTCGCGGGTCTTCGTGGACTTCAGGCAGGGCGCGTGCTCGGTGGCGCAGGCCCGCGCGATCACGCGCGCGACGACGCCTTCGATGACGCGGTTCATGCTCTGGTACCAGCCCGGCACCAGCTCCCCACACACCCTGCCCTGAACGGTCTTCGGCAGCGATTTGAGGACCAGCTCGCGGAAGCCCTTCAACCGCTCGCTCAGGGACTTGATCTGGTCCTCCGTGAGCTCGCCCAGGGCCTTGTGGGTCTTAGCGGCGGCGGCGCGGGCCGCCGTCTTGCAGATCGCCGCAGCCTGCTCGAGGAAGGCGCAGCTCACCTTGGCACCGGCGGTGCACGCCGCCTCGCAGTCCTCGCGCGTCCGCCGTAGGAGGCACCGCTGGTTCAGAAGTCCCCGGTGCAGCTCTCGCTGACCGCCTGCGAGACCGGCGTCATCGCACCGCTCGACGTGCGCCTCGTAGGCCTCGAACTGCGCCTCGAGCGTGCTCTCCGACTTCGCCTTGCGGGGCGCCTTGGCGGCCGCGGTGCGCAGGGCTCGGAGCTCGGCGTGGCAGCGCTTCACATAAACCCTACAACTCCCCTTGTGGCCTCCGGCGCAGCCCTGCTTGCACGCCTCGATACCCCCAGTCGCGCCGCACTCCTGCGCGTGGCCCTGGATCGCAAAGCGCGCGGTCTCGGCTTCGGCTGGGTGCCCATGGCAGACGTGGGTGAACTTGTCGGTCAGCTCGACCAGGGCTCGACCGGTCGCCCGTGGCCCGCCGCCGCGCATGGTCGTCAGCAGGCCGTCGCAGCGCGCGTGCCAGCGTCGCGCGTTGCGAAAGCGGATCAACCGCACCGCCTGGGCGCGGATGGACGCGGCCGCCGACCACCGGTCGGGGATCTGGCCCCCCCCCTTGCCGACGAGCGACGGCGGGACCCACAGGGTAAGGTCGTGCTTGTTGACGCGCAGGACGTCTTTTGCCGACAGCGCACATCGGCCGGCCTCGTCGGTTCGGCAGCTGTGCAGGACGCGTCCGGGAGATGAGATGGGGCCACGCCCTTCGATCGGGACCCCTGCCACGGGTCGAAAGGCGCCGCAGCCGGACACGTTCTTGGACACGATCCCTTCGACCGTGCTCCGCCGCAGGACCTTCCTCGCCGGACGTGTGGTCCGGTAGTAGACGTACACCGCCGCACCCGCGAGGCTGAGGCCGACGGTGCTCATACCGAGCGGAAAGGCCGCCCGACCTGCATCGTAGAGGGTCTGTCCACGGCTGAGATGGGGATCCGTCTCCCCGACCACGCCGCTGCCCCGCATCTGAGCCATGACCCCCGCGGCGACCAGCGCGACGCCCGAGCCCAGGAGCCCGTGGTGGCGCCAATCGCGGGCGGCGTAGGTGGTGATCTCGACGCGCCGCTTGTCGGTCAGGGCTTGGGTCCCGGGGCATTTGCGCCTGAGCAACACCAGCGTCATGCAGGGCTGACCGGCGAGACATCGAGAGAGGCTCTGCTCGTCATCGCTCCGATGCACCACGCGCACCTGATGGTCGAACAGCATCAGAGGCCTGGAGTAGCGGCGCACGACCTCGGACTTCGTCAGCCGGCTGTCCGTCATGCTCACGCAGCCTGGCGTCACCGCACAGAGGCAGAGCGACAGCGCGAGCGTGCGGAGGGCGGACCGGCGAGAAGCAAGGCGCGGCGCGGATGGCATGCCGAGCTCCAAGCGGTTCAGAACACTTCGCATGTCGGTTGCTTCGAACGGGGAAGCCGTGCCACGCAGGCGAGGTAGGCGCTCTCGGGCCGGAACCGTGACGGTAGCAGCCGAAAGACGGCCTGTCAGCATCCCGGGCGCCTGCTGTGTTCGGCTTCCGTGAGGGACGGGTGTCCCCTGACCAGGCCTGACATCGCGCCGTGCCTGGGCGCCGGGGGATAGGCCGCATGAACGCACTTACCTGCTGTTGCGAGGGAGGTTGCCATAAGATCCATTGGACGAAGCCGCTCCGCGGCAAGGCCTGTTCGCGTCGATCAGCCTGACCTCTGCGACGGGAGACGCCACCCGGTGGCTACCCCCAAACTCCATGGTTCGCTCGCAATCCCGCGGATCTGAACCTCGGAGTCTCCAGCATGAACGACACCCTCGTCCGAGCCGAGCAGGATCTCATCGACCTTGGCAGAAGCATCAACACCCGGCGAAGCTACCTCGGTGCGCTACGTCGCCTTCAGCAGTGGCACGGCACCCCGCTCGACGAGCTCGGCCCCGAGGACCTGCAGCAGTACATGCGCCACCTCGTCCGTACGAACCCGGGCGGCCACGCGACGCACACCATGTTCGGCCGCCCGCTTCTGTTACGGCCACACGCTGAGGCAGCCGGCGACTGTCTTCGGCCTCAAGCGCCCCCGCGCCAAGGTCAAGATCCCCGTGGTCATGACGGCTGACGAGGTCCGTCGCTGCCTCGCCGCGGCCACCTGCCACC
>JAUIAC010000429.1 GCA_030425545.1 bacterium | reverse complement strand
CCCTCGCGCAGCACGTCCTCCGCGCACATGAGCGACGCGACCATGTTGGTGCGGTCGTAGGCCGGGTTGTGGCGGGTCGCGTGCCCGAGGGCCTCGATCTGGTCGGCGCGGTAGCCGGTGACCACGACGACCTCGTCCGCCCCCGCCGCGCGCAGCGCCGCGACCTGATAGTCGAGCAGGGTGCGACCGGCGAGGGAGACCAGGCACTTCGGCCGGTCGTCGGTGATCGGGCGGAGGCGTGAGCCCTGGCCGGCGGCGAGGATGATGGCTTTCATGGTGGGCCTCGAGGAGAGCCGTCGGCTCAGGACGGGGTCGTGTCAGCGCGTCGCGGGCGTGAACACGCGCCGGAGCAGCGCGCGGTCGTGGGGATCGATGTCGCCGCGCTCGGGGTGCCACAGGACGCCCTGCACATTCAAGCTGGGGTGACTCACGGCCTCGACCGTGCCGTCCTCGGCGAGCGCCTCCACGGTCAGCGTCGAGCCCAGGGTGTCGGGTGTCGCCCCCCAGCCGTGGTAGCTGTTGGTCACGAAGGCCGCGGGGAGCTGGAGCCTGTGAGCGCGCCCCGGCGGCGGTCGCAGCGCGTGGTCCTGGCGGACGTGGCCGTCGACCCGGTGCAGGGCCCCGCCGTAGTCGCAGATCAAGAGCTGGCAGCCCCGGCAGACCCCGAGCACCGGCAGCCCGACCGCCAGCGCGTGGGCCAGCAGCGCCCGCTCCGTGGCGTCGCGCTCCGGGGCGACGTCGGTGGCGCCCGGCAGGTGGGCGAGATCGTTGCCACCGGTGAAGATCAGCCCGTGCAACCCCAAGTCCTGCGCGAGCTGCACCGCCTGTGCGGGTCGGTTCGGCAGCGGCACCCCCAGCCAGCCGAGGTCGCCCAGCAGGTCGTGCCACGCCTGGTCCAGGCAGTCGCGGCGCTCGTCCCGCCCGGGCAGGGCCGCCACCCGCTGGCTCAGGCCGATGCGCAGCGGGGCCCGAGCGCCGGGGTCCACAGAGGGGCCGGCCGTGCTCACCGCACCACCCGGATCGTCTGACTGGCGCAGTCGAGCTCGATGACGTCGGCCTGCACCAGGGTCTCGAAGAGCAGCTCACCGACGCCGATGGTCGCGGGCAGCTCGAACTCCGCCGCGCGGATGGCCATGTGGGAGTTGCTGCCCCCGTACATGGTGACCAGGCCGGCGACGTTGCGGCCGAAGAGCCAGTCGAAGCCCGGGTCGGCGTTGGGGATGACCGCGATGCGCCCCTCGACCTCGA
Source organism: bacterium (assembly GCA_030425545.1). Classification (GTDB taxonomy): domain Bacteria; phylum Myxococcota_A; class UBA9042; order UBA9042; family UBA9042; genus UBA9042. Next base: position 3,780 of record JAUIAC010000429.1, on the reverse strand, counting down.
TGTCGGGGGACGAGCTGCCGGTGAGGCACACGACCTTGGCCCGCACCGTCTTCTTGGTGACGAAGTTGGGCACGGCGGCGAGCCGCTCGAAGCACCGCAGCTGCGCTGGCGAGAACACCTGGGCCGGCAGCGGCACCGCCTGGGTCAGCGAGAACGCCCGCCGTCCCTCGGCCACCCGGCGCTCGAGCACCTCGGCCACCTGCTCGCTGTGCGCCGCGCGCAGGGCCCACAGCTCCTCGATGCGCACGTGGGCCAGCGCCTCGCGGGGGACGCCGTGGGCCTCGCCGAACTCCGCCAGGGCGTCCAGCGCGGCGCTCAAGTTGCGCGTGAAGAGGAACTTGGAGCGCTCGCGGCCCTCGATGGCGTCCCGGAAGAAGCGCTCCACGCGCGCCGTGTCGGCGTCCAGGCCCATGTCGCCCAGGGCCTGCGAGATCGCCGCCCGCACCTCGGGCGACCAGGGGTCCTCGGGCGCGTGGGGCGGCGTGGCGTTGGCCGCGACGATCGGCCGCAAGAAGGACTCCGGCGCGGACGCGTAGGCCGGCGAGGTCACGTCGTAGGTGCCTGGCCGCAGGTGGCCGTACTCGGCGACAAAGTCGCGCCAGCTCATGGCGCCCGCGTGCACCGCGTGGGCGTGATGCTGCAGCGTCGACGACGCCGTCTCGAGGCTCGCCATGAAGGCGTCGAGCCCCTTGGCGCCCAGCACGCCGGCCCGGTCGAGGGAGCGCAGCAGGCTCACCGCCACAAAGCCGGCCCGCGCCAGGTGGGCGAAGGCTGGCGTGCCAAAGCGGCGCAGGTCCTCGAGCAACATCCACGCCCGCTCGAGCGGCGGCAGGTCGGCGGCGAGCAGCTGCGCGCGGCGGGCCTCCATGTGCAGCACCTGGGCCATGTCGTCGGCGCAACGGGTCATGCCCTTGCGGGTGATCTCGCGCAGCGCGTCGCCGAGCTGCGCGATCTCCGCGTCGCTCAGCACGTGCCCGAGCCGGCGCCGCGCCTCGTCGGCGAAGTCGAGGGTCAGACAGGTGAAGAGCACGTCGAACTCGACCTTGTCGTGCAGCTCCGGTCGCGACTGCAGCTGCTGCAGGTAGCTGTCCACCAGCCGCCCGGCCAGGTCGTCGGGCAGCGCCGCCGGCACGAAGGAGTTGAAGGTGGCGCGCACGTCGATGTACGGGTGCCCCAGCAGGTCCACGAGCAAGTTGCACGGCCGGGTGTCGCGGTAGCCGTACTCGGCCCGCTGGACCGCCCACACCTCGTCGGTGACCAGATAGCGGTAGAGCGAGAACGCCAGCCGCCGCGGCTTGGTGCCGATGATCTCAGCGGGGTTCCAGTCGGACATCACCGAGAGCTGGGTCGACGCCCCGACCACGAAGGGCGCAGGGCGCTGCAGCGTGGCGATGAAGTCGGCCGCGGTGTCCATGGCGGCGGCGATGCGGGCGTCGTCGACCCACCCCTCCAGCCTGGGCACGGCGATGGGCCGGACCTGCAGCAGGTGCACCTGACCGTCGTGGGTGATGGCGAACTCGATGTCGAGCGAGTCGTGACCGACCAGCGCCTCCACCTCTCGCACCGCCGCCAACACCGGGGCCAAGGCCGGCTCCAGGTCGGGGGTCAGCGGCGCGTCGCGGTGCAGAAACACGGTGCGAAAGCTGCCGGTCCCCGCGGTCACCGTGTCGGTGCGCGACGTGGTGTCGTCGAAGTTGAAGACCACCCAGGGCGCGGCGTCGCTCGGCGTGCGGGTCATGACCACACCGCTCATGCGGACGCCGGTGAGCATCTCCTGCACCAGCACCTGATCGTGCTCGTGGGCCACCGTGTAGCTGGCGAGGACCGCCTCGACGGCCGCGCGGACCGCCGCCGGGTCGCCGCCGGGGACGTTGGGCACGCTCTCGTAGGCGCCCGCGGCCGACCCGCCCCACTGGTCTTCGCTCAACGCGCTGCTGCGGCAGATCAACGTCCGCTCTCCGAGCGCCGCGCGGATCGCCGCCAGCTGAGCGTCGGCGTCCGCCCGCCACTGCGCCTGGGTGAAGGCCACGACCGTCCCCACCGAGCTCGCGCGCACCAGGGGCGCCAGCCGAGCGAGCGACTCCGCCTTGGTGCCGAGCACAAAGTGGGCGAGGTCCTGGGGCAGGTTGAGCTCGGCCCAGTCGCCCTGCACGTCCACCGCGGTGACGCGGACGTCGTCCCCGAGCAGCAGCCGCAGCGCCTTGGGAAAGCGCGACGTCGGGTCCATGGTGCCGTCGTCCAGCAGCGCCCTGGCGCGCGCCGCGAGGGCCGGCGACATGCGGGCGAGGCCGACGAACTCCGCGGCGGCGCCCTCCGCGGGCAGATCGCGGCCCAGGTCCACGACGCGATCGCCCTCGATGACCACCTTCTCCGCGCCGGTGAGCTGCGCGCCGGCGCGGCCGTCGTAGCGCTGCCGCCAGGCGGAGTCCACGGCCAGCACCAGGTCGCCAGGCGCGGCGGCCATGCGCTCGACGATCTCCCGGCGAAAGACGACGTCGGCGTAGCTGACCCACGTGGCGTCCGTGCTCGACAGCGGCGCCACCGCGAGCGAGCCGGTGGGGCCCGTCGCCGCCCAGTCCGGGTTGTAGACCAGCGGCAGGTCCGGGTAGGTCGCCAGGAGATCGCGGTGGCGAAAGCCGCTGACAAAGTGCAGCTGCGCGCCGTGCAGGTCCGCGAAGGCGTCGAGCAGCCAGTCCATGACCCGGGTGGACCCCTGCACCAGCGAGAGCGCGGCCGGCGCCGCGGAGCGGGCGGGCTTGCCGGCGCCGAGCAACACGACCCGGTTGGCCGGAGGGGTGTGGACAGTGTCGCGAAGGCCCATGGGGCGGCTCCAGGTGTCGATGAGGTGGCCCCGGCGGCCCGCCGAGCGGTCAGACCGAGGGGACAAGCGAGCGCGCCAGGGGCCGAGGTTGGCCCTCAGCCCACCTCCCGCGTGCTCAGCGCGCGGGTGTAGCCGCAGCGCGCGACCGGCGCAAGCGAGGCCCAGCTTGGTTGCGAGCGGCCCTGGAAAGGTTGTCGGCGGAGGCCCAGCCAGCGCGAACGAGCGAGCTCAGCGGTGGGGGTCCATGCGGGTGAGCCTGCGGCTCGCGTCGAGCACCGCCTTGACCGCGGGGTTCTCGGCCTTGCCCGGCGCCACCACGGCGTAGATCGTCTCGCGCGCGCCGTCGAGCGGGCCCAGCTCAGCGACCTGGTAGCGCGTCTCCATCTGCTCTCGCATCAGCGTCGGCGCCGGGAAGACGCCCATGCCCTCTTCGCCAAAGGCCTTGAGCAAGGCGCTGTCGCCGCACTCCGCCACCACCCGAGGGTGGAGGTGCCGCGCCGCCAGCCAGCCCTCGACCGCGAGCCGCATGGCGGTCCCGGCGCTGGGCAGCAGGATCGGCGCGCCGTCCAGGCAGGCCGGAAAGTCGGTCCCCAGCTGCGCCTTGAGCTGCGGCGACGCGAAGAGGCTGATGCCGGTGTCCAGCACCAGCTCACAGTCGGCGCGCACCTCCGAGGTCAGCCCCACCGGTTGATCGGAGAGCACCAGGTCCAGGTGGTGGGTGCCGATGTGCCCCACCAGCCGCTCGGCGTCGTCCTCCTCGATGACCAGGTGGACCGGGAAGTCGTCGAGGTGAGCGGCGGGCGCGAGGAGCTGATAGGTCAGCAGCTTCGGAAGGTTGACGCTCACGCCCACGTGCATGTGGTACGCGTGCCGACCGCTGCCCACGGTGCCCACGACGTCGACCAGCTCCTCGCCCAGCGTGAAGATGTCGTCCGCGTAGGCCTTCACCAGCTTGCCCC
>JAUIAC010000428.1 GCA_030425545.1 bacterium | reverse complement strand
CACCCTTGTCCTCCGCGTTCGCAAGGCTTGGCTGGGCAAGCAGCCAACGCTGGCGCCAACGACGCGGCCGCTGGCGGTCCACCCCAAGCACTCGTCCCTGCTCAGCGTTGCTCATGCCTTCGGCAGCGAGCAGGACCATGCGGGCACGTTCGACCAGACGGTACGGCGTGTCCGCCCGGCTACGGACCCATCGCTCCAGCACCGCTCGCTGCCGGTCAGACACCGAAATCTGAATCGCCTTGCCGCCCATCTACACCACCTCCGCGTTGGACGGAGACAGTGATCTCTGGGGATCCATTGCGCAACATTTCCGGTGTAAGATTCCTGGCGAGGTCATCTAGCTCGAGACTTCTGCCACAGTCGCCAGCGCAGCCGACCACGGACAGGGACACGGTTGCACAGACAATTGTGACCATCGTCCCACTCTGACGCCACCATCCGGTCATGGACGATCTAGCCCTCATCGCCGAACCTCGAATTCGCAATCGAAATGAACTTGACCCCCATCGACCGAATCGGAGGATGCGCGGCAAGCAAGCACCTTCTGGCCCTCGTAGATGTGCTTTTCATATGATCCATTCTCGGATTCTAGCTCTGCAGCTCCAACTTAGAGCTGTCCGGTCCTTCGACCGCTGAAGTGTACACCCGGCGGCACCGAAACCGTAAGCATGAGCAAGAATGGGAGTGGGACAAGGCAAGGGTCTACCAACGCGTGCTAACAGGCGCCCGTCTCAAGTGGAAGCCGCGGGAATCCTGGCATCAGCACTAGACATGTCGGCAGGCTGTGCAGGCGCGTGGAGGAGCGCGTCGACGCGAGTCACGGACACGAGCTGCAAGCGAAACGCCTGGCGCCTACAAAGATGACCACCCCTCGAGCATGTTCGGCGCCTGCTCGTGCCACCGCCGGCCCTAGGCGTGGCTAGCAAGTGAAACGCTTGGCACTTGCGAAGCCGCGGGAGGTGTACCTGGCGTCGTCCGAGCGCTTCCGCGAGCGGGAACGCGACGCGGCGTTCCCGCTCGGGACGTTTCGGCCGCTGGGCGGCTTCGTGCGCGCGCCGTTGCCGCGGCTGGCTGGGCCTGGCGTTGAGCGTGCCGCTGCCCGGGTGAGGTGGCCGCCGGCGCTGCCGCTGTAGACCAGGGCTGGAACCAGTCTCTTCAGCGAGCTGACGATCCAGGAGGGCCACCCAAACCTCAATCAAGATGACCGCGCGCGGGCGCGACCGGTCACGTGTGTCCAAAGTCCGATGAAGAGTCGGTCGCAAGCGAAACGCCTGGCACCTGCGTTCTGCAGGTCAGCGGCCTCGGTCATGGTGAGCCGACACCGCCGCACAACGTCAGCGAGCTCCAGAACGGGATCTTCAGCGAGCCCATGGGCTTGCCGGCGCGCGTCCACGTGGGGTCGGCGCAGGTGCCCTGCCCTTTGAACGTGATCATCACATCGACCGCTCCGACCACGCGGAGCTGACCGCTTGTGGGCTTGAAGCAGCCCTGCGCCATGGCGCCGGAGAGCAGGGGCTTGTCGGTCACCACCTTCGCCGAGCCGGCACCGGCGCGTAGCAGGACGCCGGACAGGCTGCGGCCCGAGGCGGCGTCCCCAGCGGCGGCGACGGCCCAGCCCCAGACCTCGGTTCCCTCGAGGATGCCGTGGGTGCTGGGGATCCAGCTCGACGGCACCGAGGTGTAGCGAGCGTGGCCCGTCCAGGTGGTGAGCTGAGGCGTGGCCTGATAGCTGAGCTCCAGCGCGATCGACACGGCCTTGCCTGCCACCGTGCCGCTGAGGGTGAACCCCTCGGCGAGGATGGTCGAGAGCGTCTGCTTCGATCCCTTACATATGTTGGGCTGGGCGAAGGCGAGCCGGCCCGCCAGGGTCAAGCTCGCCGCGCTGGTCGTGATCGTGCAGGGCTTCGCAAGGTCGGCGCTGATCCAGTCCTGCGTCACCGTCGCGGCACCGGGGCACGTGGCGTCCCCGAGCTTGAACAGACGGCTGGCGATGTGCAGCGAGGTGGTGGCGGCGAGCTGGTGGAGGTTGAGCAGCTCGACCACGTCAGCGGCCGTCGCGAGGGGGTGGCTGAGTTGGGCTGGTGGCGGGCCGAGCAGACCGGAGCCCGCCGAGTCGGCCCCTGCGGCATCTCCGGCGCTGGCGTCGGCACCGCTGCTGTCTGCGGCGCCGCCGCCCGCAGAGTCCATCGCCCCAGCGCCGCCGTCGACCGTGTCCGAGCCCCCAGGTCCCACGTCGCCTCCGTCCATCGCCGCGCCACCGGTGTCCGTGTCGTCCACGTCCACCGGCAGGCTGCCGACGTCGGCCGGGGCGTCGCCCTCCCCGCCGTCGCTCGCTGGGTCGAGCGAACTGTCGACGACCGCTGGCGCGTCGCTCGCGGCGCCTCCGCCGACAACGGTGTCGACCCCCGCCTCCTGGTCGACCGCGTCCCCAGCGGACGGGGCGCTGTCCCACTGGCCTGGCCGGCCGTCTCCGATACCCGCGTCCCCGTGTGAGGCCGGGCGGCCGACGTCGTTCGAGGCTGAGACATCACCGCCGGGCGGGGCGATGCACGCGCTCAGGACGAGCGAGAGCGCTGACGCGAGGAGCCGTAGCGGCGTGGGCGGGATCATGTCAGCCCTTGCAGCCCGCCATCGTGTGGCGCTGGCCCCCTGACGTCGGGTGGCACCAGTCCGCCGTGCGCGGGTCCTTGTCGTCGCAGCCAGCATCGCATCTTTCTCCGGCTCCTTCGACCACGCTTCGGTGCCGCCCACCCTACTTCTTGTCGTTCAGCGCCCACTTGGTCGAGAAGGCACCCGCGACCGCCTCGCCGGACGTCATCGAAGCCTTGTCCAAACTCAAGATGCCGCTGCTCAGGAGGCCGACGACCGCAGGCTTGGCCGACTTCGCGTCCACCGCGATCAGGGCGCCGGCCAGGTCGCCCGTCGCCTTGCTCCAGGGGAACTTGCCACCGGCCACGAAGAGCTTGTCCGGGACGCTGAGCAATGCGATCAGGTGCCGCGTGCCCTTGGCGCCGACCTCTTCGATGTGCACCTCGACCACGCGGCGGCTCTTGTCCTTGCTGGAGGGGCCCGCTGTCGCCCCGGTCTTGCCCACCTTGAGTCCCTCGCCGGCCAAGCTGAGCTTGACGATGGCCTTGCCGGTCGACAGGGGGTCCTGCGCGCCGCTGCTGCCCCACGTCGTGCTGAAGGTACCGCTGGTCGCGTACAAGGGGGTCGTCGGCTTGTCGGAGCAGTTGGCCTTCGGCGCACCCGCGGTGAGGGGCGGAGGGTTGTCGACCAGCGCTTGCAGGACCGCTCGCCGGCCGGCGATGAAGGCCTTGGTCGCAGCAACGGCCGCTTTGAAGTTCATCGTCTGGCTCGGCTTGCCGTCCTTGTCCAATGGCACGTAGGGATGCTGCTGTGGGACGGCGCCGATCAGGGCCTGCATCTATTCGACCTCACTTTGGAGGGCGGTGATGTCCCAGTGCTCGGTCAGCAGCTTGGTCAGCGCCGCGATGAGGCGCTGGCGGCCAGCGGGGTGCTGGTACAGGCGATAGGCCAGCGCGGGCCTGGCCATCGGGCCCACCACCCCTGCCTTGTGCGTGCCAAACGCAGCGTCGGCGCCCCACGGGATGAAGCGCGCTCGGTTGCCATCGTTCGGGACGAAATAGACAAAGAAGTTATTGCCCTTCGTGAAGTAGCTGTCGGCACTGCCGGAGGCGAGACTCGTCGCCCAGAACATGCAGAAGTCGTCGAGGTTCACCAGCTTGTCGAGGGCGGCCATGAGCTGGTCGTCTGGCAGCTTCAACGCGTCCGTCACAGCCTGGATCAAAGCGCCCGTCTTGTCTGTGTCGTCGGTCTTGGCCTCGAACGACATCGTCTTGCCCTCGAGAAAGTCGGCGACCGTGCCCTCGTAGAGGTCGCCGCTCTTGTCGCCGAAGTTGCGCTCAAGAAATCGCGATTTGACCGCTTCGACGTTGCTGAAGATCCCCAACACCTCGCCGTTGACGGTCACCTTGGCGAAGTTGCAACGCGGCGCCGCCAGTCCGGCCTGGCGCGACAGTGCATACGTCAGACACTGCGACATGTGGCCGGCGTCCTGCACGTTGTTGTTCAGCGTCACCCGCTCGAGGCCCTGCAAGGTCTGGCCGTCCACGAACTTGTCGAACTTCAGCTTGAGGGAGGGTTTCACGGTGTTCACAGAGCCGATGAACCCCTTCTTCCGAATTCCGACGTTGGTGACCTCCACGCCGTCTACCGTCACCCGGGCGGCCTGCTTCCAGGTGTAGCCCTTCGGTATCGGCCCCTTAGGGCAGGCGAGATCAATGCCTGTGAGATCGCGCTTGTCATGCCGCACGAAGTCCCAGTCGGCCTGGCTCAGCACGATGTCTACATCGACCAGCTTGGCGGGGTTGTAAAGGGTCTCACTGTAGTCGCCACGGCCCTGCCGCGGGGTCGCGTCTTTGGATGTGACGTCGTTCGTGCCAGAGCGGTCCGTGTCGCCCGTGTCGGCGACAGCCGTGGAAGAAGAGCAGGCCAGTGGCGCGCTCATCAGCACCGCGATAGCCAACGTAAACTGGAGTCTACGATGGGAGTTCTGGGTGGCCACGACGGTATCCGGGGGACAGAGTCTCTCTGCGAACGCAGGCCAGCATCGCATGTTTCTCCGGCTCCTTCGACCACGCTCCGGTGCCGCTCACCGGCGTGATCGATGCCCGGACCTCCGCCATGACATCCTGCTCCCTTCAGCACGAAACGCACGCCGTCAAGGGTTCGCCGAGCGAGCCGCTCGGCGACCGATGGGCTTGCCCTGGACTGCCCGCGCCCCGCGCTCCGGACAGGGCTGGTGGTGTGCCGCTTCGTAGGTGCCAGGCGATTCGCTGACGGAGCTTTTCCGTCTTGATGTGACGAAAATTTTTCTGGCGCACGTCGGACTCTAGGGAGGCCTCCCTCAACCCCGGCCTCCCGAGGAGGAGTCCGCATGCGTCCGGTTCGCTACATCCACCCCGACCACATGGTCGAGGTCACCACCCGCTCCATCGACAGCATGAAGC
>JAUIAC010000028.1 GCA_030425545.1 bacterium | reverse complement strand
GGGTCACTTCGCGACGCACTTGGGGGTCCCTTCATAGCTGCAGATCTTGCCGGGTCCACATAAACCGCCGACCTTGACGACGGGGAATCGGACTGGGTTCTGTTGATGGCTTTGAGGCCACTTGGCGGGCGGCGGGACGTCGCAGCCTAGTTTGGGATCGCAGCCACGCACCAGCATGCAGCGCCCCGGATGAAAGCACGACTCGGCACTCTCATAGGCGCATTTGCCCGCGACGTGGTCGTCGACGTGACCGCCAATCGTGGTGATGACTGGTCCTCTGTTCCATACGCCATAAACCACCGCGTCGCCCCACGGGTTGGGGTTGGGAGACACAACTCGTACGAACTGGACATAGGAGAAGAAGCGGTTGGCGCGCTCAGCGACGACCCCATTCAGCGCGACCCACACGGGGGCGTGGGGCGCGTCCAGCTGCATCGAGAATCCATGGGTGTCGCTCGCGCGCCAGGGAGGCCTACGAAAGCGCGGCGCGGCCCGCTCAAAGTCCAGGTGGCGCGGTGGAATCGCGTAGTCGAGCTGGTGAGACTTGGAGGCCGTGCCATCGGCTGTGATGGACTCCAAGCGACCGCCCCACTTCTGTCCATTCTTCATGTACGCCCAGCCGTCGCTCTGCACGTAGACCCGGCCGTCAGCAGCAGACCAAGCCCATGCAGACCAAGCTGGGCCCATTCGCTGCCAGGCGAGGCTGCCGTCCGGGCGGAAAGCCACGAGCATGCCCGCTCCCTCGAGCGCGAAGACCGCGTGCCCACAGGCCGAGACAAATGAGGTCGTGACGCGGCGCAGGCGGAAGCGGTAGAAGGGCCCGGTCTTGGGGCCATTGGCGCAGAGCCCCTGCCCGCTGGAATTGCAGACCTGTCCTCCGCCGACCTCGGCCTTCGCTGCGGCAAGAGGTATTTGGCTCAGGTCTAGCGTGTGCTGCTGCACCAGCTCGGGCCCCTCCTTGGTCAGTTGGACGAGCGCGATCCGGAGGCGTCCGGCCGCGTGGGTCGGCTGCTGGTCGCCGAGCCAGGGCTGGTCGAGCTCCCAGGTGGGGTACACGACTAGCCAGCGAGCTGGCCCGACCCGGAGCAGGGCGCCCCGGCGCGCACGCCGCCAAATCATGACCAGGTCATCCGGCGCCGGCTTGCCAGCGAGGTGCTTGACGTCTTTGCCAATGTCGAGCGAGGGGCCAACAGGCTGCCCTTTTGAGTCGAAGTGGCGCAGCCAGGCCTCGGTGCAGATCGGCGTTCCGGGCCGACAGCCCTGGCCGAGTGCGAGGGTGCTGCCCTCAGGCCCGGTCGCCACATCGGTGAAGCCGCCGTCGATCCAGTCTGTGGGGCAGTGGGTGGCTTCGGCCAGAATCGACGGCAGCAGCTTGCCCCCAGGCCAGCGCCACTCCAGGGCCCAGTTCGGCTTCAGGCGGGCCAGCCACCCGCCGCCAGCCAGTAGCAGACCGCCGTCCTGCAGATGGCGAGCTGTGGGTGTAAATCCGGCGCCAAAATAGTTTTGGAGGGGGGGGCCATTATGATGGCAGCTCTTGCTCGGCTCATGCCACGTCAGCTCCCTGGGCTTCGGGACGGGCAGCGGCTGCTTGGGTGGCGGGCACCACGCCCAGGCCTCACCCCACTCACAGGCCCCAGGGATCGGCGCGCAGGTCACCGTCGTCGCGTCGACGCCCACGGCTGAATCGCCGGGCCCCACGGTCGCGTCCACTGCCGCGTCGGCGTCGGCCGAGCCGGCGGCGACGGTGTCGGCGCGCGCCGGGTTGGCCGTCTCCTGCTCGGGGCCGCAACAGGCAAGCAGGACGCCGAGAAGGGCCAACAGCAGGGGCGTCGGATGCGCTCGTCTCACCACGTCCACCCGTGCGGTGGGCCGCTCTCGAGCACGTCTGCCGCCCAGACCGGGGCGGTGGGCGCGCTGACCATCCCGTTGGCCTGCTCGCCAGCTGCGGCGGCGACGCGTGTCACCGCAGGCGAGACGCGGCGATGGCCGAGTGACAGGCTCATGACAACTCCGGTCAGCGTGGGGAATCACAAGCAGGGTCCAGGCCCTGCCGCATGAAATCAAGCAGGATGTGCACGATGCAGCTGCACGGTCGCAGTGGCGTCGAGGGCGACGCTCAGGTCGATGGCCATGCTGCCAGCCGCGCCGTGCGCAGCCCGGAGCCAGGGGCTCACTCCGCCGCCGAGAGGGCGGACGAGTGAGCTGCGCCGCCAGCGGTCGATCGATGCGCCTGTTCGTGTCCGAGCGCCGCCACACCTCCCCACCGGGCCGACCGCCAAAAAGACCAACGCCGGCCTCGAGAGGCCGGCGTTGGTGCGTCGGGGTGACGTGTACGGCTGCGGCTAGCCGCGAGCGAGCGCGGCGCCGCCAGCGGCCTCAGCCTCGGCCTTCCGCTTCTCGAAGAGCTCGTGGAGCGTCAGGAAGAGCGGGCTCGCGACGAAGATCGACGAGTAGGTACCGACCACCACACCGACGCACATGGCGAAGGCGAAGTCGCGGATCAGCCCGCCGCCGAGCAGGAAGATGCTCAGCACCGCCACGAGGGTCGTCACCGAGGTGAGGATCGTGCGGCTCAGCGTGTTGCTGATGGCGTGGTTGATGATCGCCGTCATCGGCGCGTGCGGATACTTCTCGATGGTCTCTCGAATCCGGTCGAACACGACGATGGTGTCGTTGATCGAATAACCCGCGATGGTCAGCACGGCCGCGATGATGGGCATGGTGAACTTGATCTGCGCGATGGAGAAGCAGCCGACGACCACGAGCACGTCGTGGGTCAAGGCGATGATGGCGCCGGGGGCGTAGCGCACGTCGAAGCGCAGCGTGATGTAGATGATGATGCCGAGCAGGGCGTAGATGATGGCGACGAGGCCCTGGTTGAGCATGTCACCGGCGACCGAGGGGCTCACCGAGGTGGACGACTCGACGCGGATGAAGGACTCGCCGTACTTCTCCTTCATCACCGTCTGCAGCTTGGTCTTGAACTCCTGGATCGTGACCGTGTAGCGGTCGTCCTTGCGGGTCGACAGGTCCTTCTTCAGCTGTGCGGCGGCGTTCTCACGGCGCTGCTTGAGCACGTCGTCGCTGATGTCGCCCTCCTCCGACACGAGCATCTGCTCGGCGCGGAAGTTGTTGACCTCGATCTGACGCTGCACGTCGGAGCTGACCTTGAACTTGGGGTAGCCCGCGGCCTGGAACACGCCGCCGAGCTGGCCGTAGGTGGCCTCGATGGCGGTCTTGTCCTTGAGCACCAGGAAGAAGCGGTCCTCGCCCTCCTTGGCCACGTCCACCTGCGCGCCGGGGAAGGCGGCCTGCAGCTTGGTGATCAGGTCCTTCTTCTTGGCGTCGCTCACCAGCGAGGTCAGCTCGGTCAGCAGCAGGAAGTTCTTCTGGTCGCCGACCGCGCCGGAGCCGGCGGAGAAGTCCTGGACCTCGATCTGGCCGGCGTCTGCGCCGCCCGTCTCCTTCGACACGAAGTCGTTGAGCAGCTGGCGCAGGTCGCTGCGCTCCACCGTGGCGTCGGGCTTGAAGGCCACGACGATCTTGGTGCCGCCCTTGAAGTCGATGCCACGGTTGAAGCCGAGGACCGCCAGGGAAATGAGGCTGATCAGCACGATGGTCGCGCTGAGGCCGAAGAAGATCTGCCGCCGACCGATGAAGTCGATGGTGAGACCGGGCTTGATGAACTCCATCTCGCGTCTCCTGATAGTCGCGGTGGCGCTGAGCGCTCACCTGAGTCGTGGCGGCGGTGGCGGGGAGCCGGGTCGTCGCGCACGGGGCCGGCAGCGTCGCTGCGGGCCGGGATGGTCAGGCCTGAGACCTTGGGGGCTGTCGCCTTGGGGTCGCTGTCGCCTTCGGGTTTGGGCCTCTTAGATGGACAGCTCGCTGCCGATCTTTCCGCTGTCGAGCATGTACGTGTAGATCATGCGGGTGACCACGATGGACGTGAACATCGAGCAGCCGATGCCGATGAGCAGGGTCACCGCGAAGCCGTAGATGGGCCCGCTCGCGTACTGCATGAGCACGAAGCCGGCGATGGCGGTGGTGATCTGGGCGTCGAAGATGGTCCAGAAGGCCTTGCCATAGCCGAGGTCGAGCGCGTTGCGCGTGGACTTGCCGCTTCTGATCTCTTCTCGCACACGTTCGAAGATGAGCACGTTGGCGTCGAGCGCCATACCCACCGTCAGCACGATGCCGGCCATGCCGGGCAGGGTCAGCGCCGCGTTGAAGCTCACCAGGCACGCCAGCACCAGGATGAGGTTGAAGAGCAGCGCGATGTTCGCGATGACGCCCGCCTGCCGGTAGTAGGCGATCATGAAGAGGAAGGCGAGGATGAAGCCGAGGGCGATGGAGAACATGCCCGAGCGCACCGCGTCGCGACCCAGGCTGGGGCCGACCTCGACGTCGTGCACCTTGATGACCGGGGCCTTGTAGGCGCCGTTGTTGAGCACGGTCACCAGGGCGTTGGCCTCGTCCATCTGCTGCGCGGCGCTGCGACCGCCGCCGAGGGTGATCTGGGCGCGACCGCCGCCGATGCGCTCGTTGATGCGCGGGGCGCTCGAGACGTCGCCGTCGAGCATGATGGCCATGAGGTTGCCGACGTTCTTCTCGGTGAGGTCGCCGAAGATGGTGGCGCCGCGGCTGTCGAACTCGAGGTTGACCACCGGCTCGCGCTTGTCGCCGTAGCCGACGGCCGCGCGGGTGAGGTTGTCGCCGGTCAGCGGCGCGTTGGCCTGCAGGTTGTAGGTCCGGTAGTAGCGGTCCTTGACCTCGCCGCTGATCGGGTCTTTGTCCTCGACGTACTCGTAGCCGATCATCACGTCGTCCGGCACCTGCACCGTCTTGACGAAGTTGATGATCTCGCTCTTGCGCTGGCTGCGCAGGTAGGCGCCGCGGCTGTCGGTGACCCACTCGAGGGTCTTGGCCTTCTCGAGGTTCGACTTCTTGTACTGCTCGAGCGCGTCCTTCTTGTCGTCGAAGACCTTGGCCTCCTTCACCACCATGCGGAAGGTCAGCTGAGCGGCCTGGCCGATCTTCTCGCGGACCGTCTTCATCTGGCGCTCGTTGAGGCCGGGCAGCTGCACGTCGACGTCGGCGTCGCCGCTGCGGCGCACGTCGGGCTCGACCAGACCGAAGGCGTCGACGCGCTTGCGGATCACGTCGAGGGTCTGGTTGACCACCTCGTTCTTGATCTCGGCGATCGCCTTGTCGGAGAGGAAGAGGGTCGCGGTGTTGCCGCTGGCGCGGAGCTCGAAGCGCAGGTCGATGGTGTCGACCAGATCGTCGTCGAGCAGCGCGGCGTCGCCGGCCTCTTTGAAGGTGACCTCGAGCGTGTTGTAGAGCGAGCGCTTGATGTCGAAGCGCGCCTCAGCGGCCTTGCGCTCGGCGTCGGTGAGCGCGTTCGGGTCCTTGCCCGCCTTCTCGGCCCACTTCTCCACCAGCCGCGAGCGCAGCGTGTCGCGCAGCTTGTTGGTGTTGTCGTTGATCGCCTTCTTGTAGTCGACCGTGTACTTGAGCTCGAGCCCGCCCTTGAGGTCGAGCCCGTAGTTCAGGCGGCCGCTGAAGATCGACGTGTAGAACGAGGGGAGACCGGGCACGAAGGTCGGCACGATCGAGAGCACCGCCAGCGCGGCGAGCCCCATCACGAACCAGGTCTTCCAGTCACGCTTGTTGTTCATTGAGTCTTCCTGCCCGCACCGGCGCGGGGTTCTGAGCTGCCTCTCCGCGATGCCGCGGCGGCGTTGTCTGTGACGTCGGGGTCGGGGCCGCAGGTCTGCGGCGCCGGCTTGCGACGCCCGTTCTAGCGCGCGTTGGCGCTCGCGACGGCCTCGGCCGCCTGGGCTTCGACGCCGGCGACCTGGCTCTTCAGCACCTTGATCACCACCTTGGGGGCGATCTCAAGCTTCACAGCGACGTCGTCAATGGCGGTGATCTTGCCGAAGATGCCGGAGGAGGTGACCACGTCGGTCCCCACCTTGAGCGTCTCGACGAAGCTCTTGTGCTCCTTCGCCTTCTTCTGCTGCGGACGGAGGATGAGGAGCCAGAAGACCAGGAAGATGGCGCCGAAGATGAGGATCTGCTCCAGGAAGCCGCCGGCTCCCGGGCCCTTGGCTGCGCCCTCGGCGGCGGCCGCGGCCGCGCCACCAGCGGCGCTGCTAGGCGCCCCGGGGTCGGCCTGGGCCAGCTGCAGCAGGCCCCCGGCGATGTGGTTCAGCGTCAGGCTCATCCGGTCTCTTCTCCTCGCTCGTCCGCGCGGCAGCTGCCGGGCAGAGGGGGTGACCCCGCCCCAGGGCGACGACCTGGCACGCTCAGAGTGGCGCGCTCAAGTGCTTGGAATCACATAGAAAGCATCCGCGACCCAGGGCTGGCCTGGAGCGCGGAGGGCTGGCTTGTAGCAGACCACCGAAATGCGGTCAATGAAGTCCGGGCCTTAGCTGGGGCCGCGGGCGCTGGCTTTCCGCGGGTTGACCGGGGGCCGCGGGCCCGCTGCAGCGACGCGCGCAGGGCCTCAGCGCCGTCGCGCCGGTTGACACGGGATCGGGCAACCCGGAGGGTGCGCGCGATCTCGGGGCGGCCGCCTGCCCCTCCCCTTCGCCACGGTCCCGGCGCCGGCCCACGCGCCGGTGCGAGCCGACCCCTTGGACGTCCACCATGACCCCGCTGAACGATCTGCGCGCCGCCGCGCCCCGCGTCTCCCTCGCCCGCCCGCGGGTCGGCCGCCTGTCAGCGCTGACCCTGGCGCTCGCCCTGGCCGTGGGCTGCGGCGACAACATGCCGACCGCTGAGGACGACGACGCCTCGCTCGACGCGGTGATCGACGGCGGCCAGGTCGGCGACGGCGAGGGCGGCGACGGCGGGCTCGAGGACGACGGCGCGCTCGGCGACGCCACGAGCGACGCGGCAGACATCGGCACCGACGGCGCTGGCGACGCGAGCGACGCTGGTGGCGCGCCCTGCGAGAAGGACGACGACTGTGCCAAGCCGGAGGCCGCCTGCGTGAAGGTGACCTGCGGCGCGAGCAAGACCTGCCAGGAGACGCCGCTGGCCGCGGGCAGCCCCTGCAGCGACGGCGACGCCTGCACGCCGGACGACACGTGCGACGACCAGGGCGCGTGCCTGCCGGGCACCGCCACCAGCTGCGACGACAACAACGCCTGCACCACCGACAGCTGCGACAAGAGCGCCGGGTGCGTGCACGGGCCGGGCGGCAGCGACTGCTCCGACGGGGACGCGTGCACGGAGGGCGACAGCTGCGCCGACGGCGCCTGCGTGTCCGGCACCCCCAAGGACTGCGACGACGGCAACCCCTGCACCAGCGACAGCTGCGACGAGGCCAAGGGCTGCCTCTCCGTCGCCAGCGCCGGCGCCTGCGACGACGACGACGCCTGCACCGAGGGGGACCTGTGCAAGGGCGCCGCCTGCACGCCGGGCACACCGGTGTCCTGCGACGACGGCAAGGTCTGCACGGCCGACAGCTGCGACCAGGCCAAGGGCTGCGTCTACGCGGCGGCCGCCGGCGGGTGCGACGACGGCGACGCCTGCACCGCGGGGGACACCTGCGGCAACGGCGCGTGCCTGCCCGGCGCGGCGACCTCCTGCGACGACGACAACGTCTGCACCGACGACAGCTGTGACCCGAAGACCGGCTGCGTCCACCTCGCCAACGCGGCGACCTGCAGCGACGACGACGCCTGCACCCAGGGCGACGCCTGCAAGGAAGCCCAGTGCGCGCCCGGCGCCGCGCTGACCTGCGACGACAACAACCCCTGCACCGCTGACCTGTGCAACCCCAAGCTGGGCTGCACCACGGCGCCCATGCCCGTGGGCGCGACCTGCACGGACGGCAACGCCTGCACCGTGGGCGACGGCTGCGACGGCAAGGGCCAGTGCGCGAGCGGCGCCGTGGACAGCTGCGACGACGACAACGCCTGCACCACCGACAGCTGCGACCCGAGCGCCGGCTGCACCCACACCAACAACGACAAGCCCTGCACCGACGGCAGCGTGTGCACCACGGGGGACCAGTGCGCCGCGGGCAAGTGCGTCGGCGGCGGCAGCTTCGACTGCGACGACGGCAACCCCTGCACCGACGACAGCTGCGACCCCAAGCTCGGCTGCGTGACCATGAACAACGCCGCCAAGTGCGACGACAACAACAGCTGCACCACGGGCGAGACCTGCTCGGGCGGGAGCTGTACGGCGACGACGCCGAGCCAGTGCGACGACGGCAACGTCTGCACCACCGAGAGCTGCGACCCGACCAAGGGCTGCCAGAGCGCGCCGAACACCTCGCCCTGCGCTGACGGCGACATCTGCACGCAGGACGACACCTGCAAGGGCGGCAGCTGTGTGGCGGGCGCCCCGCAGAGCTGCGGCGACGGCAACCCCTGCACCACCGACACCTGCGACGCCAAGAGCGGCTGCGTCAACCTGCCCGGCAGCGCCACCTGCTCGGACGGCAACGCGTGTACCAAGGACGACGCCTGCGTGAAGGGCGAGTGCGTCGCCCAGCTGACCTTCAGCTGCGACGACAGTCAGGTGTGCACGGCGGACAGCTGCGACCCCAAGATCGGCTGTCAGCACAAGGACATCGACGTGCCCTGCACCGACGGTGACCCCTGCACGGCCGGGGACGCCTGCAAGGCCGGCAGCTGCGTGTCCGGCCCCGCGGCCGACTGTGACGACGGCAACGTGTGTACGACCGACACCTGCACCAAGGGGGGCGACAGCGGCCCCGGCGGCTGCGTGAGCCTGCCCAACCAGCTGACCTGCACCGACGGCAACGCCTGCACCGCGGGCGACCAGTGCGCCAAGGGTGCCTGCCAGCCGGGCCAGGCGGTCGACTGCGACGACAACAACGTGTGCACCGCCGACAGCTGCGCCGTCAGCACGGGCTGCGCCCACACCAACGTCGCCGCGCTGTGCACCGACGGCGACGTCTGCACGCTCAGCGACGTGTGCAAGGACGGCCAGTGCACCTCGGCCGCCACGCTCAAGTGCAGCGACGGCAACCCCTGCACGGACGACAGCTGCGACAAGAAGACCGGCTGCACGTTCACCGCCAACAGCGGCAAGTGCAGCGACGGCAACGCCTGCACCACGGGCGACGTGTGCAAGGGCGGGGCCTGCACGCCCGGCAAGGCCAAGGCCTGCGACGACAGCAACCCCTGCACGGACGACAGCTGCGACCTGGCCAAGGGCTGCGTCTACAAAGCCAACACCGCGCCCTGCACCGACGGCGACGCCTGCACCGTCAACGACGCCTGCGCCGCCACCCAGTGCGTCTCGGGCGGCAAGCGCATCTGCGTCGACAGCAACCCGTGCACCACCGACAGCTGCGACAAGGCCAAGGGCTGCGTCTTCGCCCCCAACAGCCAGCCCTGCGACGACGGCGACGCCTGCACGGTCAAGGACACCTGCAAGAACGGCACCTGCGGCCAGTTCGTGAAGCTCGACTGTGACGACAAGAACGCCTGCACGAGCGACAGCTGCGACAAGGCCAAGGGCTGCGTGAACCTGCCCCACACGCTCACCTGCACCGACAACAACGCCTGCACCGACGTGGACCAGTGTGCCGGCGGCAAGTGCGTGCCCGGGAAGAAGAAGGACTGCGACGACGGCAGCGTGTGCACCGTGGACAGCTGCGTCACCTGGAGCGGCTGCAGCTACAAGGCCGAGCCGACCGAGTCGGGCTTCAAGGCCGACAGCAAGAAGCCGGTCTACAACGGGGTCAAGGGGGTGTGGACCATCGCCGTGCCCAGCCATGCTGGCGGCCTGCACCTGCGCCTGATCACCCAGGGGGACTACGAGCACAGCAGCGAGTTCATCACCTGGTCGATCAACGGCAGCCAGCCGGTGAAGTACAACGCCTACTCGCAGGCCGGGAAGTACAGCCCGCTGTGGAGCGTGGGGGCCAAGCCCACGGTGGACGGCAAGGTGGGGCTCACCATCGAGGCGACGAGCGCGGTGAGCTACGGCACCGTCATCCCCTGGCTGTTCTGGAAGGCGGGCAAGGTCTGCGACGACAACGACGCCTGCACGGTGGGCGACGGCTGCGTCAGCGGCAAGTGCCAGAGCAGCGCCAAGGTGACCTGCGACGACAACAACGTCTGCACCAGCGACAGCTGCGACAAGGCCAAGGGCTGCGTGTACACCCCGGTGAAGGACGGCGCCGCCTGCACCGACGGCTCGGCGTGCACCGACAAGGACAGCTGCGTGGCGGGCAAGTGCGCGGCCGGCAAACCGCTGGTGTGCTCCGACGGCAACGCGTGCACCACCGACAGCTGCGACAAGCTCAAGGGCTGCCAGGCCGTCGCCGTCAGCGACGACACGGTCTGCGGGTCCAACATGGTCTGCAAGAGCGGCAAGTGCGTGGTCTCCCTGCACGCGCCGCTCAAGAGCGTCGTCATCGCCGGGCTGCACAACGCCCACAACGGCAACCTCGGCGGCCTCACCGGCGCCGACGCGCTGTGCAACAAGGAGGCCAAGGCCGCCGGGCGCACCGAGGTGTTCAAGGCCTTCCTGTCGAGCAGCAAGCAGCACGTCAAGGACCTGATCACCGGCTCGAACGCCACCGGCCTGCCGGTCGTCAACATCAAGGGTCAGAAGCTGTTCAACAGCTGGGCGGACATCTTCGACGGATCTTACAGCTACTCCCCGACGCTCTTTACCTTTCACAATCGGCTGATCGACGAGAACACGGGCGCCTCGCCCGACTGGTATGACGCGGACGGCTGGACGGGCTCGTCGACCACGGGCACCTACGTCTCGGGCAAGAGCTGCAACGACTGGACGTCTGCGTCCTCCAGCGTGCTCGGCCAGAACACCGAGGTGGACGCCCGGCAGATGCTCCGGCAAGAGCAGACCGTGTGCAGTCGGACCCTCGCGGTGCTCTGCGTGTCGGTGAAGGGGGCGCTCGAGGACCCCACCTACGGCACGGCGTCCAACCCGGCGGCGAGCTGCCTCGACCTGCTCACCCAGCGGCCCTCGCTCGCGAAGCAGGACGGCGACTACTACGTCAAGACCGCGAAATCGGCCTCGCTGAAGGTCTACTGCGACATGACCACCGAGGGCGGCGGCTACACCTTCTACCCCGTGGCCTCGGGCAAGACGACCTACCGCTTCACCGACAACGACAGCTGCAAGGACCTCGGCCTGACCATGGTCATGCCCCGCTCCAAGGCCCACTGGAGCGCGATGCTGGCCAAGTACGGCACCAGCTATTTCACGACGATCCCGGGCGTGTACAAGGTCGGCAACGGCGGCAACTACACGGGCTGCGTCATGCGCCACCCGGGCAGCTACGGCAGCGGCTGCAGCGGCTGGCGGGTCGGGGACGGAGGGCGCTGGTGGCTGCGCGACAGCAAGTACTCCGAGCCCAACGGCGACTACACGTCGACCTGCTGGCTGAGCATGTACAAGTGGGACGTCAACGACATCCGCTACAACGACGGCAACTGCAGCTACTGGACCAAGAAGTACGTCTGCAGCACCAACGACAAGAAGTAGCCGGGCACAGGGCCGGGCTCAGCGCGCCTCGCTGGGGGCCACAGGCAGGGTCAGGGTGAAGCAGGCGCCGCCGAGGTCGCTCTCGGCCAGGGTCAGCTCCCCACCCACGGCGCGCGCGAGGCGGCGGCTGACCGCCAGGCCGAGGCCGGAGCCGATGTCCGGCGGCTTGGACGTGTAGAAGGGCTCGAAGACCCGGCGCTGCCGCTCCACCGGCACCCCCTCGCCGTCGTCGTGCAGGGCCAGGAGCACCCGCTCGCCGTCGAGGCGCAGCCGCAGCTCGACCCGGCCGCGGCGCTCGGTGGCGTCGGCGGCGTTGATCACCAGGTTCAGCAGCACCTGCTCGAGATGCCGGCGGGGCAGGGTCACCGCCACCTGGGCGAGCGGCTCCGCGCCCACCAGGGCCAGGTCCAGCTGACGACACTTCTTGTGCATGCGCGCCAGGGCCAGGGTCTGCGTCGCCACGGCCACCACCTGGGTGCGCTCGTCGGCGGTGGCCGCGCGCTCCTGCAAGCCGAAGGCGTTGAGCTCGCGCAAGATGGCGTCGATGCGGCCGAGGGCGTCGTCGATGCGGTCGACGTAGCCCGCCGCCGGGTCGTCGCCTGCGTCCGCGGGCCGGCTGTAGCGCAGGCTGTCGACGCAGGCCACGGCGATGGCGAGCGGCGAGCCGAGCTCGTGGGCCGCGCCCAGGGCGAGCTGACCGGTCATGGCCAGCCGATCGGTGGCCGCGAGCCGCGCGTCGGCGCGCTCCAGCAGCGACTCGATGGCGCCGAGCTGGCCCTCCCGGTCGATGTGCGCCCGCTCCAGGTCGCGCCGCAGGGCGGCGAGGCTCTGCCGCAGCGCGTCGATCTCCTCCTGCCCGCCCGCGCCCACCTCGCGCGCCAGCGCCTCGAGCGGCGCCACGATCCACAGCCGTGACGCGACGCCGCCGATGCCCACCGCCAGGGCGGCCACGGCCCCGGCGCCCAGCCACAGCACCCGGCTCGCTGCGGCCGTCGCCGTGCCCACATCGCTGGCCGCGCCGACCTCGTGCAGCAGCCGCACCGCCACCACCGCCAGCGCCCCCACGGCCCCGGCGAGCAAGGCCGCGAGCAGCAGCAGGACGCGGTGGCGCAGGCGCACCCGCTAGCCCCCGAACCAGGGCGCGACCACCGGCCCCAGCTGTCGGTGCAGCAGCAGCACCTCGACCCCGCCCAGCACGAGGAAGGGGCCAAAGGGCAGGGCCACGTGGCGCATCGACACCACGCCGCGCTCCGCCGTGAGCCCGGCGCGGCTCACCGCGGCCGTGCCCGCGGCGAAGAGCAGGCCCTGCACGCTCGCCAGCAGCAGCACCGCAGGCAGCGCCGCCAGCCCGAGCCAGGCGCCGAGCCCGGCCAGCAGCTTGACGTCGCCCGTGCCCAGCCCCTCGCGCCCGG
Source organism: bacterium (assembly GCA_030425545.1). Classification (GTDB taxonomy): domain Bacteria; phylum Myxococcota_A; class UBA9042; order UBA9042; family UBA9042; genus UBA9042. The sequence continues at coordinate 23,319 of JAUIAC010000028.1, read as the reverse complement.
TGAGCGCGGCGTAGCCCCACTGCACCGCGAGCAGACCGCCGCCGGCGATGAAGGCCGCCGCCGCCGCCTCCTGCCAGCCCACGCCCCGCTCGTCGCCCACCAGCAGCGCGACGCCGATGCCCAGCAGCGGCAGCGGCAGGCTCAGCGCGTCGGGGATCATGAAGGTGTCGGCGTCGATCAGCGCGATGGCCACACAGGCGAAGAGGAAGGCGTGCTCCGCGACCATGCCGACCCCGGCGCGCCAGGGCTCGAGCTCGCCGCTGGCCCAGCCGTCGACCCAGGGCATGGCCACCGCGAGCGCCAGGGCTGCGGTGACCGCCTCGACCGCCGGGTAGCGCGCGGAGATGCCGGTCTTGCAGTAGTGACAGCGCCCGCCGAGCCAGGCCCAGCCGAGCACGGGCACGTTCTGCCACCAGGCCAGGCCGTGGCCGCACTTGGGGCAGTGGCTCGGCGGCGAGACCACGCTCATGCCGTTGGGCACGCGCCACACGACGACGTTGAGGAACGAACCCCAGGCCGCTCCCCAGAACAAGACGAAGCCGTAGACGATGGTGAGGACGGGATCCACGGCCGCAGCATAGCCGGGTGTGTCGCGCGCGTCAGTGTGCGCGACGGCGAGCCCCCCGACGCGTCAGCTGCCGTCGCTGTCGCGGTCGCTGGTGTCACTGTCGCTGGCGTCGCAGTCGCTACCTGCGTTGGGGGCCGGCGCGGCCTCGTCGACGAAGCCGCCCGCGCGGTAGATGGCGTCGACCTCGGCGGGCCAGTCGCCCACCGCGCCCAGCTGCGCCAGGATCGAGTTGAGGCCGAAGTTGATGCGGTGGAGGAACACCGCGCCCGGCCGCTTGGTGTCGAAGATGCCGGTCTTCAGCAGCTTCTTGGCCACCAGCAGCTTCATGTCCGCGGTGCGCCGCGCCAGGCGCGTGGTGTAGTCGCGGCTGTAGCGGTAGGGCTGCGGCGCCAGCAGCGGCTCGAAGCTCAGGTAGAGGTAGTCCTCGAAGCCCTGCCAGAGCTCCTCGTCGGCCTCCCGAGGCAGGCCGTAGGCGGCGATCGCCGCCTCGCGGAAGGCCGCGCCCCGCACCCCACGACCGGCGAGGTTGCGCGCGCGGGCGAAGCGCTCGAGCGAGTCGCGGTCGTAGGTCTGCACACAGCCGAAGTCGAGGAAGGCCACGCGCCCGCCCTCGAGGAAGAGGTAGTTGCCCGGGTGGGGGTCGCCGTTGAAGCGGCCGTGCACGTACATGCTGTGGAAGACGAAGCGGAAGATGGCCATGCCGTAGCGCGAGCGCTGCTCGGCGTCGCTGGTCTCGAGCATCTCGTCCCAGCGCTTGCCCTCGATGAACTCCGCGGTCAGCACCCGCGGGCCACAGAGCGCCGGCAGCGGCTTGGGGACCACCACGTCGGGGTGCCCGGCCCAGGCCGCGACAAAGGCCTCCTGGTGGGCCCGCTCGGCCTCGTAGTCACACTCTTCGATCACCCGGGACGACACGTCGCGCAGGCTCTGCTCCACGTCGACCTTGGGCAGGGCCACGCTCAGCGCGCGCACGAGGCTGTCGATGTTCTTCAGGTCGCTGCGCACCGCGTCGGCGATGCCGGGGTACTGCACCTTGACCGCCACCTCGACGCCCTCGTGGGTCGTCGCGCGGTAGACCTGGCCGATGGACGCGGCGGCGATGGGCTCGCGGTCGAAGGTGGCGAAGAGCGCGTCCGGCCCGTCGCCGAGGTCCTCGCGCATCATCTCCTCGATGCTGCTCCAGAGCATCGGCCGGCTGCGCACCTGCAGCTCACGCAGGGTCTCGCGGTAGGTGTCGCGGTGCTCGGGCGGCACGAAGTCGTCGATGTAGCTGAGCAGCTGCCCGAGCTTCATCGGCAGGCCCTTCATCTCGCCAAGGTGGCGCACCAGGGTCTGGCTGACGCCCTTGTGCAGCGCGCGCGCGGCCGCGTCCGAGCTGGCGCTGGTGGCGAGTCGCCCGGCGGCCGACGCGGCGTCGCCAGCGAGGCGCGCGGCCATGCCGCCGAGCATGGCGACGCGGCCGAGGCGGCTGGAGCGGACGCGGGAGTCGTCGGACATGGGGCGCGGCGCTCCGGTGCGAGGGGGCGCCCTCGGTGGCGCGAGGCCGCAGTGTACCCCAAGCGCCGCCCCGACGCGCATCTCGCGGGCGCCGCCGCCGCTCCCGTGGCAGCATCGCGCCATGGCCACCCGACACCAGCTCGCGCTCGCCGCCGCCGTGGGTCACGCCCCGCTCCTGGTGTGGCTGGCCGGTCGCCCGCTGCGGCGCCGCGTGCTGCGGGCCAACGGCGTCGCGCTCGCCTGCACCGCGCTCGCCTGCGGCGTCGCCTGGGCCACCGTCGGTGGCAGCGCCGCCGTGGGCGCGTGGGCGGTGGGGCACGGCCTGTGGAGCGCGCTGCTGGGCCGCTGGGCCTGGCGCGGCGAGGCGCTGGCGCCGGTTGGACCGACCGCTACTTGAAGCGCACGTTGTCCACCGCCAGCGCGGAGGAGAAGGCCGTGTCGGCCACGTCGCTCACCACGAAGGTCAGGAACACCGAGCTGCCAAGCGCAGCGATGCCCTTGACCGCGCCCGTCTTCCAGCCCGACTTCTTGGCCACGGCGTCGCCCTGGTCGGGCAGCCCAAAGGCCTTGGTGAGCACGCCCGCGGCCTTGCCGATGAGGTTCACGCTGGTGAGCACGCCGCCCACCCCGCCCTTGCTGCTCGACACAGCGGCGATGGCGACGTCGTCGTACTTGTCCCCCACGTACTCGTCGAACTCGCTCGACGCGAAGTCGTAGTCGAAGAGCAGCTCCTTGCTGCCCGCAGGCACCGGGATCGGCCCGCAGAAGGCCACCGAGGCCTGGCCCGACAGGGCGCCCGCGCTGCCCAGGTAGGCGGCGTCGCGCGTGGTCAGGCCGAGCATCGCCTTGCCGTCGGTGGGCGAGATGTTGTCGGTCACGCCGAGCACGCCGCCGTCGCCCGCGATGAAGCAGCCCGACAGGCCGGCCTCGAAGCTGCCCGCGCTGCCGAAGCTGCCCGTGCCGCCGGCGCCGAGCACGAAGGGGCTGTCCACCGCCGTGAGCGCGTTGCCGCCGAGGTCCTTGATGCCGTTGAGCTTGATCTTGTAGTTGCCGCCCACGTTCAGGTTGGACGGGAAGAACACGAGCACGGTGTTCTTGTTGGTGGTCACCTGCGCCATGATCGAGCCGTTGACGGTGACCTTGTCGCTGCCCGCGGGGTGCACCTGAAAGGTCGACGGGGTGACCGTCTTGGGGTCGAGCAGGTCGTCGATGATCGCCACGATCGGCATCCCGGGCGCGATGGTCGCCCCCGCCGGCGGGATCAACACCTTCAAGATGGGCGCGGTCTTGTCCGCGGCGTCCGGCGTGGTGCTGAGCTTCGACAGGGGCTGACCGCAGAAGCCGCAGTTCACGCTCGCCACCGAGGGGTCTGGCGCGTAGTTCACGTTGACCGCGCCGCCGCAGCTGGGCCAGGTCTTGGTCGGGTCTTCGCACTTCTCGCACAGGTTACCCGCGAACCCGGGCTGGCACAGGCAGGTGTTGAAGGTGACGCAGCCGCCCTTGCCCTTGCAGGTGAGCGTGCACTTGCCCTCGCCGCACTGGGGCCACTTCTGCGCCGAGCTCGTGCAGGTCTGGCAGCTGTCGCCGCCGAAGCCGGCGTTGCACTCGCACTTGCCGGTGGTGGTGTCGCACGCGCCCTGGTTGCTGCAGGTCTGGCCGGCGCAGGGGGGCAGCGGCTTGTCGCAGTCGGGGAAGGCCTTCTTCGGGTCGGTGCAGGTCTGGCAGCTCTGCCCGGTGAAGCCCTTGGTGCAGGTGCACGCGCCGGACTTGGGGTCGCACGCGCCCTTGCCGCTGCAGGTCTGCTTGGCGCAGAGGTCGGGCTTGCAGTCGGGGAAGCCGATGAAGCCGGCCGCGCAGGACCCACACTTGGCGCCGTCGAAGCCGCTCAGGCAGGTGCACGCGCCCTGCAGGCAGGCGCCCTTGCCGCCGCAGGGGTCGGGCTTGCACGGGTCGTTGACACAGGCGCCGCTCACGTCGCACGCCTGACCGCTCTTGCACGAGCCGCAGGAGCCGCCACAGCCGTCGTCGCCGCAGGTCTTGCCGCTGCACTTGGGCACGCAGCCGCACGCCGCCACGAAGTCCTTGCAGCAGGTGGTGCCGATGACGCAGGTGCTGTCGCAGCCGCAGCCGCCCACCGCCGCCTTGCCGCAGTGACCGACGCACGACAGGTCCTTGGCCAGGGCCTGGCACTGGCCCAGCGCGCAGTGCTGGCCGCTCTTGCACGCGCCACACGAGCCGCCGCAGCCGTCGGGCCCACAGGTGTGGTCGCCGCACTTCGGCGTGCAGCCCGCCGCGCACTTGCCCTGGTCGCAGATCGTCTTGGTCGGGTCCTTCAAGCACACGCCGCAGATGCCGCCGCAGCCGTCAGGCCCGCACTCCTTGCCGGCGCAGCTGGGCTTGCACGGGCCGCAGGTGCCGTCCGGGGCGCAGACGCTCGTGGGGCAGTTGGGCACGGGCAGGTCGCCCTTGGCGCAGTCGGGGTCGACGGCGCCGCAGTCACAGTCGCAGATCTTGCCGTCGTCGAAGGCCTCGGCCGGGCAGGTCCAGCCGCTCGGCGGCCCGGCCACGCAGGTGTCGGCCTTGCACTGCTCGCCGGCCTTGCAGCCCTTGACCGTCAACCCGGGCACGGCGCAGTCCGGATCGGACACGCCGCAGCCGCAGTCGCACACGCCGTCGCCGTCCCACGAGGTCGCGCCGCAGGTCCACCCCTTGGGCACGCAGCGCCCCGTGGTGGAGCAGGTCCCACCGCCCTCGCAGGCGCCGCAGGAGCCGCCGCAGCCGTCGTCGCCGCACTGGGCCCCGGCGCAGGCCGGCGTGCAGGTCGCGCTGCACTGCCCGGCCACGCAGAAGGCCTTGTCGCCCGAGCAGGCGCCGCAGGAGCCGCCGCAGCCGTCGTCGCCGCAGGTCTTGCCCTCACAGGCCGGCACGCAGGCGCCCGTGTCGGCGGCGCTCGCGTCCTGCCCTGTCGCGTCGGCCTTGGCGGCGTCGGGCTGGCTCGCGTCGGAGCTGCCCGCGTCGGAGCTGCCCGCGTCGGTTCCGGCCGTCGCGTCGCCCGCGGAGGTGTCGTTGTCCCCGCCCGCGGTGTCCTTCGCGACGCACTTGCCGTCGACAGCCTCGGTGCCCGCGCCGCAGATCGTCGCGATGCAGGCGCCCGGCTCGCCCGCGGCCTTCGACGGGTCGCACGTGACCGTCTCCACGGTGCAGCCGACCAGCCACAGCGTCGCGGCGAGCAGCAGCGCGCTCCGCCAGCCACCGCGGGCTGCGCGCGGCGCGCGTGGTCCGATGATGCAGGTCTGCGCTGGCACGTTGGGGCTCCTAAGGCTTCGCATGGCACGCCGGGGCGGTGGTGTCGTCGCTGGTCTGCGTGGTCGGCCCGTGCTGGACCACGGCAGGCTTGCACGTCTGGTCGCTGGCGCACTCGCTCTGGCCACCGAGGCAGGGCCGCTGGCAGACGCCGCTGGCGCAGAGCAGGCCCATGGCGCAGTGCACGCCCTCGCCGCACTTCTGCCCCTCGGGCGCGCCGCCGTGGGGCGACCCGCAGCGGGCCACCAGCTTGAGGTCGACCGGGTTCACGAAGGCCAGGCACAGCTGCTTGTCACAGTCGCTGTGCTTGCCGCACGACTTGCCCACGCTCTCGGTCTGGTCGCAGATGCCGACCACGCCAATGGGCTTGCCCGTGAGCGGCTGATAGCGCTCGAGGCCGACGCACGCCTGCCCCGCGACGCAGTCCTTGTCGGCCTCGCAGTGCACGCGGCAGGTGCCCGCCACGCAGAGGTCGGACGCGCACGCGGCGTCGACCGAGCAGGGGTGGTTCGGCGCGAAGCCGGCCGGGTTCGGCGGAGCGCACACGCCGCGGCGGGTGTAGGCGCTGGTCGGGTAGTCGCCCACGCACCAGGCCGGCTTGCTGCAGTCGCCCTGCTTGGCGCACCACTTGGCCTCGCACCAGGCCTTGTCCTTGGCGCAGGCCCCGCCCGCGGGGCAGCCCGTGAGCGGCCCGCCGCCGGCGCAGTCGGGGTCGTGCGCGCCGCAGCTGCAGTCGCAGCTCGCGGTGACGCCGCCGGACGCGTAGAGGTGGGCCTCGCAGGTCCACTCCGCGGGCACACACTTGCCGTGCACGTTGCAGCTCGCGCCCGCGCCGCACGCGCCGCAGGTGCCGCCGCAGCCGTCGTCGCCGCAGCTCTTGCCCGCACACTGCGGCACGCAGGTGGCGGAGCACGCGCCCTTGGCGTCGCAGTAGGGCTTGCTCTTGTCGCCGCACGCGCCGCAGGAGCCGCCGCAGCCGTCGTCGCCGCAGGACTTGCCGGTGCAGTCGGCGGTGCAGAAGCACAGGTCGACGTCGGCGCAGCAGTCGCCGCGCTGCTTGCAGCCGGCGTCGCACCAGCAGCCGCCGCTGGTCTGGTAGCCGCAGTGGAAGGCGCAGGACTTGCCGGCCGTCGCCGCGCACAGGCCCTGGCTGCAGGTCAGCCCCGTCGCGCAGGTGCCACAGGAGCCGCCGCAGCCGTCGTCGCCGCACTGGCTGTTGCTGCAGTCGGGCGTGCACTTGGCCACGCAGGCCCCGGCGGCGCAGCCCGGCAGCTTGGGGTCTTTGCAGGTGCCGCACGTGCCGCCGCAGCCGTCCGGGCCGCACACCTTGCCGGTGCAGCTGGGCGTGCACACCGACGCGCACACGCCCGCCGCCGCGTCACAGGCGCCGGGCTGACAGTCTACGATGGTGTTGCTGGTGTCCTTGCAGTCCGGGTCCGGCGCGCCGCAGGCGCAGTTGCACAGCAGGCCGTCGTCGTAGAAGAACGCGGGGCACGACCAGCCCTTCGGCACCTTGGACACGCAGGTCCCTCCGTCGCCACACGTCTCGGTCGAGGCGCAGCCGTGCAGCGCCTGTCCGGCGACCTTGCAGTCCGGGTCGGGCGCGCCGCACCCGCAGTCACAGCCGTTGTGCGCGGCGTAGGTGTCCGCCCCACAGGTCCAGGCCTTGGGCACGCAGTGGCCGTGGCTGCTGCAGGCGAGCTCCGCGCCGCAGGTGCCACAGGAGCCGCCGCAGCCGTCGCCGCCGCAGCCCTTGCCGACGCAGTCCGGCACGCAGCCGGCGAGACACTTGCCGTCCTTGCAGATCGGCGCGCTCGGGTCGCCGCACGTGCCGCAGGAGCCCTTGCAGCCGTCGCCGCCGCAGACCTTGCCCGTACACGAGGGCACGCAGTCGGGCGGGGACTGGCACTGGCCCGCCACGTCGCAGACCTTGCCGTTGGGGCAGTCGCCGCACGTGCCACCGCAGCCGTCGTCGCCGCAGACGCGGCCGTCGCAGGCTGGCTTGCACTCGGCCAGCGCGGTGTCCTCGCCGGCGCTGGTGTCGCCGCCCGCAGCGTCGTGTCCGCCGGCGTCGGTCCCAGCCGTGTCCGCCCCGGCCGTGTCCGCCCCCGTCGTGTCCGCCCCCGCGTCAGAGCCCGCGTCCGCGGTCTGCGCCAGCACGCAGGTGCTCGACGCCTCGTCCCACTCGGTGCCCGGCCCACACGCCGCGGGGCCCACGGCGACGCACTTGCCGTCCTCCGTGGCGACGCTGCCCTTGGCGCAGGTCGTCTCTGCCGTGCCGCACGCGGTCGCCAGCGCGAGCAGCGCCCACGTCGTCACCCACGCGGGCACGCTGGCCCGCCGAAGTCCCGAGGCGCCGCTCACTGTCCACCTGCCTGTGCGCCCTTGGGCGCGCCGCTCTTGGCTTGGGTGTCCTGGGACAGCGCCCCCTCCTGGGTCGCCGCGGTCTCGGGCGCCTGCCGCGCCACCAGCTGCACGCCGTGGGGCACCGAGGGTGGGTGCGCGCCGTGGGGCAGCACCGGCTCCATGGTCACCGAGCCGTCCGGCGTGTCGCGGATCAACATCGGCTCCAGGTCCCGCATGGCCCGCGCCACCAGGGGCTTGGGCTCACGGTTGGCGGCCTCTCGCACGTAGGACATCAGCGTCGGCGCCTCGTGGGCCCACATGGCGAGGTTGTAGGCCGCAGCCAGCCGCACGTTGGGGTGCACGTCTTCCTTCAGCGCGCGCTGCACAGGCTGGAGAAAGGGCGCCATGGCGTGGTAGCGCGTCGCCATCACCGCCGCGCGGCGCACCCAGCCGTCCTTGTCGAGCGCCATCTGGTTCACGAGCTCGATGCGCGCGGCGCCGGTGTGGGCGAAGCGCAGGGCGAAGGTCGCGGTCATGCGCACCTGGTGGTTCGGGTGCTTGAGCCACGGCTTCACCAGCTTCAACACCTCGGGCCCGCCGATGGTGCCCACCGCCTCGAGCCAGGCCAGCTGCTCCGCGAAGGTGGCGTTGGTCGGGATCGCCGTCGGCAGCGCGCCACCGGTGCCCGTGGGGCCCGGGGTCACGGTGCCGTCGTCGCCCTTCAGGGTGTCGAGGTCGTCGCCCTTCTGCCAGGTCTCTCCGGCCTGCTGCGAGCCGGGCCCGGCGGCGCCCTGGGGCTCTGGCGCCATGCCTTGGCCGGCCGGCGCCACGGGCGGCGCGTGGACGATCGCCGTCGGCGAGAGCGTCAGCTTGGCCTGGGCCCGCTTCAGCAGCTCGGCGTTCATCTGAGCGGTGCGCGCGGGGTCGCGGTCGGCCTGCAGGCGCGCCTGCCCCGCGAGCGCGAAGAGCGCCGCCGACCCCAGCCGCGAGAGACCCGCCTGCTCGCTCTGGCGCCGCAGGCTGGCCAGCAGCTTGTCGCCGGGGCGTGGCATGAAGGTGGTCACCGTGGCCACGTCGGCCCGCAGCTCTCCCTCGACCACGTCGTCGTCCATGATCCCGGCGAGCTCTTCGCGGCCCGCCACCGTGTCGGAGCTGGCGAGGGCCTCCACCAGGGTGCGGCGGTCGTCCCCAGGCAGCGGCGCGCGCAGCCGCGCGGCCAGGGTCTTGGCCAGGGCCGGCTCGCGCTTCACCAGGGTCGCCAGCTGCTGCATGGCCTTGCGCCGCGCGTTGTTGTCCCGCTTGGCCGCCGCCGCGCTCGCCGCTGCGATGAGGCCGTCGGCCGTGGCGCCGGGCGCCACCGCGATCACCGGCCGCGGCGCGCGCACCCGGAGCTTGCCCAGGCCCACCTCGAGGCCGAGCACGTCGACCCCCCGCGCCCAGTCGCCCTGGCTCTGGCCCAGCCAGCGCAGCTCAGCGCGGACCTCGCCGTCGTAGTTGGCGTCGCCCATGCCCATTCCCAGGTTGGCGTGCACGTGCAGGCTCCAGGTTACGTCCCGCACGGTGTGCGCCGCCAGGCTCATGTCGACCTTGCCGATGGCGGTCATGGCGGCCTTGCGCTCGCCGCCCAGCTGCTTGGAGTGCCAGGTCTTGGTCAGCTGGTTCTCTCGCAGGCTGTAGCTCGCCTCGATGTCCTCGTCGGCGCCCGGCTCCACCACGGTCCACTCGGCGTGGGCCACGTCGTCTTCGGTCCGCACGATCTGGCTGGCGTGCAGCAGCCCCTTGATCAGGTTCCGCGCGCCCATGGGAGCCGCCTTGGCGTGCCGCAGCTCCACGATGGCGCCGTCGTCGTCGAGCCGCGCGGCGAAGGGCAGCTCGAAGCCCGCGCCCGGCGCGTCGGCGCGCGTGCCCATCAGCGGCACGAGCGTCGCGTCGGCGGTGACCTTGGGCGCCACCACACGGCCGACGAACCAGCCGCGCTCCTTGGCGGCGGCGATCTCGAGGGTGCCCTGCAGCGCCATCTCACCCGTGTGCGGGCCCGTCGCCGAGGGCGCCGTCAGCGACATGGTGTAGTCCACGGCGTAGCGGCCCGCGAGCACCTGGGTCCCCGCCTCCAGGGAGGGCGCCCGCTCGCCATGGGGCAGCGAGGCCAGCACCACGTCGGCGTCGCGTGCGTCCCACTCGTCGGGCCGGAGGAGCACCGAGAGGTCGTGGTTGGGCAGCGCCACCCACAGCGCGGCGAGCGCGCCGCCGAGGAGCGTCACCGCGGCCAGGAGCAGCCGCTTCTGGAGCTGAGTTCGGTTCATTTCCCGCACAGTCCCTCGCACTTCTTGCCGTTGAACCACCCGTCATGGTCGTGTTCGGGCAGGTTGCCGTAGCTGATCTTGGGCTTCCGATTGTCGAGCTTGGTGCTGAAGAGCGGCACGTTGGACAGCTCCCACTCGAAGAGGAGGCCGGTCCAGTCGAAGAGCTGCAGCCGGTAGCCGATCGACAGCGGGCCGAGCGCCACCTCGGCGAAGAGCGCGAGGCTGCCGCTGAAGAGCTCGAGGTCGATGCCGATGCGCTGGGACACCTGCAGCTTCCACATGGCCAGGTTGCCCGGCACGTCCTTGACCTCGACGCCCCAGCCGATGGGGAAGCCGAGCTTGACCACGTCGAGCAGCAGCTGGATGCCCGCCCAGAACTTGATCGCCTTGTCCTTGCCCTCGCCTTCGGCCAGGCCGATGCCGCCGCGCGCGTCGATGCCGAGGCCGATCGACGGCCGGATCGTGACCTTGGGCACACCCTCGTCGCCCACACCCACCAGCGGGTCCACGCAGATGTCGAGGGTCGGGCCGAACTGCACCGCCAGCGGCACCGGCCCCACGGTCTTGGTCTTGAGGATGGTGAGCTTGTCGATGAGCTCGCCCACCGGGGTGCCCGCCAGCGGCACGCAGCCCGGCGCCGCGCCGCCCACCTGGATGTAGGCGCCGCCCGCCACGGCCTTGAAGAGCTCGGACAGGTTGCCGGTGATCAGCGGTCCGGGCGTGCACTTGGCCTGCTCGCAGATGGTGTTGTTGTTGATCTTCATGCCCGTGCAGCTGCCGAAGAGCGACTTCGGCTTGCCGAGGGCGAGCGCGACACCGGCCACGTAGGCCTTGAACTGGTAGCTCGCGCAGGCCTCGCCCTTGGTGCGGTCGAGGTGAAAGAGGCCCTGCAGCACCGGGATCGGCGGCACGTAGGTGCCGAACATGCGCAGGCAGTAGGCGATGGTGAGGTCGGCCACGTAGCGGTAGTCGTCGTCGCCCGGCTTGGCCGTGCTGTTCTGCATCTCCACCGTGGTGTCGTCGCAGCGGACCACGCCGAACTTCACGTCGTCTTTGCCCTGCCGGTCCTTGTTGCCCGCGTTGGGCTTGGGCTCGAGCAGCGGGTTGTCGCCGTTGTCGCACTTCTTGGTGTCGCGGGCGCAGTAGTTGGTGACACACCACTCGTGACCCACGCCCGGCTCGCCTGGGGGCGGGCAGTTGGCGCCGCGCGGCTGCAGCTTGGGCTCGCACTTGATGGTGTTGTAGGTCTCGTTTTTGTAGGGCGCTGCGGAGGGGCAGTCGATGAGTCGGCCGAAGTTGCCGTACTGCGACCGCATCTTGGCCTTGTCGGTGTTGTTGGCGCGGGCGTACTCGTAGAGCACGCGGCCCACGCCGGCGTTGACCAGGCGGCCGTAGTCGAACTTGTCGGAGTAGTTGGTGGTCTCCCGCAGCACCGCCTTCTTCAGGTCGTTGAGCGTGAAGTTGGTGCGTGTCATGGCGGCGCGGATCTGGCCCCAGGCGCCGTCGCCCTTGAGCTCGGCGCCGCGTGGCTTGCCCGCGAAGGGGCGCAGCCGCAGCCCGTGCTCGACCATGGCAGAGCAGGTGGCCGGGTTGAGGATGGTCCAGCGCCGCTCGCGGTTGGACGTGCACTGCTTCTTGCACCGGTAGGCCGTGACCGGCTTGCAGTCCTTGGTAGCGCCGCAGGTGTTGGGCTCGGCCAGGGCGCAGTCTGGCGTGTAGACGGTGCCTTCGATCTGGTAGTGCAGGTGCTTGCTGTTGCAGTAGTTGGGCGTGCGCGCGAGGCAGCGCTTCACCTTCTTGACCGCCTTGTGCTCGGGCGCCGACGCCGCCACGTTGTAGACCGGCTGCCAGCCGTTGTTGATGGCGCCGCCGCCGATCTTGTTGAAGCCGACGATGTAGCGCGGCACGTCGACGTCGCCGCACTTGCCCGAGTGGCACTGCGCGTCGCTGCTGCAGGGGTCGCCGTCCTCGATGGTGGGCGCCCAGGTGCACTCGAGGTCGGGGTGGATCGCCGAGAAGGCGCCGTAGGCCGGCAGCCGCTTGAAGCCCGCGCGGCACTCGCCGCAGCGCCAGCCGCCCGCGTGGGCGTCGCAGCGGCGACCGCGGTCGCTGCAGAACTTGGTGCACTGACCCTTGGTGGCGTTGGACGCCATGCACCGCCAGGTGTTGCCGTCGCACTTGTCGCTCAGGCAGTCCTTGTTGTTGCCGCACTGCTGGTAGAAGCCGACCTGGGCGCGGCACTCGCGCTCCACCGCGCCGTGTCCAGCCACCGAGATCTGGCCGGTCGCGCAGCCGTAGCACATGGCGCTCGCGCCCTTGTTGCCGCCGTTGGCTTCGGCGCAGAGCTGACCGGTCTCGCCGCAGGACTTCTTGTCGCAGCGCGCGCCGATGGAGGCCACCGCCTGCACGGCGTAGGGGTACACGCGCACGTCTTGCAGCTCGAGCTTGTCGCCGCTGACGTGGCCGCCGAACTGCCACCAGGTCGGCGCCATGGCCGCGGCGGTCGGCTGCATGTGGTTGCCCCACTTCTTCCAGATCTTCTCCAGGTCGAAGACGTGCTTGGTGCCCGTCTCGCTGAGCTGGTTCTCGAGCACGTTGTTGACGGCGATGCGAGGCGCGTCGTCCAGCTTCGGCTTGCTCGGGTCGCTGGTGGCCACGAGCCCCACGGCAGGCCAGCTGATGTTGATCAGCGCCTCCTGGTTCCAGTTCAGCAGCCGGTCGACCTTCCACTGGCGCGAGGGCTTGCCTGGGGTCCCGTTGGGCGTCAGCACGTAGACCCAGCAGCCGTTGCCGCCGTAGTCGCACACCAACGACACGTCGACGTCGAAGTGGTTGACGTTGCCGAGCTGAGCCCGCCGGGCCAGCCGGATGTCGCGGACGCCGGTGCCGCCCTTGATCGGCTTGACCCGCATGCTCAGCGTGAAGGGGCGGACGTCGGGCTGCTTGCCGTCGGCCTGCAAGAACGATTGGCTGGGGCTGACCAAGAGCGTCGCCGCCTTGCTGTCTGCGCCGATGACGCCGTTGACCGGCGCCTTGGTCTTGGCCCCGCCCACGTTCCAGAGACCACCGGAGAGGTTGGGAGCCAGGGCCGGGACGACGGACGATGAGGTCGTGTTGGGCCGCATCCACACGCGGGGCCCCGGGAAGGCGGTGGCGAAGAGCTCGTCGAGCGGCACCGCGCGGCGGAAGAGCATGGCGTTGGCCACGTCGGCCGCAGGCTCGGAGGCCGGCGCGGTCTTGAGTCGGGCGTAGTAGCTGGCCCAAGACGCGCTGAGGGCGCCGCAGCTCAGCTTCGCCACCTGGCCGTTGTGGACAAAGCGCGTGGTCGAGCCGTCCTGGATGATGGCGATGCGCGACCAGTCCGTGGGCTTCGCCACGCCCAGCCACGCGGACGTCGTCATCTTCGCCCAGTCCTTGCCACAGGAGCCGTAGACGGTGTTGCCCTTGCGGACGATGCCGACCATGCCCCCGAAGGTCGACACGGCGGCGAGCCACTGCTGGCCGTTGTTGCGCACGGTCGACGCGTAGGTCCACTGCGTGCCGCCGACGGTCATGGTCGGCGAGAGCTCACCGGCGGCCTGGTTGAAGCCCTTGCGGAAGAAGAGCAGGTCCGAGGTCGCCTTGAAGCCCTTGGCTGGGCTGGGCGTGGCGCTGCCCGGCGTTCCGGGCACCGTGACCGGCTGCAGGCCCAGGAGCGAGGGGTGGGCGGTGGGCCACTGCATCACCAGGCCGCCGCGGAGCATGGCCGAGAGCTGGCTGATCTCGCGCATGGTCAGGGCGCGACGATAGAGCATGACGTCGTTGATCACGCCGCGCGCCAGCAGCCCCTTCGGGTTTGCGCTCCAGTTGGTCTGCGTCGGGTAGGCGCCCGAGTAGATGTCGAGGCTGCCGATGTCGATCTGGCGGTAGTCTCGGTCGATGTCGACCAGGTACTCGGCGTGCATCACTCCGTCGACCACCAGCCGAAGCCAGCCGAGGCCGGCGCAGGCGGCGTTCTGCTGCCCACCGCAGCCGTTGGGGTTCGGCGTCTGCGAGAAGTTGAGCACGATGTGGTGGCGCTTGCCCTCGTCGATGCGCAGGGTCGGCGCGTGGCCCACGGCCACAGACGAGAGGTCGAAGAGGGTGCCGTTGCTGTGGCGCCGCGCGATGACCGGGATGCCGTTGCGGAGCAGCACCGCCACCTGCCAGCCAGCGCCGATCTTGCCGAGGCTCACCAGGGGCAGCCAGCCGTTGACCCGCTGATTGCTGGGCTTGTCGAAGCGGTAGAAGAACGAGAGCCCCATGCCAAAGGGCTGCGGCTTGCCGTCGATCATCTGGGTGTTCGGCGCCATCACCGCGGTGGGCAGGGTCATGCGCACGCGGCCGCCGTTGTTGAAGCGGAGGCCGTGCACGCCCTGGTCGAGCAGGCTGCTGGCCTTGCCCTTGAAGTCGATGCTCTTGGAGCCGACACCGGCGATGCCGCTGACGAAGGGGCCGATCTGGCGGGCGACGAAGCCGTTCCGCGGATAGATCGGGGCCACCGGCAGGGTCGCGTCGACAGGGCTGGCGTGGAACGCGCCGCTCTCCGTCGGGACCAACACCCGCGGCGGCGCGGCGAGGGCTAGCGAAGGAAGCAGCAGCACGCACGCTAGCGTGGCTAGCGGGCGGAGGCGTGCACGGGAGACGCGTGGGCTCGGCAAGGTCGGCTCCAGGCAGGACGGCAGGCAGGTTTTTTCGGGGGGTAACTGGACCCCAATCTGAGGCGGATCTTGACGCGGGTCAAGTCTCAACCGGTCTCGCCGGAGAAGCGAGCGCCCAGGTCGCGGTGGGCGGCGACGAGCTGCGCGGAATGGGTGTGCCACGGCAGCGCGGCCAGCAAACTGCGGGCTCCGGCGGCGTCGACGCGCTCCGATCCGGCGCTGTGGGGGCCCCGCTCCGACCGGTTCGGGGCCAGAGTGGCGGTGACGCCAGCGCCGGCGAGCAAGGCCCGCACCAAGGTGATCACGGTGGGGCCGGGCGGGGGCGCGATCTGCAGCACCGGCGGCGCGTCGGGCCGCTGCAGGTAGGCGCACAGGGCCTGCGCGGCCAGGTCCACGTGCAGCACGCAGGGGACCTGCTCACCCGTGCCCGGCAGCTGAACCGAGCCCGTGTCTCGGGCGTCGCGCAGGTAGCGCAGCTCGCGGGCGTCGAGGTCGTCGGGGGCGAAGAGCTGGGGCAGGAGCGCGGTGCGGCACCGGTCCCCGAGGGCGTCGCGGAAGGCCTGGCGGGCCGTTCGCTTGCCGCGGCCATAGGCGTCGGTCGGTGGCGCGGCGCTCAGGGCCGCTTCGAGGGCGTCGGCGTCGGTCGGCAGGGCGTCGCGCCAGCGCTCGGCGGGGCGTTCGGCCAGGGCGGACACGAAGAGCAGGCGGTTGGGTGGGCGCTCGCACGCTCGCCAGGCGGCCAGCAGCGCCTCCGCGTCGGCGGCGTCGAAGGCGCACAGGTCCACGGCGAGGTCGGCGCCGTCGAGGAAGGTGCGCAGCGTGGTGGGGTCGTGGCGGTCGCCGGCCCGCACCTCCGGCTCGGGGGTCGGGCTGCGGGCGAGGGCGCGGCTGGGGATCCCCGCCGCCGACAGGGCCCGCCGCAGCGCACGCCCGAGGCGGCCGGTGCCGCCGACGAGGGCGACGGTGCGGGGCGGCTCGGTCACGCGCCGGCGTGCTCACGCACGATGCGGAGCATGCGACGCAGGGGCTCCGCCGCGCCCCACAGCAGCTGATCGCCGACCGTGAACGCGGTGAGGAACTCGGGGCCCATGCGCAGCTTGCGCAGGCGGCCCACCGGGATGTTCAGCGTCCCGCTCACCGCCACCGGGGTCAGCTCGGCGAGGCTCGCGGCCTTGTCGTTGGCGACCACGGAGGTCCAGGGCGTGCTCTGGGCGATGCGCGCCTCGATCTCGTCGAGCGGCACGTCTCGCGTGAGCTTGACCGTCACGGCCTGCGCGTGGGAGCGCATGGCGCCGACGCGCACGCACACCCCGTCGACCGGCACCTCCGGGCTCAGACCCAGGATCTTGTTGGCCTCGACGTGGCCCTTCCACTCTTCGCGGGTGGCGCCGTCGGGCATCAGCGAGTCGATCCAGGGCAGCACGGAGCCGGCCAGCGGCGCGCCGAAGTGGGCTGTGGGCAGGGTCGTGCCTCGGAGCGAGGCGCTCACCTGGCGGTCGAGCGTCAGGGCTGCGGTGGCCGGGTCGTCGAGCAGCGAGGCGGCCTCGTCGCCCACCGTGCGCATCTGCGCGACGAGCTCGCGCATGTTCTTGGCGCCCGCGCCCGACGCGGCCTGGTAGGTCATCGACGTCATCCACTCCACCCAGCCGGCCTGGAAGAGCGCGCCGAGGCCCAGGAGCATCAGCGACACCGTGCAGTTGCCGCCCGCCCAGGTGGTGGTGCCGGCGCGGTAGGCGGCGTCGATGGCGGCGCGGTTCAGCGGGTCGAGGACGATGACCGCGTCGTCGGCCATGCGCAGCGCGCTGGCGGCGTCGATCCAGTGGCCGCGCCAGCCCGACGCGCGGATCGCCGGGTACATCGCCTTGGTCCAGCTGCCGCCCTGGCAGGTCAGCACCACGTCCAGCCCGGCGAACGCGGCGGGATCGTTGGCGTCCAGGAGGGTCGACGCGCCGTGACCGACGTCCGGCGCGGCCTGCCCAGCCTGCGAGGTGGAGAAGAACACCGGCTCGATGCCGGCGAAGTCGTCTTCTGCGTGCATGCGCTCGAGCAGCACGGAGCCAACCATGCCCCGCCAACCGACCAACCCGACGCGTAGTGTACGTGTGCTCATGACGCCGTTGTAGGGGCTCCTTTTAGGGGTGGCAAGGTCTGGCTGCCGGCGACGGCAGCGGCCTGCACCGCGTCGCCCCTTCGCCCCTCTGCCCCAGCGCTCGGGCGACGTCGGCCACGCGTCGCCGCTCCCGGTGGGGGGCGACGCCCGGTCGGCACCCGGTCGGCGCGCGGGCGCCGCGGTCCCGGGCGACACCGACGACCCTCCGCGGGCGCCTCCAAGGGGGCTCGATCGCCTCGAAAATCCGGACGGATGGCGTTGATGCTTCGCTTCAGGGCATTTCGCAACAGAGTGGTTTTCGCCGGTGCCGAGTCGCGGTAGGCTCCGCGCCTCGAACTCTCTTGGAGGCCCCTATGAGCACCGGCAAACTGCTGTTGGACTACGTTTACGAAAACGAGATCAAGCACGCGAACAAGGTCTACTTCACGCAGCCCATCGGCGGGGGTCAGACCAAGGACTACACCTGGTCTGAGGCGCTCGACCGCGCCCGGCGCATCGCCGCCTGGCTGCAGACCCAGGGCTTCGAGCCGGGCGACCGCATCGGCATCGTGTCGAAGAACTGCGCCCACTTCATCATCACCGAGCTGGCGATCTGGATGGCGGGCTACGTGACCGTGGCGCTCTACCCGACGGTCAACGCCGAGACGGTCAGCTTCGTGCTCGACCACAGCGACTGCAAGCTGCTCTTCGTGGGCAAGCTCGACACCTGGGACGAGATCCAGAAGGGCGTGCCGGACGACATGCCCTGCGTCGCCTTCCCGCTCGCGCCCAAGACCGACTTCACCACGGTCGATCACATCTGCGAGACCACCGAGCCGCTCGAGGGCAAGCCCAGCCGCGGCGCCGACGAGCTCGGCATGATCATCTACACCTCGGGCTCCACCGGCCGTCCGAAGGGCGTGATGCACGGCTTCGGCCAGATGAGCGCCGCCGCCGAGGGCATCGTCGACGCCCTGGAGTTCACCAGCGCCGACCGCTGCCTGAGCTACCTGCCGCTGGCGCACGTGTTCGAGCGGGCGTACATCGAGTGCAGCTCGCTCATCGCGGCGCAGCACCTCTTCTTCGCCGAGTCGCTGACCACCTTCGTGGCCGACCTGAACCGCGCGCGGCCGACGCTCTTCATCTCGGTGCCGCGCCTGTGGCTGAAGTTCCAGCTCGGCGTGTTCCAGAAGCAGCCGGAGAAGAAGCTGGCGATGCTGATGAAGATCCCGATCCTCGGCGGCATCGTGAAGAAGAAGGTGCTCACCGGCCTCGGCCTCGACCAGGTCCGTCTGGCGGGCAGCGGCTCGGCGCCGATCCCGGCCGAGCTCATCGCCTGGTACCGCGAGCTGGGGCTGAACCTGCTCGAGGGCTACGCCATGAGTGAGGACTTCGCCTACTCGCACCTCAGCCAGCCCGGCTTCTCCGAGCCCGGCTACGTCGGTGTGCCCTACAAGGGCGTCGACGTGAAGATCAGCGACCAGGGCGAGATCTTGATCAAGTCCGCGGGCTGCATGCAGGGCTACTTCAAGCAGCCCGAGCTGACGGCGGAGTGCTTCACCGAGGACGGCTACTTCAAGACGGGCGACCGTGGCGAGCGCAAGCCCAACGGCATGCTCAAGATCACCGGCCGGGTGAAGGAGATCTTCAAGACCTCCAAGGGCAAGTACGTCGCGCCGGCGCCGATCGAGAACATCATCAACAACAACTCCCACGTGGAGCTGTCGATGGTCACCGGCTCGGGTCAGCCGCAGCCCTGCGCCCTGGTGGTGCTGAGCGAAGACGAGCGCGCCAAGGCCAACGATCCGGCGTCCAAGGACCGGCTGACGCCCGTGTTCGAGTCGCTGCTGGCCGAGATCAACGGCAAGGTCGAGCACCACGAGCGCCTGCAGTTCCTCGCGGTGGTGAGCGACGACTGGACCATCGAGAACGGCATGCTCACGCCGACGATGAAGCTGCGCCGCACCGCGGTGGAGGACGCCTACGGCCCGAAGATCGCCGACTTCTACGAAGCCGGCAGCAAGATCGTCTGGGCCTAGTAACCACGGTGCGACACCCTTCGGCGTGAACCGCGTTCGGTCGCGCCGAACGCCCGCGCAGCGAACCTGTCTTGATTGCTGCGGTGAGACACGAGGGACCGGCCTGGGCTCGGGCCCCCGTGTCTCGCCGTCGTTTTGGAGCGTTGGTTGCTTGCGGGGGGGACGCGTCGCTACGCTGCGGGCCATGAACCACCTCCGCCGCTTGCCCCGTTCACTCTCCGCCCTGCGCGTGGCCCTCGTCGCCGCGACGCTGGCGCCGCTGCTGCTGCTGTCGGTCCCGGCGGAGGCTGGGCGGCGGCCCTTTATCTGGACTTGGGACACCGAGGTGCTGCACGAGCGCGAGGTGGAGCTCGAGCAGTGGATCTGGGAGGTCGACAAGGGCAACAAGTCGGTCGCCTGGCTGTGGTGGGCGCCGATCTTCGGGCTCACGGACACGCTGGAGCTGGCGGTCCCGCTCGAGGGGCGTACCGCTTGGACGCGGACACCGGGAGCGAGCGCCGGCGACCCGGACGTGATCCAGCAGGACACCCGCATCGCCCGCTGGGGGCTCGAGCTGCGCTGGCGGCTGGCCGAGAACGACCCGGAAGAGTCGGGCCCCGTGGTGCCGCTGCTGCGCGTGGCCATCAAGCGCGACGTGACCTCGGGCTGGGCGTGGCTGCTCGAAGGCAACGTGGTGGCGTCCTACGATCGCGGCGACTTCCACACCACCCTCGACCTCGGCATCTTCGACCGCATCGGCGACGTGAAGGGCACCTGGGCGACCTACTCCTGGGGGGCGATCTACGGCGACCGCGACGGCCTGCGCTTCGGCGGTGAGGTCTTCGGCGAGATCGGCCTCAGCGAGGGGTGGAAGAGCTTCACCATGGTGGGCCCCGACATCGCGTGGACCCACGGGCGCGCCTGGCTGACCCTCGGCTGCCTCATCGGCGTCACCGAGGACGCTCCCAAGCTCATGCCGCGTCTGCTCTGGGCGGTGAAGCTGTGAGCACGCCCTCGTCCCCGGAGCGCTCCATGTGTCGCCTCGCCACGCCCGCCCTGACCCTCGCGCTGCTGCTGCTGGCGTCTCCCGCTGACGCGACGGCGCCCGCTGCGCCCCCGGCCGCCGCTCCGGCCGAGGCCAAGGCGACGACCGGCGTGGTCGCTGGCACCGTGCAGGTCGTGGCCGCCGGCAAGGCCAAGGCCGACCCCTCCGACGTGGTGGTCTACCTGGTGGGCTTCGAGCAGCCGGCGCCTGCGGGCCTGCCCACGCTCGCGCAGGTGAACAAGCAGTTCGCGCCCCGCGTGCTCGCCATCACCGCCGGGCAGAAGGTCAACTTCCCCAACCGCGACGGCTTCTTCCACAACGTGTTCTCCCTCTCCAAGGCCCGCCGCTTCGACCTCGGGCAGTTCAAGAAGGGGGGCAGCAAGGCCAAGACCTTCCCCCGCAAGGGCATCGTCGAGGTCTACTGCAACATCCACCCGACCATGAGCGCGACGATCCTGGTGCTGCCCAACCGCGCCCACGCGCGCACCGACGCCAAGGGCCGCTTCCGCATCGCCGGGGTGCCGCCGGGGACCTGGACCGCCTATGCCTACAGCCGCAAGGCCAAGCGCCCCGCGCGGGTGAAGGGCGTGACGGTGAAGGCCGGCGCGACCACGACGCTCAACGGGCTCTCGGTCAAGCAGGACCGCCAGTCGTTCAAGCACAAGAACAAGTACGGCGAAGAGTACAAGAAGCCCTCGGGCCGCTACTGAGCGGCCGATCGCGCAGGAGCCCCTGCGCTTGAAGGCCGCTGCGTTTGAAGGCCGCTGCGCTTGAAGGCCGCTGCGCTCGGGGAGGCCTCTGCGATGGGGCGCCTCTGCGCTCAGCTACCTCACGCGATCCAACCCCTGTAGACTCCGGCCGTGACCTCCATCCGCGCCAGACTGCTGCTCGCTCTCGCCGCCACGGCGCTGCTCGCCGTGGGGGGCACCGCGCTCGCGGGACTGCAGATCTTCGAGGCCCGCGCCACGGAGCTCGCCGGCGACACCTTCAACGAGGCCCGCGGCCAGCTGAAGAAGACCCTGCGCCTGCGCTACGAGACCTTTCGCGCCCTCTCCGACCTCAGCTACGTGCTGCCGGTGATGCGGCAGGTCACCGCGGAGGCCACCGACGAGAGCGATTTTGGGCTGGGCAGTGAGGAGGACGACGCCACCGACCTGAAGACGCTGCACCAGAACCTGGTCGACGCCGACTGGGGCTGGGCGTCCAAGGCGACCAAGGGCTTCTTCGCCGTGGCCGACTACAAGGGTCGCGTGCTCTACGCCAGTGAAGACAAGAAGGCTTTTGGCAAGAGCGCGCGCAAGCTGCGAGCGGTCGATCACGCCTTCGACCCGCGCGTCGAGTTCAGCGGCGCCATGGTCGTGGAGGCCGACGATCCCGGGCTGCGCGCGACGGGTATGGTCACCCAGGCCACCGCGCCGGGGCTCTACGTGGTCTTCGCCCGCGCCACGGTGCTCGACGGGCAGCCGCGCGCGGTGTTCGTGCAGGGCTGGCAGGCCATGAGCCTGCTGCAGGACCTCCGCATCGCCGACCAGGCGGCCCGGCTGGCGCTGCTGGCCGACCACGGCGCGCACTACGGCGACATGCCCACCCCCTGCCTCGACGCGGCCAAGGCGCTCAAGGCCGGCGAGCGCACGGAGCTGGAGATCGACGGCCACAGGTGGCTGGTGCAGCGGGTGGAGCTCGAGGGGCTGAGCGGCGAGCGCATCGCCGACATCGTGCTGGGCTACAACCTCGACCAGCGGCTGAGCGCGCTGCTGAAGGGCGCCGGCGCGCTGCAGCTGGTGGCGCTGTTGCTGCTGGTGGTGGCGCTGATCATCGCCTTCCTGCTGGCGTCCCGCATCGCGCGGCCCATCGTGGCGCTCTCGCACGCGGCGGGGCGGGTGGCCGACGGCGACCTGGACGTGTCGGTGCACGTGGAGGGGCGCGACGAGATCGGCCAGCTGGGCGCGACCTTCAACCGCATGACGGAGGGCCTGCGCGAGCGGGACCGCATCAAGCGGACCTTCAAGCGCTACGTGGCGCCGGACGTGGTGGAGTACCTGCTGAGCAACCCCGAGGCCAACGCGCCGGGCGGGCAGCGCAAGCGGCTGACGATGCTCTTCTCGGACCTCGCCGGCTTCACCTCGATCAGCGAGGAGCGCGAGCCGGAGGAGGTGGTGGCGATCCTCAACGGCTACCTGGGGCGGGTGTCCGAGGCGCTGGTGGCGCGGGGTGGCACGCTCGACAAGTACATGGGCGACGGGGTCATGGCCTTCTTCGGCGCGCCGGTGCCGCGGGACCACGACGCGCTCTCGGCCTGCCAGGCGGCGCTGGACCACCTGGCCGTCGTGCGGGCGCTGAACTCGGAGCTGGTGGACTCGGGCAACCCGACGCTGCAGGTGCGGGTGGGGCTGCACAAGGGCGACGTCATCGTCGGCAACATCGGCGGCGAGCAGGCGCAGGACTACACCGTCATCGGCGACGCAGTGAACCTGGCGGCGCGGCTGGAGCCGGCCAACAAGGTCTACGGCACGGCGATCCTGTGCAGCGAAGACGTGTGGGACGAGGTGTCGGAGCACATCGACGGGCGTGAGATCGACGCGGTGCGGGTCAAGGGCAAGCAGCGGCCGGTGCGGATCTTCGAGGTGCTCGGCGAGCGCGGCTGGCTGGCCGAGAATCAGGCGATGCAGCGCTGCGTGGCCAGCTACGCCGAGGGGCTGGAGGCGTGGCGGCGGCAGGACTTCTCGGCGGCGGCGGTGGCCTTCGAGCGGGCGCTGGCGGCGGTGCCGGACGACGGGCCGAGCCGCGTGTTCCGCGACCGCGCACGGCAGGCCGGGCCGCAGCGGCCGGACTGGTCCGGGGTGTTCAACCTGACGTCGAAGTGACGCTCCGCGGCTCCGGGCGGCTGGCGCTTGTGGTTCGCGGGCGCGGGCGCGCGGTGGCCTTGGCGGCACGACGCTGAAGGTGCCAGGACTCGGCGTGCGGTCGGTGTGAATCGTGCGATGTCGCCCGCCGCAGCCGTGGGTAGGGACCGGAGCCAAGTCGTCACCTTTGGTCCTTTCCGCTACGCCCGAGCTGGTGAAAGGTGGTACGTCCACCTGCCCCGCGCCCCACGGACCACCATGACGACGCAACCGACCGCCGCCCCTGCCGCCCCCCAGCCCGACGCGCTGGCGGCGCTCGCTCGGCACGCAGACTACTCTCTGCTCGACACGCTCAACGCAGATCCCCAGGCGACGTCGACCGGCGAAGACCACCACCCGCGACAGGTCTTCTCCGGCCACTACGTCCCGGTCACCCCCACGCCGCTGCCCGATCCGGTGCTCATCGCGCACAGCCCGACGCTCTTCGCCGAGCTCGGCCTTTCGGACGACCTGGCCCGGTCCGACGCCTTCGTCCGCTTCTTCTCCGGCGACCTGCGCGACGCCCCCGCGGCTCTGCGCACGCACGGCTGGGCCACCGGCTACGCGCTGTCCATCTACGGCCAGGAGT